>JAKQNG010000066.1 GCA_029565915.1 Deltaproteobacteria bacterium
TGTCGCTGTCGGTGTCGCTGTCGGTGTCGGTGTCGGTGTCGGTGTCGCTGTCGGTGTCGGTGTCGGTATCCCCGTCGCTGTCTGCGTCCGCGTCACCGTCCGTGCTTCCACCGTCGGTATCCGCGCAGCCGACGAGGGACAACACAGAAATGAGGGAGAGAAGAATCAGTTGTTCATTCATCAAACGCATCATGGGATCTCCTTTTATAAACCATGCATCTACTCAGCGGTGATCTGTACATCTGCTTCAGTCAGCCCGTCAGACGTTGCCGTGACCGTGATTTCGCCGGGTTCCCCGGTGGACTGGACAATCGCCAGCACCTTGCCACTGAAGGCGGAGCGGGAGCTGGCCTTGTAGGACTCGTGGCTGATGGCGTCCCCGTTGTCCACGCCGACGATGGTGCCGGGACCTTCCACCGCAAAATGGATCAGGTTGTCGGCCCGGGGCACGAGGATGCCGTTTGCGTCGACGACGTCCACTTCAACGAACACCAGATCCCGCCTGTCCGCGGCCATGGCATTCCGATCCACCGACAGGGAGAGTCCTGCCGCCGCACCGGCAGTCCGGACCGTGTCGGTCACCACCACCGCGCCGTTTTTCCGGGCCCGCGCCTCCAGCGTTCCCTGTGCAAAGCTGACGGACCATTCCAGTCGGCCCTCTTCCGGATCAACGGTTTTTGAGCCCAGGGAAGTGTCGTTCAGGAAGAGCTCCACGCTGTCGGCGTTGCTGTAGACGAACACGCGCACGTTCTGTCCGTTGTTCCAGTTGGTCCAGTCCATGGGCACGATGTGCACCATGGTGGGCCCGTCCCAGTTCCACCGGCTCTGGTAGAAATAAAAAATGTCCTTGGGGAAGTTGGCCGTATCGATGATGCCGAAATAGGAGCTCTTGGCGGGCCACTCGTATGGGGTGGGCTCGCCGATGTAGTCGAAGCCGGTCCAGATGAATTCTCCGGCAATCCAGTCCCGCGTGTTTACATCGCGCCAGGAATCCTCTGCGGTCTGGCCCCAGCCGACGATGTGGTCGTCATAGGACGAACACTGCGTGTTGTAGCCGTTGTAGACGCCCCGGCTCCGGACGGCGGAGGAGGTTTCGCTGCCGAAGAACTTCCAGTCGGGATGGGTGCTGTGCTGGGAGTCGTACAGGCCCGGACTGTAGTTCAACCCCACGACGTCTTCGATGCCGGCAGTGTTTTCGTGGTAGGCCCAGGCGGCAAACGCCTGTCCGACGGCACGGGTGTCGTCCACTTCACGGACCGCATCTATCAGCCGTCCCGCAACGGTCAGATCGCCGGCCTGGGGAACTTCGTTGCCGATGCTCCAGATGATGATGCTCGGATGGTTGCGATCCCGGGTCACCATGTCCTGAATGTCGGTTTCCGACCACTCATTGAAGAATCGCGCGTAGTCGAATTCGGTTTTTTCGGCGTACCACATGTCAAAGGCCTCATCCATGACCAGGAATCCCATGCGGTCGGCGAGATCCAGGAACTCCGGCGCCGGTGGATTGTGGGACGTGCGCACCGCGTTGGCGCCCATTTCTTTGAGCATTTCAAACCGTCGCTCCATGGCGCGGTAATTGAACGCTGCACCCAGGGCGCCGAGGTCGTGGTGCAGGCACACGCCGTTCAGCTTCATGGACTGGCCGTTCAGCGAAAACCCGGTGTTCGCATCGAAGGCGAAGTAGCGAATGCCGAAGGGCGTGGTGTAGGTATCCACGGGGACGCCGTCCACGGACACGGTGGTGACCGCGTCATACATGGTGGGCGATGAGACGGACCACAGGGAGGGCGAGGTGACGGTGCCGGTCTGCGCGATGTCCGCCGTGCCCCATGCATCCACGGTGTGGGTGGTGGGCGCGGTGGTGGCCACCTCGTCGCCGTCGGCGTTGCGGATGGCATTGGATACGGTGATGGACTGTCCCACGGCCGTGTCGTTGCGCACCCGGACGCGGATGTGCACGTCTGCGCTGCCGGCGTTGATTGTCGGAGTGGTGACGGCCGAGCCGGTGTAGTCCACGTGAACCGGATGGACCGTTTTCAACCACACGTGGCGGTAGATGCCGCTGCCCGAATACCAGCGGCTGCTGGGCAGTTGGTTGTTCACCCGGACCGCGAGCACGTTTTCGCCGTCGGAAATGGCGTGGGATGTGAAATCGCATTCGAAGGATGCGTACCCGTAGGGACGCGCGCAGATCTGCGAGCCGTTGAGCCACACGGTGCTGTCCATGTAGACGCCGTCAAACTGGACAAACAGGCGCTGTCCCGCGCTGTCCGCGGGCAGGGTAAAGGATTTGCGGTACCAGCCGACGCCGCCATCCAGGTAGCCGCCGCCGGAGCCGGCTGCCGAATACTGGTTGAAGGGCAGGGCGACGCTCCAGTCGTGGGGAACATCCAGGGCGGTCCACGACGAATCGTCATAATCGGTGTACTGCGCACCATCCGCTTCACCGGCATGGAAGCGCCAGTCGGCATTCAGGCTGACCGTTGTGGTTCTGCCGCCGTCGTAGGTGTTGACAAACGGCCGGCGGACCGGTCCTTCCTCCGAATCCGTGTCGCTGTCGGAGTCGCTGTCGCCGTCGCTGTCCGAATCACTGTCTCCGTCCGAATCCCCGTCGCTGTCACTGTCTCCGTCCGAATCCCCATCGCTGTCTCCGTCGGAGTCGGTGTCGCCATCCACCGTGGAATCCGTGCCATCGTTGTCCGTGTCATCTCCCTGACTGCCATTGCACCCGACCATCGCGGTAACGGCAGACAACAGGACCAGTGAAATCAACCTGATGAACATTTTCATTACTGCACCTCCATATGCCTGGACAGGTGGCAGATGCCGGCCGGAATCAGGTGGATATCCGGGCTGTTTTTTCAAACCACCCGTTTTTCATGGCAGCGGTGCACTGCCTTTGAAATGGAGGTTTCATGAAAAAGTGGTTGGTCCTGTGGGTTGTGCTCCTGTCCGGGAGCATCGGCTGCACGGGGGAAAACAATGGGACGGACGGGACCGATGGGACAGATGGGACGGAGGCCGGGGACAGCGATTCCGACGGGGACACGGATTCCGACAGCGATGCGGACAGTGACGGGGATTCGGACGGGGATTCGGACGGGGACACCGATGGCGACAGTGACAGCGATGCGGACAGCGACAGCGATGCCGACAGCGACAGCGATGCCGATCTGCCGCCGTTGCGCATCGAGGCCGAGTG
>JAKQNG010000070.1 GCA_029565915.1 Deltaproteobacteria bacterium
CCGGGATGTCGGCTGAGTGTCGGACAAAACAGCCCTTGCCAAGCAGCGGGGCGCTCCGTACAAACGGGTCCATGCAGTACCAACTAACAAAGATAAGTGAAATCCGGAGAGTCGCACCCGGCTACGCCGCGCTGACGTTCACCGGCCAACGGCCCGTTTCGGGGGAGCCGGGGCAGTTTGTCATGATTCGGGGAAACTGGGGCAGCGATCCGATTCTTCCTCGGGCCTTTTCGCTGGTGGCGTCCGGCGCGTCCGGCGTTGTGCTCGTCCGGGATGTGGGGAAAGGAACCAGCCTCCTCTGTCACATGAAACCGGGCGATGACCTGTTCGTCCTCGGCCCCCTCGGCAATACGTGGACCCTTCCATCCGCCGACCGGACCGCTGTACTGGTCGCTGGCGGCGTCGGCGTTGCGCCGCTCGTATTTCTGGCCCGGGAACTGAAGCGGTCGGGCATCCCCACCCGTTTTCTCTTCGGCGCGCGGACGGCCGACGACTTGCCGCTCCGCGAAGACATCGAGGACATCTGTACGCTCCACGTCACCACGGAAGACGGGTCGGTGGGCCATCGAGGTCTGGTGACCGATCTGCTGGACGGCCTGCTCGACGATTCCACCACGGTCTACTCCTGCGGTCCCCATCGGATGCTCGAAGCCGTGGGCGCCATTGCCGCGCGACGCGGCGTTCCCTGCCAGGTGGCGCTGGAGTCCCCCATGGCCTGTGGAATGGGCACATGCAAGGGCTGCGCGGTGATCGATCCGGACGGCAACTTCAAGTACGTCTGCACGGACGGCCCCGTTTTCGAGGCGCAGCGGATTTTCGGAGGTCGCCATGAATGACACATCCAATCGACTGGCCGTGACCCTCGGGCCGCTCTCCCTGCGCAATCCCGTCATCGCCGCGTCAGGCACTTTCGGCTATGGCGTGGAATACGCGGACATCATGGATATCAGCCGCCTCGGCGCCATCAGCGTGAAGGGCATCTCACTTGCCCCGCGACCCGGCAACCCGCCCCCCCGTATCTGCGAAACCCCCGCGGGCATGCTGAACTCCATCGGGCTGGCGAACGTGGGCTATGACGTATTTGTATCGAGTTATCTGCCGAGGCTGCGGGCCCTGAACGCCACGGTGATCGTCAACACCTACGGGACCAGCGCCGCCGAATTCGCCGAGCTGGCGCAACGATTTGATGCGGAAGCTGGCGTTGCTGCGCTGGAAGTGAACATTTCCTGCCCGAACGTGAAGGCGGGAGGCATCCATTTTGGTGTGTCCGGAAAACCCGCCGCTGAGGTGACCGCTGCCGTGCGCAAAAAAACCAGGCTTCCCGTGATTGTCAAGCTATCCCCGGAAGCTGCGGATATCGCCGAGGTGGCAAAGGCCGTGGAAGGGGCCGGCGCCGATGCAGTGTCTCTGATCAATACCTTTAAGGGGATGTCCATCGACGTGGAGACGCGCAGGCCGCGCCTCGGGGTGGGGTTCGGTGGCCTGTCAGGCCCGGCCATCCGGCCTCTGGCCGTGCGCATGGTGTACCAGGTCCACCGGGCCGTTCAGATTCCCGTCATCGGAATGGGCGGCATCGTCTGTCTGCGGGATGTACTGGAGTTTCTGCTCGCCGGCGCTGCTGCCGTGCAGGTGGGGACCGCCAGTTTTGCCAGTCCCATCGCGATGATTGATATTATTGAAGATTTACAGAAATATTGCGATGCACGGCAACTCGTTCCCGGGGATCTCGTCGGCGGCGTCCAGATGCCCTCCTGAACAGACGTTTATGTTATAACCGTTTGGAATCTGAACGTTTTTTGTTTTTCTGCCCCATTGGTGCAGAAAGTTCGGCAAACCGGTTTTCACTCATGTAAAATAAATTGCCCGACGGGAATTTTCCCGTATAATCTGCGCGCTTTTGCCGCCGGGGGCATGAAAATGAGAGGTGATTCATGAAACGATTGGATGAGACACTCGATATCCGTGAGATTTCGCTGCACCGCAAGGATGATTGCAAGTTCTATGACAAGTGTCTGAACGAAGCATCGGCCAAGCGGTGGCGATCGTTCTCCTGTCTGGATTGCAGGAAGTTCGAAAAGAAGGTCCAGCAGACGCCCCGTCTGCGCCGGGCCAGCAATCTCGTCTGGTAATTTTTTTCCATGTCATCTTCCCGGTTTTTTTTCCTCGGTTTCGCGGTGGACGAAGATCTGCGGGCCCGCCTGGATGGATGCGCGTCGGCGGAATCGGCATTCCTCAGCAATCCCGATTATCTGGAACAGGTGATCCTGGATGGGATCACCTGGGTTGGTCGCCGTCTGACGCAGGACGCCGTGTCCCCGTCGGATGTGGAAGACAGCGCCCGCAATGTGGTCAGCCTCATTGCGCGGGTCGCGCCGGGATGGCGCAGAAACGCCTCGTCGGCCACGCTGTTGTCTCTGGAAGAAACCGTCCGGGGCACTGACCTGCTTGTCGGTGACTGACCTTCGTCCATCGCCGGCCTCCTCCTCCGTGGAAACATGGTCCGTCTACGTCCACATTCCGTTCTGCAGGAGCCGCTGCATTTACTGTGATTTCGTGTCCTCCGCCGAGGCCGATCCGCCCGTGGCGCGCTATGCGCAGCGGGTCGTCCGCGAAATCGAGGCCCGGCAGCGGGTGGTGTCCGGCGTACCGGTGTCCGTGTATGTGGGGGGCGGGACGCCGTCCCTGCTGCCGGCGGACCTGTTGATTCAGATGCTGGCCGCTGCGAGGGTCCGTCCGGACACGGGGATGGAGGTGACGGTGGAGATGAATCCCGGCGATGCGGATGCGGATTGGCTGGCGGTACTGCGCGGGGCGGGGGTCAACCGGATGTCCATCGGCGTACAGGCAATGAGCGACGGACGACTGTCCTTTCTGGGCCGGCGCCACAGCGTGCAGCAGGCGCGAACCGCCGTGGCGGATGCCCGGGCCGCCGGTTTTGAGAATGTGAGCGTGGATTTCATCTACGGGACCCCCGGGCAGGGACTTCAAGGTCTGCAGGACGAACTGGCCGCATTGCTGGCCCTGGGGTCAGACCACGTGTCCGCCTACGAACTCACCGTCGCGGCGGGAACGCCACTGTCGGCCATGGGCGATCTGGTGTTTCCCGATGACGACCTCCGCGCACGGATGTGGGAATGCGTGGGGGAGGTGCTCGCATCCAACGGGTTGGTCCGCTACGAAGTGTCCAACTACGCGAAGAGGGGAAAAGAGAGCGTCCACAATGACCACTACTGGGACGGTGGCCTGTATCTGGGTGCCGGCGCCGGTGC
>JAKQNG010000080.1 GCA_029565915.1 Deltaproteobacteria bacterium
CAAGTCCCGCCCCGCCTTCCCGTTCGCCCATCCTCATTGAATCCCGTCTTGTGCGTCTTGCTGTGGCAGGTGTATCATGCCCGGCCACAATTGTGTACCTGTCCAATTTCCAAATCTCCCCATGTCTGATATACTGGGACCCACCGGTTTTCCCATCGGCCAATGGGAACCCGTCTCCTGGCGATACGCGCCGGGTGCGCACACCACAGGTCCTGTCCCGACATCGGAGGAAGACATCATGGACAACACCGGGAAATTCTCAAACAAGGCAGACGTCTACCACAAATACCGTCCCTCCTATCCGGACCGTTTTCTCCAATACCTGTTTTCCGAAGTGGGGTTTTCCGCGGACGCCTGTGTGGCGGATGTCGGCGCGGGAACAGGGATTCTCACCGGCGCGCTGGTCGACCGGGTGAAAACGGTCTATGCCATCGAACCCAACCGGGGCATGCGGCTGGCCTGCATGGACGCCTGCGGCGACAGCTGCGGGTTTGTGGCGCTCGAGGGAACGGCCGAGGACACCACGCTTCCAGAACAATGTGTGGATTTCATCGTTGTGGCACAGGCCTTCCATTGGTTCGATCCCCATCGCGCGCAGCAGGAGTTTTCCCGCATCCTCAAGCCCGATGGCATGGTTGTTCTGGTCTGGAACAGCCGGGTGCCCGATGCGCCGGTTACCCTTGATTGGGCGGAGGCCTGTCATGCCCACTGCCCTGGTTTTACCGGGTTTTCAAGTCAGGAGCGCATCGAAGCGCATCGGGTGTTGGATTTTTTCAGGGATGGTGTCTGCGAGATGCGGTGTTTCCAGAACAACCGCTTGCTTGACGAGGAGGCGTTTGTCGGTACCGCCCTGTCCGCGTCGTATGCGCCATTGCCATCCGAATCCGCGCATGTGGCGTTCACCGCTGCGCTTCGACAGGTGTTCCAGACCCATGCGGTCGACGGATGGCTCGAAGTGCCGATGGTCACCCACAGCTATGTCGGAAGAATCTGATCCGGAATGGCTTTTCCCCCTTTCCAAACGTGTTGAACTGCGATACGATATGTCCGGACATTCCGACAAATAACGAGGGGTCCAATCCATAGACGCAGCCATTCACACATTGGGAAAGCGTGTTCCGCTTGTGGCGGAACCGGCAACACGGAGGGGAAGCATGACACGAACCGAACGGATCAACAAGGCGATCACGGCCATGCTCTGCATGCAGCGGCAATGCTGGGAACACGCGGTGGGCGGCCGCGCGCTCATCCATGCCGGGAAACGCGACCTGGCCATCCTCTTTGCCAAGGATTCCGCGCTGCGGCAGCGCCCGGACGGCCGTCCCGGCATGGTGGAGGAGTGCACGGCCAGCACCGACGCCATCGCCCACACACCGCTGCTGGTGTATGCGGCCCGTGAGACCGGCGATCCCAAGCTGGTGAACGCCGTGGAAAACGTGAAGCGCTACGCCTATGAGAACGCGCCGCGGGATGGAGAAGGCACGCTGTACCATGTCATCGATCAACCCCAGTTCTGGTCGGATTGCACCTACATGGCGCCGCCCGCCTTCGCCGCGCTTGGCGAGTTCGAGGAGGCGGTCCGGCAATTCCGTGGTGCCAGAAAACAGCTGTGGGACGAGGAAGCCGGCATGCTGTACCACATCTATGACGACGGGAGCAAAGCCTGGATCCGGAAGAAATTCTGGGGTGGCGGCAATGGCTGGACCGCGGCCGGGCTTGCCGAGGTGATTGGGCAGCTGCCCCCGTCGATGGCGGAACAGAAACGGGAGCTCATCCAATGGCTGGAGGCCCTGCTGACCGGATGCATGGCGCATCGCCGGCCGGACGGGCTGTTCCATGATGTCATTGACGACCCGGATACCTTTGTGGAGAGCAATCTGGGGCAGATGCTGGCCTTTGCCATCTATACCGGTGTCCA
>JAKQNG010000082.1 GCA_029565915.1 Deltaproteobacteria bacterium
ACGCCCTGCGTGGTCTGCAATGTGCAGCGCGCCGGCCCCAGCACGGGACTGCCGACGCTGGTGGCCCAGGGGGACATGATGCAGGCGCGCTGGGGCTCGCACGGGCACTACGAAATCATCGCCCTGTCTCCGTCGAGCCCGCAGGAAATGTTCGATTTTACCATCCGGGCCTTCAACCTGAGCGAATACTACCGCCTGCCCGTCATTCTTCTGGCCGACGAGACGATCGGACACATGAACGAACGCGTCGTCATCCCGCAGGAGGAAGACATTGAAATCGTCAACCGCCGCAAGCCGACCGTTTCCCGGGAAGATTACCTCCCCTACGAGGCGGACGCCGACGGAATCGCGCCGATGGCCAATTGCGGCGACGGCTACCGGATTCACGTCACGGGACTGACGCACGACGACCGGGGCTATCCGGCTATGGATGCCAAAGCGCAGGAAAAAATGATTTCGCGGCTCGTGGACAAGATACGAAAAAACCGGGATAAAATCATCCGCACGCAAAACCTGTATCTGGACGACGCCGAAGTCGTGGTGGTTTCCTACGGAATCAGCGCGCGCTCCGCCATGCAGGCCGTCCGCGACGCCCGCAACGAAGGCATCAAGGCGGGCCTGATCAAACTCGATACCGTCTGGCCTTTCCCCGAAGAACTCATCCGCAGCGTCGCGCCCCGGACCAGGGCGATGATCATGGCGGAAATCAACGGCGGCCAGATGGCGCTGGAACTGGAACGCTCGGCCGGCGGCGCCTGCCCGGTGTCGCTGGTGTCCAATCTCGGAGGCAAGATCCTTCACCCGGGCCTGATTTTGAACGCGGTTGCCAAGGCGGCAACAGAAAAACCATAATTCAGCAAAACCGAAGAACAAGGGGCTGCAATCCCTTGTTCGATGAAGCAGGACAGGACCTATGACCACAGCAAAAGCCGTCAAGAATGTTCCGCCCCATCCCATGGATGGATTGCTGCGGACGGAAAGAATCCCCCACATCTGGTGCCCCGGCTGCGGCATCGGCACGGTGTTTTCCGCCGTGCTCGCCGCGATCAAAAACACCGGCTGGGACCCCAACACCATCGCGATGGTTTCCGGCATCGGCTGCACGGGGCGCATGGCCGGCTACATCCGGCTGGATTCTTTTCATACCACACACGGCCGGGCGCTTCCGTTTGCCACCGGACTCAAGCTGGCCAAACCGGACACCAAGGTGATCATCGTCTCCGGAGACGGCGACCTGTTTGCCATCGGAGGCAATCATTTCATTCATGCCGCTCGCCGGAACATGGACATGACGGTCGTTTGCGTCAATAATTTCAACTACGGCATGACGGGCGGCCAGCAGGCTCCCAGCACGCCGCTGGGCGCCAAGACCACCACCACCGTCAACGGCTCGCCGGAAGAGCCTTTCAACCTGTGCGATCTGGCCGCCACCTGCGGAGCGACCTATGTGGCCCGGTGGACGGCCATGCAGGTCCGTTCGCTGCGCAGCTCCATCAGCGAGGCGCTGGAAAAACGGGGCTTCAGCTTCGTGGAAGTGATTACCCCCTGCCCCTCCT
The DNA here is from genome assembly GCA_029565915.1 of Deltaproteobacteria bacterium. GTDB lineage: Bacteria > Myxococcota_A > Polyangia > JAAYKL01 > JAAYKL01 > JAKQNG01. Next base: position 1,557 of record JAKQNG010000082.1, read on the forward strand.
CTTTCGGCCGGCGCAATCGCATGGGCACCGCGCTGGAAATGATGAAATTCTATCAGGGCCGCTCCGTGATCCGCAGCGATATCGACCCCAGCGAAGCCGTCGTGGACATCGACCGGGAAATCGTGGTGGGCAAATTTGTCGATATAGAACGGCCCACG
>JAKQNG010000106.1 GCA_029565915.1 Deltaproteobacteria bacterium
GGGCGTGAGGTTCTGCGCCTCGTCCACCAGGATGAACTGGCTGGGAATGGAGCGCCCGCGGATGTAGGTGAGGGGTTCGATGTGAATCATGTCCATGTCGAACAGCTCATCACTGGAGCGGCCGCCCTTTTTTTCCCTGGAGGAAATGCCCAGCAGCAATTCGAGATTGTCGTGGACCGGCTGCATCCAGGGACGCAGCTTTTCGTTCACGTCGCCGGGCAGAAAGCCGATGTCCTTGCCGAGGGGAAACACGGGACGGGACACGAGCAGGCGTTGATACACCTGTTCCTCCGCGGTCTTCTGCAGTCCCGCCGCCAGGGCGAGGAGGGTTTTCCCGGTACCTGCCTGGCCCACCAGGGTCAGCAGCCGGATGTTGTCGTCCAGCAGGAGATCAAAGGCGAAGTGCTGTTCCTTGTTGCGCGGCCGGATGCCCCAGACGGCGGGCCCGCTCCCTTTCAGGGGGCGCACGGTCTTGCCATCGGCCTGCACGCGGATGATGGCGGAGCCGTTGCCTGACGACCCGTGGAGCACCGCAAAGGAGTTGGGGGGCAGCGATTCGCCGCCGGGCATCGATTCCGGCAGGAGACATTCGCTGCCGGCAAAGACCTTCTGCAGAAAATCGTCGGGCACGGTGAGGTCGTATTGCCCGCTGTAGAGTTCGTCCTCCTCCACCTTGTCGTGCAGGTAGTCCATGGATTCGAGGCCCAGCGCAGCGCCGCGCACCCGCAGGTTGATGTCCTTGGTCACCAGGATCGTGGGCGTGGATGGATCCTCTTTCTGCACCCGGCTCGCGGTGGCGAGGATGCGGCTGTCCGCCGAGTTGACGAGCTGGGCATATTCCCCGGAGAGCTCTCCGTTGGCAAAGGCCACGCGCAGGGTACCGCCCTCCTTGTTGCCCACCGGAACGCCGTCCACCAGCCGTCCCCGGGTGCGCATTTCGTCCAGCAGCCTTGATGCATGGCGCGCGTTCTTGCCCAGCTCGGACAAGTCCTTTTTAAACGAGTCAATTTCTTCGAGAACGTAGATGGGAACGATGACGTTGTTGTCTTCAAAATGGAACAGCGAACTCGGATCGTTGAGAAGTACGTTGGTGTCGAGAACAAAATTCTTTTTCATGGTCTCCCTTTCCCGGGCATCACGGCTGTTGGCCGCGGCCCTCCGTTGGTTCTCCTGTTCCCGCACCGGACAGATCCGGCGGCGGCCAGGAGAGTTGCGCGGCGCGGATGCGATCCGCAGCGCATTCGAGCGCCTCCTGCACGGCGTCCGACGGCACTCCGCCGAGGCGCCTCGCCTCTTTCAGAATAAAGTATGCACCGATGGTTTTGCCAGTTTTCAGCAGTGCGATGCCCAGGGCCGGATAGATTTCCACGGGAGGGGTGCCCAGGGCGAGGGCCCGCCGCAGGTAACCGATGGCTTCGCCGGAACGATCCTCCCGGTTCATCAGCAGGCCCATGGTGAGGTACAATGGCGCCCCTTCTTCCAGGTCCCGGATGTACTGCAGGCCCAGCCGGTAGAGTTCTTCGGACCACCGCTTGTCGCCTTTCGCGTCAAAGGCATCGCCCAGCAGTTTCAGCCCGGCGGCGATCCAGACGAGCTGGTGGGTCTTGAGGCTCTGCACTTCCGGCGTGCGCAGCATGGTAGACAGGAGGCCCGGCCAGGTTTCCAGCAGTGATATGACCCGATCGAAGTCGCCGTCCGCTGTTGCCTGCTGTGCCGTCTCCACCAGGGACAGGTCCAGCCGGTGCCGGACGGGCTGGACGGCCTTCAGGTCTTCGGCAATGGAATCGGTGATCATCTGCCGGAAGTCGTCGATGGGCATGAAGGAGTGGCCCATGGCATCGGTGAAGCCCACCACCGCCGAAAAGCCTTCGTCCGCCGGGAACAGCACGAGCCGGGACAGGGAAATGTCAAAGAGGGGCGCCGTCAGCAGGAAAAAGTCGCCGAGCAGCTCCGCGCCGTCCCGTTCCTCCGCCGGCAGGGAGGTGACGGGGCGGGGATGACGGGGAATGCCCAGCAGGGATGCGGTCACCTGGGAGCGGAACTGGGCCAGGGGCAGCACCTGCTCCTGCCCGTCCTCGACAGTAAAATGAACGGATGTGTTGGCCGGGGTCACCGGGTCCCGCGCCAGGCTCGTGATGCGGACCCCCAGCAGAATGGCGTAGGCCAGCTGTCGACGGCCGACGATCTGCGACACCAGTGAAAAATTTTCCGCGTCCCTGCCGATCCGATCCAACCATCCGTCCCTCCGCACGGCGGACAGGGACACGAGGGCGCCGAAGCGCTGGGCCACATCCAGGCAGGCGGCCAGGGTTTCCGAGCGGTCCGTCGCGCACAGGAGCTCTGCAATGGGGTGCAGCACGTCCGCCGCCGGACGGTCGCAGAGGGCTACGATGGCCGCGTCCCGGACGTTCCGCTGATCCGATTCGAGCTTTTCAACCAGTTGTGGGACCGTGCCGATAATGGGGCACCTCGCCGGCGAAGGACCCGCTCAGAGTCCTTCCACCCGTTTCCTGTACCACTCGATGGTGCGCAGGAGTCCCTCTTCCAGGTCCCACGCGGGACGGTAACCGAGAATGTCTCTTGCGCTGGAGATGTCGGGGATGCGCAGCTCCACGTCCGTGTAGGGCCAGTCCACGTGCACCACCTTCACGTCGGGATTCACCAGCCGCGCAATGAGCCCGGCCAGGTTGTGGACGGTCAGGGCGGTCCGGGGATTGCCGATGTTGAACGTGTGCCCCACCGCGTCCGGATGGGTGAGGGTCAGCATCAGCCCTTCGAGAAAGTCGTCGATGTAGCACCAGGCGCGGATCTGATCGCCTTCGTTGTGCACCGTGAGGGCTTCGCCCCGCAGGGCCTTGACGATGAAATGGTGAATCGCCCCTTCGCCCACCTGGCCGGGACCGAACACGTTGAACGGGCGGATGGTCACCGTGGGCAGTTGTTTCTGGCTGTACATCACGTGGGCGAGGTGCTCGGTGGCCAGCTTGGACACGGCGTAGGTCCACCGGGCCTGGCCCACCGCACCCAGGTTGGTGGTGTCCT
>JAKQNG010000167.1 GCA_029565915.1 Deltaproteobacteria bacterium
GTGTTTTACGGAACGGTATGGCCCGGCCGCACGGCGTTCCCCGACTTTTCCACATCCGCCGGTTGCCGCTACTGGAAACGCCTTCTGAAGAATTGGTTCAAGGAGGGCATCGAGGGAATATGGAACGATATGAACGATCCCTCGATGGGTCCCATCTCCAGCGATGAAATGTGTTTCGAGAATGGGAAGACATCTCACGGGGCGTATCACAACCAATACGCGCACCTGATGGCCAAAGCCACACAAGAGGCTTTCCATGAACATGATCCCAACTGCCGCCCCTTCATTCTGACAAGGTCCGGTTACACCGGCACACAGAAACACGCGGCCATCTGGACGGGCGACAACTTCAGCAATGTCGAGCACCTGCGCATGTCGGTACCGATGAGCCTGAACCTGGCCCTTTCCGGCGTTTCCTTCAACGGACCGGACGTCGGCGGATTCGCGGGCGATACGACGGAAGAACTGATGACGACCTGGATGCTGGCCGGCGCGATGTTTCCGTTCTTCCGTAATCACTCCACCAAGGACAGCCGCCATCAGGAACCGTTCGCCTTCCGGCGGCGGACGCTTGACATCATCCGACGGTGCATCAATACACGCTGCAAGCTTCTGCCTTACATCTATACACAGTTCCACCTGCACAGGCGCGACGGCGATCCGGTGATGCGGCCCGTTGTATATGAGTTTCCGGGACGGGCTTTTGAGCAGATTGACGACCAGTATTTCATCGGTCCTTCGCTCATGGCCGCGCCCTTCCTCGATCCGGCGGCAAAGTGGCGCAAGGTGGTTCTTCCCCCCGGCTGGTGGTTTTCGATGGAATCGGGCACGTGGATTCGCGGAGGAAAAACGATCGGCGTCGCGCGGTCAAACAACATGATGCTGTTCGTGCGCGACGGGAGCATCCTCCCCTGCCTGCCCGGAACGGATTTCTTCCCGCAACCGGATTTCTCCACCATCGAGTTTCATGTGTTTGCCCGCAGTGCGGGGGCCGCGGGACTGTATTACGAAGATGACCGTGAAACCCGGAGATATCTGCGTGGGGAATATAATATCGTGAACGTGGAGGCCGTCCGCGCGGGACGAGGTCTGGTCCTGACCGCGGAGCGCGGGATTTTCGGATATGAGGCGGGCATTGCCAGAGCCCGATTCTACTGCTACGGCAGGACACCCGCCGGGGCGCGTCCCGCCCCCGTAAAGTGGCCCTTCGGCGCCTTCAGCGCCGCAGCTGCCGACCTGGCTGTCGAGTTTGACTGAAACCCGGCCGGAAACCTCCATCAACCCTTGACGGCGCCCACCGTAAGGCCCTTGACGATCTGTTTCTGGAACAGCAGGAACATGAGGATCATCGGTACAGCGCTCACAGTCGCGCCCGCCATGACCAGGCCGTATTCCACCGCGTGCTGCTGCTGTATGGTCTGCAGGCCGACCTCGAGGGGGAAATACGGTTCATAGCCGATGATGACAAAGGGCCAGAAGAAACTCTTCCACACACCCGTGAAGGAAAGGATGCCCCATGCCGCGAGGATGGGTTTGGACAGCGGCAGGATCACGCGCCACCAGATGCCCAGCTCCCCGCAGCCGTCAATCCGCGCCGCCTCCTCGAGACTGGACGGCAGCGTCTGAATATACTGCCGCATTAAAAAGA
>JAKQNG010000112.1 GCA_029565915.1 Deltaproteobacteria bacterium
ACGGGACTGGGCCTGTCCATGGTCTACGGCACCGTGGTCAATCACCGGGGTGACGTGGTCATCCACAGCGCACCTCAACAGGGCACCTGTGTGTCGCTCTACCTGCCGTCCGTGGAGCGGCGCACCAGCACCGCGCCGGTCCGTCCTCCCTGGACGCACCTTGTGGCCGACTCGCCGGCGTGGATTCTTCTGGTGGATGACGAGCCGATGGTGCTGCGGTCCTCTTCGCGCATCCTGGAGCGCATGGGCTACCGGGTGCTGGCCGCGGCCAATGGCCAGGAGGCCCTGCGTCTGTTCAAGAAACACCAGGGCGCCATCGACGTCGTGCTGCTGGACATGATCATGCCGGAGATGGACGGTTCCCGCGTGTTCAGCGTGCTGCGCCAGATCGACCCGGATGTCCGGGTCGCCATCTGCTCGGGGTACGCGAAGGATCACAAGGTGGAGAAGCTCATCGCCCAGGGGGCGTGCGCGTTCATCGAAAAGCCCTTCGATCCCGAAACGCTGGCGCGGACCATTCGCGATATCCTGCGCCACAGCCGGGACGTCGATCAGCGACGGGAACCATCCGGCGATCCGCGTGTCGATGAAACCTGATCAGAGCGGGTGTTCTGCGGTGGGTGCGATGTCCGGCGGGATGTCCTCGCCAAGGACCGTGTTGTCGATGAGCCGTGTGCTGCCGATGCGCGCCGCAACGGCCAGCAGGCAGGATGCCGGTGTGGCATTCCCGGGCAGAGGAAGGAGCGTCCGCGGGTCGGCAATGGTGACGTAGTCCACGGCATCCATTTGGCAGGAAAGGGTTTCGCGCACTTCTTCTTCAATCCCGGACAGGGGGGCACCTTCGTTGAACCGTTGATGGGCCAGGGCGAGGGAACGGGGAATGCACAGGGCACTGTTTCGCTGCGCGGCGGACAGATAGGCGTTGCGGGAGCTCATGGCCAGACCGTCCGGGTCGCGCACGGTGGGCATTCCCACCACGGTCACCGGCAGGTGGAGATCAGCTGTCATGCGGGAGATGACCTGCAGCTGCTGGTAGTCCTTGCGACCGAACACGGCGGTGCAGGGGCCGACAATGCACAGGAGCTTGGCGACGATGGTGGCCACGCCGTCGAAGTGGCCGGGGCGATGGGCGCCGCAGAGGCCGTCCGTCAGATCCGCCACGTGGACGGTGGTACGGCTGTCCTCCGGGTACATGTCCGGCACGGTTGGACAGAACAGCAGGTGGGCACCCCTCTTTTCGAGCAGGGTGCGGTCCTTCTCCAGGGTGCGCGGGTATTTTGCAAAGTCTTCGTTCGGACCGAACTGGGTCGGGTTCACGAAAATGGAAACGACAATGGACGACGCGTGGTTTTTCGCTTCGTCCACGAGCCGCAGGTGTCCCTCATGGAGGGCACCCATGGTGGGCACGAACCCCACGGTGCCGCCCGCAGCGCGGATGTCGTCGCAGGCTTTCCGCAGGTCGCCGGGTGTTTCGATGACAATCATTTTTTCCGCCGGCGTTCCGCGGTGCCCGGGCGAAGGGAAGTGCTGTGTTCGGGACCGGGAAACGTGCCGCTGTGCACGTCCGCGCCGTAGGCGGCAATGGCTTCTTTGACCGAGGTGGCGAGATCGGCATATTTTTTCAGGAATTTCGGCGAGAAATCTTCGCTGAGGCCCAGCAGATCGTAACTGACGAGCACCTGGCCATCGCAATGGGGTCCGGCGCCGATGCCCACGGTGGGAATGGCGACGGATTTTGTAATGTCCGCCGCCAGTTCCATGGGAATCCCTTCCAGCACCAGGCAGAAGGCGCCCGCCTCCGCCACCGCCAGCGCGTCCTTGCGGATTTTTCGGCGCTCGGAGTCCTCTTTGCCCTGGGTGCGGAAGCCGCCGAATGCATGGACAGACTGTGGCGTCATTCCCACGTGGCCCACCACCGGGATGCCGGCGCGGACAATGCGGTTGATGGCCTCCGCCGCCTCTTCGCCGCCTTCGAGCTTCACGGATTCCGCGCGGCCTTCCTGGACGATGCGCGCGGCGCATTCCAGTGATCGATCCACGGACACCTTGTTCGCCAGAAAGGGCATGTCGGCGCACAGGTGGGCACGTGTGATGCCCCGGGACACGGCCCGGCAGTGATAGATGATATCGTCGACGCTGACGGGAATCGTGTTGGCATGGCCCTGAATGACCATACCCAGGGAGTCGCCCACCAGCAGCACATCCACACCCGGCTGGTCCAGCAGGCGGGCAAAGGTGGCGTCGTAGGCGGTAACCATGACAATCCGCCGGCGTCTGGATTTACTGGCCAGCAACTGGGGCACCGTGACTTTTTCACTCATCGTTTTCATCGTTCTCATTCTCCGTCGGATGGTGCGTATCGTCCCGGTGTGCAGCCAAGGGCCGCAGAAACCGAGCGTTCCAGCGCGCCGGCCAGCTCGGGTTTCTTGGACAGCGCTTTTTTCAGGCGATCATAGGGTGCGGCCATGTCACAGCGCGCAGCCACGGAGATGCCGGGGTTTTTTTCCACCGCCGCAATCGTCGATTCCATGAGAATCTGGTTGAAATCCGTCAAGTTGTTCTGGTCCCACAACCGCAGGGCAATGGCGGCAATGCTCGTGTGCAGTCGCCAGGCCCGCCGGTCCGTGTCAACGGCCATGGTGCCCGCCAGGAGCGACCAGCAGCCGTTCCATGTATCGATGAGGGCCCGCTGGTCAAAACTGCCGTCCGTTTCGTCCAGTACGGCGGACAGGTATTCGAGCGACGTAATGGCCAGCTCCAGTTCGAGGGCGCTACCGCCTTCCCCCGGGGTGCCAACGGCAAAGGGACCGTATCCCGCAGCGCCGAGGGCCGTGTGCAGTCGCGTGGTGGCCACCGGAAGACTGCTGTCGGGCAGGAGCGGGGCAAGGGACATCATCCGTGTCGCGCTGATGGCGGCATCTTCGGCAGTGCCGCCGCTCTGAAGGAGCAGGATGGCCCGTGAGACAGGAGCCTGTGCGGAGTCGATGGTTTCCGCGACGAGTGTGCAGAGTGCCGCCGCGCCCCGCTGTTCCGGTGTCCGGGGCTCGTCGCCGATGTTTGCCATCACCGCAGCGCAGTCCTCTCTGGAGAGAAGCGCTGCCAGATCGACGGTCTCCTGCTTCTGCGCGCCGCCGCACCCGGCCAGCATGAGGAGCAGCAGCCATGGCAACCGTTGCGCGCTCATCTCCCGCCTCCATTCAGCGCGGCCAGCGCCTCCGACAGTTTTTCCATCCGACGTCGGGCTTCGTTTTCCCGTTCTTTTTCTTTTTCCAGAACATCGACAGGCGCATTTGCAACAAATTTATCATTGGACAGTTTTTTCTGCGTACGCTCCAGATCCTGTTTGCAGCGGGCCAGTTCCTTCTGCAGCCGGGCGGTTTCCGCGGCCTCGTCCACTACGTCCTTCAGCGGAACGAAAATCTCTGCGTCTCCGGCCACGGCGGTTGCACAGTTCTTTGGTCGGTCGGCGGAAGATGTTGATATCTGCAGGTCGGAAATCCGTGCCAGCCGCGACAGGAGCGGGACACTGTCATTGAGCAGGGCCACAAACGCCGGATCGTCAGTACGGATCTCCAGTTGCAGCGGCTTCGACGGCGGAACGTTGTATTCAGCACGGATCGTCCGGATCGCGCCGATGACATCCATGAGGCGCTGGCCATCCCGGAGCGCCGATGGATCTTCTTTTCCGTCAGACGGGGTCGTGAAGGGCGCAGTCATGATGCTGACCGGCGCATCGGCACGACGGGGAAGCTGTTGCCACAACACTTCGGTGAGGAAAGGCATCAGCGGGTGCAGCATTCGAAGTGACATGTCAAGGGTATGGCGCAGCACCTGTCGGGCGATATTCTTCTGCGCCGGATCGTCGCCGGTGAACACGGGCTTTTCCAGCTCGATGTACCAGCTGCACAGATCGTCCCAGAAAAAGTGGTACAGCGTCTGCACCGCGTCTCCTACCCGGAATTCCGAAAACCCCCGGTCCACGGCTGCGGCAGTATCGGCCAGCCGCGCGAGAATCCAGCGCTGGGCCAGCGTTGCCGGCTGCGGAATACCATCTTCAACAACCATGTCCGCCAGGTTCGGCAGTGCGAATCCCAGGGTGGCCTGCCAGATCTTGTTGCAGAACTTCCGGTTGCTCTCCACCCTGTCCACCGAGAAGCGGATGTCCTGATCCTGCCCCGTGTAGGCGGCCAGGGTGAACCGCAGCGCGTCGGTGCCCGAGCGGGCGAAGCCGTTGGGAAAGTGGGTTTTCTGATATTCGAGGGCGCTTTCGATTTCTTTTGCCGGCAGCGTGAGGCCACGGGTTTTCGCCAGCATGTCGTCGATGGTCATGCCGTCCACCACGTCGAGGGGATCAATGACGTTTCCCCTGGACTTGGACATCTTGTTGCCGTCCTGGTCGCGCACCATGGGATGCAGCAGCACTTCCCGGAAGGGCACGTCGCCCATGAACCGCAGCCCCATCATCATCATCCGGGACACCCAGAAGGTGATGATGTCATAGCCCGTTTCCAGAACGGAGGTGGGATAGAATGTTTGCAGCGCGTCGGTGTTGTCGGGCCAGCCCAGCGTGGAAAAGGGCCACAGGGCGCTGGAAAACCAGGTATCCAGCACGTCGTCGTCCTGACGGATACGCGTGGAACCGCAGCCGCCACAGGCGTCCGGCGTCGTTCGCGAAACGGTGATGTGGTCGCAGTCGGCGCAGTACCAGGCGGGAATGCGGTGACCCCACCAGAGCTGTCGCGAAATGCACCAGGGCAATCTGGGCGTCAGCCAGTCGAAATAGCGGTGCGCCTGATGCTTCGGCACGAATGTCGTCCGCCCATCACTGACGGCGTCCATCGCCTTCTGCGCCAGGTCGGTGGTGTCCACGAACCATTGCAGCGACAGCTTGGGTTCCACCACCGTGCGGCATCGCTGGCACCGGCCGGGTGCGTATTCGTGAGGTCGCGAACCCCGGTCGAGCCCTTTTTCGGCAATGGCTCGTTTCACCTGCCGCCGCGCCTCGAACCGATCGAGGCCCGCAAACGGGGCGCCGTTTTTGTTCAGGGTGGCGTCGTCGTTCAGGATATCGATGAGCGCGAGCTGGTGGCGGCGACCGCATTCGAAGTCGTTCGGATCGTGGGCCGGCGTCACCTTCACGGCGCCGGTGCCCATTTCCGGATCGGCGAGGATAGCGTCCGCAACGATGGGGAATGTGCGGTCCTGAAACGGATGGATGACATTCTTTCCGACCAGATGCCGGTATCGCTCGTCGTCCGGATGCACCACCACCGCCGTGTCGCCGAGCATCGTTTCGGGACGGGTGGTCGCCACGACGATCTCGCCGCCGCCCTCCACGGGATAGGCGAAGGACCACATTTCCGCCGCTTCGGGTTCATCCCGATCAACCTCCACGTCCGAGAGAGCGGTCCGGCAGGAGGGACACCAGTTGATCAGCCGCTCCGCCCGTGTGATTTCGCCGCTTTCATATAGTCGGACAAACGCTTCGCGCACGGCCCGCGACAGGCCCTCGTCCATGGTGAAGCGCTCCCGCTCCCAGTCCAGGGAGACCCCCATCCGCTTCAGCTGCTGCGTGATGCGGTTGCCGTACTGTTCCTTCCACTGCCACACCCGTTCAATAAACGTTTCCCGGCCGAGGGTATGGCGATCCGTTCCTTCGGATTTCAACTGGCGCTCCACGACGGTCTGGGTGGCGATGCCCGCGTGATCCGTGCCGGGTACCCACAGCGTGTTGTATCCCTGCATCCTTCGCCAGCGGATCAGCATATCCTGAATCGTCACCGTCAATGCGTGGCCCATGTGCAGGGCACCGGTCACGTTCGGCGGCGGAATGACGATGCAGTAGGCGGGGCGCGAGGAGCGGTCGGACGCGCGAAACAGACCTTCTTCCTCCCAGAATGCATAGGTTGCCTGTTCAATCACTTCCGGTTCGAACGCCCTGGGCAGAGAAATGCCTTTCCATCCGGCCATCCGCAAAACCTCCGTTTGAGTCTGCCGGCGCATGCCGGCCGTGGGAACGCGGCTATCTATATGTGAAAGCATATGGTCAATCAAGACCTTAATACGCACTTGCAATCGACGAACGAGTTGTGTTTAACCGACCGTTGAAAACGGGAGCGGATGCATGAAAAAAAATTGCTACGACATACTGAATGAGCGCGGATTCGTGCGTCAGTGCACAGCGGAAGCCGAGGTGCGCGAGCTGTTCGCGAAGGAGACAGTGACGGCGTATATCGGCTTCGATCCGACCGCGCGAAGCCTGCATGCGGGCTCTCTGGTTCCCATCATGGGGCTGATGCACCTGCAGCGGGAAGGCCATCGTCCCATCGCGCTGGTGGGCGGCGGAACCGGGTTGATCGGCGATCCCTCCGGTCGGACGGAACAACGGCAATTGTTGACGCGGGAAACGCTGCGGGAGAATTTCAACGGCGTCAGATCGCAGCTCGGCCGTTTCCTTGGATTCGACGAGGGAAGGGCCGTCGCGGTTGACAACTCGGAGTGGCTGGAGCCCTTGAATTACGTGGATTTCCTGCGCGATATCGGACGGCATTTTTCGGTCAATCGGATGCTCTCCTTCGAGTCGTACCGGCAGCGGATGGAGAAGGGACTCAGTTTTCTGGAATTCAATTACCAGCTCTGCCAGGCCTACGATTTCCTCGTGCTGTATCAGAGGACGGGATGCCGCCTGCAGATGGGCGGAGACGACCAGTGGGGAAACATCGTTGCGGGCGTGGATCTGGTGCGGCGCGTCGAAGGGGCGGAGGTGTTCGGGCTGACCTTTCCGCTGCTGACCACCGCGACCGGCGCCAAGATGGGGAAAACCGCCTCCGGGGCCGTCTGGCTCGATGGGGATCTGCTGTCCCCTTACGATTACTACCAGTACTGGGTGAATGTGGATGATCGCGATGTGGCGCGATTCCTGCGCATGTTCACTTTTCTTCCGCTGGCGCAGATTGACGAACTGTCCGCGTTGGAAGGCGCCGAACTGCGCCATGCCAAGGACATCCTCGCGTTTGAAGCGACGCGGATCTGCCATGGTGATGAGGCCGCGCAGACTGCACGGGATGGTGCGAAGGCCGCTTTCGGCGGAGACGGCGATTTGAACAACATGCCGACGACGTCGGTTTCCCGCGTGCGTCTGGCAGCCGGCATCCGGGCTGCTGAACTGTTTGTGGAAACCGGCCTGTGCCGCTCCAACGGCGAGGCGGTGAAGGCCTTCCGCAGTGGTGCCGGCTGGATCGGTGATCGCCAATTGAAGGATCACACGGATCTGGTGACGCTGTCTGACCTTGCCGGCGGGGAGTTCCTGCTGCGGATGGGCAAAAAGCGTCGCCACAGGATAATTGTGGACATTGATTGAAATGCAGCCTATGTAACTATTTGAAATTTAATAAGAAAAAGACGTTTTGCTTTTTGAAAAGAAAATTATTTCCTGCTTGACATAACAAGTACTCACCTCTATACATACCGCTCTCTTGCCGCTGGAGGTGCGCGCTTTCGCCTTTCTGCGGCGTGTAGTTCATTGAAAATTATCATAAAAATGCAGCCCGGACTGGCGCTGCATTCACCTGTTGAAGGTTAGGCTGGCATAGCTCAATCGGTAGAGCACCTGATTTGTAATCAGGCGGTTGCGGGTTCGAGTCCCATTGCCAGCTCGAAATGGCGGGATACCCGAGAGGCCAAAGGGAGCAGACTGTAAATCTGCCGGGCGACGCCCTACGGAGGTTCGAATCCTTCTCCCGCCAACGGGTCTGTCGTTCGGCGACATCGCGGGAATAGCTCAATTGGTAGAGCATAAGCCTTCCAAGCTTAGGGTCGCGGGTTCGAACCCCGTTTCCCGCTTTCAGGAATCCTGGGCTGGTTACATGCCCACATAGCTCAGGCGGTAGAGCACCTCCTTGGTAAGGAGGAGGTCACCGGTTCAAATCCGGTTGTGGGCTCTGCAGATACAAGGAATGGTTCGATTTTCAAAACAAAGGGAGCTTTGTCATGGCGAAAGAAAAATTTGTAAGAACGAAACCACACGTGAACATCGGAACGATTGGTCATATTGACCACGGGAAGACGACGCTGACGGCAGCGATCACGCGGGTGCTGGCGAAGAGCGGCG
>JAKQNG010000208.1 GCA_029565915.1 Deltaproteobacteria bacterium
AGAGGTCTTTTCTTGGGTTTTGGGCTGCATCAAATCACCAGCTTTTCGGGCCGATCGGCGGTTTCATGGTGATTTGATCACGAATCACAACGAAAAGATATCAATCTTCCCGGGGCCTTTGCGGTTTTTCAGGGACGACTACAGCAGAAAATGGAGCGCTGGACAAAGGAGATCTACTCGCGCGGTCGCACGGAAGGGCGTGAAGAAGGGCGTGAGGAAGGGCGAGAGGAAGGGAAGCTTCAGATTGCCGTTAGCCTGAAGGCCCGGGGAATGGACCCTGCAGAAATCGCCGACATCACCGGCCTGTCCATCGAAGACATCGAACAACTCTGATTCACTGATCCCCTGCGCTTCCCCGCATCCTGCACTTCCCATGGGCGGCAGGTGCCGGTTTGCCGGGCATCCGATCACACCGGTCCGCGGCCGGACGTCAGCTCTCCTGGGTGTCCGTGGTTTTTGAGCCGTAGTAGGAGCCGCGGTAGTAGTGGTAGTAGCCGCCCTTGCGGCTGGTGGTGCCGTTGATGACGAGGCCCTTGACGAGGTTCATCCGGGCGTAGGTGCCGCCGGCGAGCTGGACCGCTGCCCGACGGCAGGCGCGGGGCCGGACCACAAAAATCATCATGTCGGATATCTTTGAGATGACCAGGGCATCCGCCACCAGAAGCGGCGAAGTGTCGAGCAGCACGTAGTCGTACTTGCGGCGCCACTCCTCCACCAGGTTCGCCAGGGTCGATGAGGCCAGCAGCCGCTGGGATTCGGGTGGTTCGTAGCCGGCGGACACCACGTCGACGCCCCATTTTTCCAGATGCTGCACGCTGAGCTTCGCGCGCCCGGACAGGAAATCCGACATACCCGGAGAACGGGGGACCTGCCACACCCGGTGCTGAGTGGGACGCCGCAGATCCAGATCCGCCAGCACCACCCTGTTGCCCGCCTTGGCCAGCGAAATGGCCAGGTTGGAGATGACCGTGGACTTGCCTTCGGACGCTTCGGACGAGGTGATCTGGATGACCCGGATGGGATGCTCCGGCGTCTGGGAAAATTCCACGTTCGTGCGCAGGGTGCGGAAGGATTCCGCCGCGGGGCCCTTGGGCACTTCCCAGATCTGCTCAATGACGGGTCGATCGGTGCTGAAGCCCAGGAGCTTCAGGTTGGGAATGACGCCGTGCACCGGCAGCTGGGTGATGGTCTTCGCCTCTTCCTCATCCTGCACTTTCGGATCGAGGGCCCGTTTGACAAATACCGTCAGGGCGCCGGCCATGAGCCCCACCAGCAGGGCGATGAGCAGAATGGGTCGTCGACGGGGCGTCGCGCGTTCAAAGGGCGTGGTGGCCGTGTCGATGATGCGCTTGTCCGTGGTGGTGGAGGCCTTCACAATGCGTGATTCCTCCAGCTTGGTGAGCAGAAACGTGTACAGCTGCTGGCCCACTTCCTGGTTGCGGCGCAGGGTGGCGAGGGTGCGTTCTTTTTCGGGAAACTGCGCGAGGTCTTCCTGGATGGCCGAGAGGGCGGTGTCGATGCTCTCGCGGCGCTGGTTGATACGGAGGCGGGAGCTGCGCACATACTCTTCAATCTGGTTGCGAACCCGGGAAATCTCTTCGGAAATCCGCACGATGCGCGGGTGCTGAGGGGTGAAATCCGCCAGCAGGGTTTCCTTTTTGAGCTGCAGCTCGTTCATGGTGGAGATGGCCTGACCCAGCAGCTGGTCTTCGAAGATGAAATCGCCCGTCAGGGCCACCGCATCGCCTTTTCCCCTTGAATCCTGCAGCTGGAAGGAGGCCTTTTTCATCATGTCTTCCTGAATGCGCAGTTTCTGCAGCTCCAGATTCATCTGGGAACCTTCCTCGATGAGCACCTTTGCCTGATCCGAGAGCATGACCGCGCCGCTCTGCTCCAGAAAGGTCTGCAGCTGGTCTTCGGTTCCTTCGAGGGAGACCCGCAGGGAGTCCATCTGCTTTTCAATGAAGCGCGCGCTCTTTTCGGCGCGATCCGTGCGCCAGTCCAGGGCAAAGGCCATGTAGGCGTCCATCACCGCGTTCACAAATGCCTTGGCGAGGGTGCGGTCCTGATGGACAAACGAAACCTTGACCAGATTGGTTTCCTTCCGGTCACCGATCGTCTTCACCGTGAGGCGATCCCGCAGCAAAGACGCGAGCTGGTCGTCGGGAATGATACTCGTTTCGATGGTGCCGATGCGATCAGCAGCCGCATTTCCCCGGTACATAAATGAGATGCCCCGGCGCGAAAAAATGCCGCCCGGTTTTACCCGCTCTGTGCGACCGTTCATGGTCACCGCCAGTCGACCGTCGGCGGTCTCTTGAAAAACGGTCGGCACCGGGCCCTCCACCCAGTCTTCCACCTGCAGCTGCGAAACGGCGCGGCGCAGACGGATGAGGTCCGGCGGCAGGGGCGATCGGCCTCCCTGGGAAACCCGCAGGTCCGCAGTGAGGGACGGCAGAGGTGCGGTGATGTTCAGATTCAGGCGACGGGCGGCCGCGGAGATGATCCGCTGGCTGCGCAGAATTTCGACTTCGCTCTCGGTGGGCGACACGGGGGTCATGCCGGACAGCTCCAGCAGGGCATCGGAACCGCCG
>JAKQNG010000240.1 GCA_029565915.1 Deltaproteobacteria bacterium
TCTTGCAGATGTGGTCCCTCGATGACCGGAAAGCGCCCCGCATCGACTTGTTCTGGCACGCAGAACCCAACCGGACAGACATGGATCAGACGGAACGCGAGGGGACCGGCTGGTTTCTTCCGTTCACCGACGGGCCCTCAAACAACCCGCACAACCCGGCCAAAGGCGTATGTCAGCAGATGATTGAGTCTGCCGGCCGCTATGTCTGGATCACCACGCCCTACCTGATTCTTGAGGAAGACATGCTCGATTCGTTGTGCCGGGCCGCGGAAAGCGGCGTGGATGTGCGCATCATCACCCCTTCGGTGCCGGACAAATGGTATGTCCACCTGGTCACACGCAGCCACTATGGGCGTCTCATTGCTGCCGGCGTGCGCATTTTCGAGTACACACCCGGCTTCATGCACGCAAAAATGATCGTCAGTGATGACGATCACGCGCTGGTCGGCACCATCAATTTTGATTTCCGGAGCTTTTATCTGCAATACGAAAATGCTGTCTGGTTCTGCAACTCCCCAGTGGTTCCAGATGTCAAGCGGGACTATCTGGAAACACTGGAGCTCTGTCGGGAAGTCACCTGGCAGGACTGGCTCAAACGGCCCTGGCTCCACAAGGTGGCCGCGTCGGGGTTCCGGTTGTTTTCCACATTGATGTGACCGTTTTGGCCAGCTGGCGAGGGCTTCACACGATTGCAAAAACGAGGCCTTCGCCCAGCTGCGCCCTCATCCAAGCGTCATGGTTTTCAACGCCCGCACCAGTTCCGCCGCAGGCACCTCGGCGCTGCCCTGTACCAGGCCTGCCGCGCCGCCGCCCCGCGCGCCACACGACTGCCGCAGGTGTGTGGCCACCACACGCGCATCGGTGATCATTGTGGCATCGGTCCGCATTTCGGCATCAGCCCGTATTGCACCATCGGTCTGCATTTCGGCATCGGTCCGCATTTCGGCGCCGGTTGCCACCACCCCGGCAGCATACAGGCACTGCGCCCCATTTTGCCCGGACACCACCACATACCAATCCGCCCAGCCACCCACCATGGGCGTCAACGGGCGGGCTTCCCGCGCACGGTGCCGGGTCTGCTCCACAAGCAGCAACACCAGCTTGCGCACCTCCGGCGGGGTGAGATTTGGTTCCACAAACACACGCCCAGTTCCCGGCAACGCCCCTTGCGGCGCATCCGCCTGCGAGAGCCAGCTGTCTGCCATCGCCGCCAGCTGCTGCTCCCGCATGCCCGCCAGTTCATGCCGCAACGCTTCCACCTCACCCTGAAGGCGTGCCACCGCCTGCGCGGTTTCCAGGGGCTTGGCGGACAGCGCGACGGAGATGGCCGTGATTTGGCGGTGACGCGCGTCATAGTCGCGCAAGGCCATGCGGCCCGCCACCATTTCAACACGGGTGCCACCTTTGTATCGCCGGCTGGAAAGCAATTTTACCAGGCCGATTTCTCCCGTGCGCTTCACATGTACGCCACAACAGGCGCAGTCGTCGTACCCGGGGATGGACACCACCCGAACCGCGCCGTCAATCTCCCGCTTGCTGCGGTAGGCCAGCTCCTTGAGCAAAACCGGTTCGGGATAGCGGCCCGCCACCGGCAGGTTGGCAAAAACCGCCTCGTTGGTCAGCGTTTCAATGGCCGCGAGTTCCGCTTCCGTCAAGGTCCCGTTGAAGTCGATGGTCACCACATCCGTCCCCATGTGGAATCCGACATTGTCGAAGCCATGATGCTTGCGCACCAGACCGGAAACAATGTGCTCGCCGCTGTGCAACTGCATCAGGGGGAACCGGTGGTCCCAGTCGATTTCTCCCGCAACCGTCTCGCCGGGAACCAGGGGCGCATCGACAAGATGCAGGATCCGCCCGTTCTCTTCCCGGACGTCCAGCACACGGGCCGCGCCAAGGGAGCCGATGTCCGCGGCCTGGCCACCCCCTTCCGGAAAGAAGGCGGTTTGGGTCAACGCAACCTCCCAGCGCGGCTCCGCTCCACCTGCCTCCGCAGGCGTACAGGCCTGAACCTCTGCGGTAAAACACTTCAGATGACTGTCCTGTTCGAACAATTTGACCGTTGTCATTGATTGTTTTCCTCTTTGAGATTATCCTCTTCGTTCTCGACCTGCGGCAATGCGGCTGGTTTCTACTCGGAGACCCATTGGTTGCCGCCTTGCGCCTTGGCCCGATACATGGCCGCATCGGCACGGGCCAGAAGCGTCTGCGGGGTATCCTCCGCGTCTGCAGTCGCCAAACCCAGGCTGATGCCGACGGGATCGCCCTCAGGGGTAGCAAGCCCGGAAACCGAATTCACCACGCGTTGTGCCAATTCTCCGGCTGCCCGTCCAACCGTTTGGGGCAGCAAAACCAAAAATTCGTCTCCGCCCCACCGTCCAAGTGAATCGGTTTCGCGGACACATTGTCCCGCTGCCGCCGCAACACCCTGCAGCATCTTGTCTCCTTGGGCATGGCCGTATCGATCATTGAAAGACTTGAACTTGTCAATGTCAAAAAAAAGAACCGTGAACGCCGACCCATACCGTCGAAGGCGCTGCAGCTCCGCCTCCATGACCTCATCGAGCTTGTGCCGGGACGCAATGCCCGTCAATTTGTCTGTGTTGACGATGGCCGCCAATGCCACATACGCTTCTTCGAGCGTCTGCGTGCGCTCATGCAGCATGCGTTCGAACACCTTCATCCGCTCCTCAAGTTCCTTGATGGGAAAGGATTCTCCCCTGCGATGCAGCGTGGTGGGAAACGAGACGTGATCGTGCCGCAGCTTCAGGCCGTCCGGGCCGTCGGACACAACAAAGGTCACCCGCAGCCCATAAAACGCAACGTCCTGAGACAGGATGGTGGTCCGCAAATCCAGCGTGGCCATGATGACCCCGGTCGCATGGCAGAGGGCTCGGACGGACAGCGTCCGTATGTCATAATACACGCGGTTTGGCGCATCGTGAATGTCACGCGCATACAAATCCCGATCGGAGAGCGCGCCTTCCTGATCCTGATTCGCCACGGCCACTTCATCCACACCCGTGCCAAATC
>JAKQNG010000304.1 GCA_029565915.1 Deltaproteobacteria bacterium
GCTCTTCCGATCTCGAAAACTGTGATGGAAACGCGGCTCTGGATGCTTCCCGGGCCGGGCAGGCACGGCGCGGGCTCGGCCGGCCGTCCACCCTGGAGGATCTTGAAGCGCGTGTCTGGATGGCGGTGGATCTGTGCGATAACCCGGGTGAGGTGGCTCAGGCGCTGCACGAATTCATGCCGAAGTGTACCTTCGCGGTCAGCGATTCGGTTCCGACCGCCAGGATCGTGAACACCGACCCGGTCCGCATCGAATTCGGGCAGCGCTTTCTGGACGAGGAACTGAATGACGACAGGGACTTCCTGTTCGTGCTGTTGCATGAAATCTACCATCACGTACTTGGACACCTGCACCACAGCAAAAAAGACAAGGTGTCCCGGACGTACAGGAACCTGGCGAACATCGCGGCTGACATGCTGGTGAACAGGGCGGTCTGCAACAGGTACTTCCCGTCGGGCGTGCCGCTGCTGGCCAGGATGTATCCGGACGATGAACTGCCGGCGCTGCTGCTGCGCCCGCCCCTCAAGCCGCTCTTCCCGATGTTGGGCAGAGAGCGGGAAGAAATCCACCGTAAGATGCTGGTCGCGTTGAAAAAGATGAAGGCCAGCCACACACTGCTGGGTAAAGTGTGGTCGGTTTACAAGGCGGCCTGGATCTACAACGCACCGTACGAAGTGGTGCTTGAACAACTGATGGAACTTTTCGGGAAGATCGATTCGATGAATTTCATGCCGATACTGCTGATTGGCGACCACGAAGGGATTGAATGCCCCGGTGGATTGCCGGGATTTGGCGGGCCGGAAGATCGCACGGGGGGAATCGGGGGCGACGAACAGGAAGAAGAGGTCGAGCCGGATCCGGCCCAGGTTGATCGTACGATTGCGTCAGCGTTGCGTCGTGCGCTTGAAGTTCAGTCGGGGCGATTCAGCCTGGACGAACCACAGCGCATTCCCGGCGTGGTGTGTGTGCCGGGGCGTCGTGATTCCGCGTTCCTGGCCGGCGGGCTTTTTCCGGTCCTGTACCAGGCGGGCACCCCGATGTCTGACCCGCTGCGACTGGCGCACGTGTATCTGGATGTTTCCGGGTCGCTTGATTCGATGCAGGCGCGGCTGTTCGGGATCCTGAATTCCCTGCGCGACCATGTCGCTGACCCCGTCCACCAGTTTTCAACGAAGGTCGCCGATGTATCGCTGGCCGAGTTCGCGCGCGGGGTGAAGCGCACCGACGGTGGAACCCAGTTTGACTGCATTCTGGTCGATGCGATGGCGCGACGTTACAAGCAGATCATCGTGATTACCGATGGTTACGCTGAGGTGTCGGAACGGGTTGCCGCGGCGTTCCGTACCTCCCGGATCGCCCTGCACCTAGTGCTGACCGAAGAATTCGGCCCACGCAGCCACAAGTGTCCCCTGGAACCGCTGGCTGTATCGACTGCCGAAATGCCTTGAATGCACCTTGCATGTTCGTCGCCTGAAATCAGCCGCGTACACTCGAAATGCCCTGTATGATTGGGCCACAAGAGTGATGGGTCCTGTTGATGAAGGAGTAACCGATGAGCGGACAACCACATGAGATAAAAGCTGATTTTGTTGCCGGCGCGGCCGCCGCGGGTGTGCGTGACCCCGAAGCGTTCTGCCGGAGCATGCCGCCGGAGTATTTCAGTCTGGTCAATCCCGCCTATTTTTCGCAGCACGAGCTGTTCCTGGACTATGTCCGTGGCGATACCGGCGAGGGGCGTGTCTTCAACTTTCAGGGTGACTCGGAACACTTTGTCCTGCTGCCTTACGGACCACCCAGGGCGACGGCGCAGGTGGATAAAACCCCACGCCCCCTCCGCAAGGACGATGCTCGACGAAGGACACGTCCACCAGTGCCGTCGGCTCCGGCTCGAAAAGATCCGGGAAGAGACGGGAAAGACAGGACCCATCCCTTCTGCTGACAACGACTGCAGCATGGACACGACACCCCTGCCACCGCGCCAGAGCGTCTGGTCACGGCGTGGGCGCGACGCTGGACAACGTCGGTCACGACGCCGCGGAGCTTTTCGGCGAGGCGCCTTCCATGGCGTTCGTCACCGTGAAGGAAGCCGACCTGTCCTGCCTGACGCTGATGGCCGAAGAGGCCGGCGTCCAGGCCGTCCGCATCGGCGCCACCGGCGGCGACACCCTGTCCGTCAAGAACCTGTTCGACATCCCCGTCAAAGACATCGTGGCCGCCAGCAGGAAGCCTCTCTGAGATTTGTTCGGTGCGGACAGTTTGACAGGTCCGATGAAACGTCAGCCGCCGGGAGGCGATATCCCGGTGGATGGATTCCACCCCAGCCAAATCCCCCGGGATCATGGGCAATGCAACGGCCCTGTGCCCGCCACTTGCTTTCGAGCGCACGCCTGGTGCTGCGAGCCGT
>JAKQNG010000015.1 GCA_029565915.1 Deltaproteobacteria bacterium
GTGTTGTCGGGATTGCCGAGGGCTGTTCCCATGGGGGGCATGACCAGCCGGTTGGGAATCGTCAGCGAACGGATGGTGATCGGGGACAACAAATGCTCGAGGGTCTTCATAATCGTTCTCCTTCGCGTTAATGCATCCCTAACAGCAATCCGCCGTCGATAACGATTTCGGCGCCCGTTGTGTAGTTTGACGCTTCCGAGGCCAGGTAAACGGCGGCTCCGGCGATTTCATCCGGTTCCCCGATCCGGCAGGTCGGCAGATGCTTGCACATCTCTTCCTTCTGCTTTTTCGCCTCTTCCGGCGGCAGGTGCATCCAGTGGGAATTCATCATCTTTGTGCTGATGGGGCCGGGACAGATGGAATTGACCTGAATGTTGTCCCTTGCCAGTTCCATGGCGAAGGCCTTGGTGATCATCCGCACACCCGCCTTGGAAATGGAATACACGCTGACAAACGGCTCCGGCTTGAACCCGTCGATGGAGGCGACGTTGATGATTTTTCCGCCGCCCTGCTTTTTCATGACCCTGGCCGCCGCCTGGCTCATGAAGTAGGTGCCTTTGAGGTTGAGATTCATCAGCGTATCCCAGAGGCGCTCGTCCGTGTCCAGGACGGAGGCCATGGCGGGGCTGGCGCCGGCGTTGTTGACCAGAATGTCGATTCGTCCGAATTTCTCCAGAACCGTGTCCACCACCCGATAAACTTCGCCGATTTTGCCCAGATGCGCCGGCACCACCAGCACCTCGCAGCCGATGGCCGTCATTTCGCAGGCGGTGGCTTCCAGATCCTGCGCCTTTCGGCTGGTAATAACCACTTTGGCCCCTGCTTTGGCGAAACCGTAGGCAATCGCCTGGCCGATGCCGCGGCTGCCGCCGGTGACAACCGCCACTTTATCCTTTAATGAAAACTGGGAAATATCAAACATGGCAAACACTCCTTTTTTATGTTGTTGGATGCGTCAGAAAAGATGCAGCGGAAATTGCAACCCCTTTTGATCAGGAAAAATACGGGGCGTCCGCCGCGGGGAACGGTGCGAAGCCGCTCCCCGCAGGCGACCCCCGCGGGTAAGATGGTTATTTCTTGTCCGGTTTGGGCGCAAAAACTTCCCGGTCGCCGCCGCTCATGCCGGCGATGTATTTCACCAGCTTCTTGCGGGACTCGATATCGTACTGCGTGGTGATGGCAATCTGCTCCATGATCGGAGAGCCGCCGCCGTGATAGTTGCCGACGTTGACAATGCCGCCGGTGGCCGAACAGAGATGATCGCCCAGGTAGCGCCAGAACTGCGCCTGGTCCTCCGGCGACATCTTCGGATTGCGCTTGGTGTACTTCAGGAGCGCCTCGCCCGTGGCCGGATTGACGAAATCCTTTTCGTGCGGGAACGTCGCCACGACGCCGCCCGCGATGTCGCACAGAATTTCCGCCTCGCGCCAGACCGCCTCGCCCGACAGGCAGCGGCCCACGTTGCAGTAAATGGAATTCGGAATGTAGGAGCCGGGACCGTAGGGAACAAATCCAATGCCGGGCATGTAAACCTCCGGTTTGCCCAGGTCCGAAGCCGTGTAGCCCGCCGCGTAGCCCAGTTCGATCGTCATGATGATTTCGGCCAGTTTCTCACGGACATGGGATTCCTTGTGGACGTTGTTGCATTCGGCGGCCAGCGCCGCGGTGCCCAAAATGACGTCGCCGATGGCGGGCTTGCAGCCGGAGTAGGAATGACGGTGGAACAGGGCAAACAGCAGCGCCAAAACGCCGCCGTGCTGATATTCGCCGGCCAGGAAGACCCTTTCCCACGGCACGAAGCAGTTGTCGAAAATCATGTAGGAATCGGTCGCGCCCGGCATAAACCCGCGTCTGTAATGCTCCCTCTGCCGCAGATTGTGAATGGTCACCACCTGGGTCAACCCGTCCCAGTCGCCCGGAACGGCAAAGGCCACGGCGTAGTCCTTGTCTTCCTTGCGCAGCGCTCGGGTGGGCAGCACGAGGACTTCGTCGGCCACGGAGGCTTCCGAAATGTGCAGCTTGCAGCCTTCCACGATGATGCCGTCCTTGGTTCGCTCCTTGATGCGGACGTACGCCCCGGGGTTGGGCTGATCGGCGGGACGCAGCAGGCGGTCGCCCTTGGTGTCCGTCTGGGCGCAGCATCCGACAAGGTCCCCGGTCTGGAAGCGGGTCAGCCATTTCTTGAAATTCTCGTGGTAATTCGTCTCGCCCGGCCTTACCTTGTCCGCTTCAAACGATACGTTGTAGATGGCGTTGGTGCCGTCAATGCCCATGCACCGCTGAATGCAGCCGCCGACTTTCTGGCAGAGCATCCGGGTCATGTCCTGCTTGCGGTGCAGGTCAACCGTGCTCTGGTGAATGTGCGTGAAGCGGTTGATC
>JAKQNG010000202.1 GCA_029565915.1 Deltaproteobacteria bacterium
CAGGGTGCTCAAAGGGGTGCTCCTTTGTTGAAAAGTTTCACCCTCTCTTTCGGCCGCTTCGGGTCGGATTGTGCCAAAAAAATTTCCGCCGCTTCACTTTTTCAGATTCCCGAATGATTCCGCCCACCGCGGACGGGGTGCGCGACGGCGGAAAGAAAGGGCGCGGCGGCGGCAAAATGGATCGAAGACGACGTAATGCGGCGTGGAACTGACTAACCCGTGGCACCTGTTCGATGGAAATTGCGGAACTCCCGGGGCGTCATCCCCTTCAGGGCGCGGAACTTTCGATTGAAAAAGGCGGGATTCCCGAACCCGGACAGGTAACAGATCTCCGCAATGCCATGGCGGTCGGAGATGAGCAGCTCGCAGGCCTTCGACACGCGCAGGGCGTTCAGGTGGTCCACGAAGCTCTGATGTGTGGCGCGCTTGAAAAAGCGCCGGAAGGTGCTCTCACTCATGGCACAGAGGGCGGCCAGATCGGGAACGGAAATCCCCGTGTGCCAGTGCTCGCTGATATACCTGGAAATGGTGCGCAGGGTGGCGCTGCCCTGTTCGTCGAGCAATTCCGGGCTGCTGTCGTTCGCTGGAGCAAACGGAGTGCGGTTCAGCTCTTCGAGCAGCAGAAGGAACCGGGCGAGACGCATCGGACCGGTGGACTCATGAACCGCCGCCACGCTGCGGATGAGCCCGTCGGACAGGTGAAATTTTCTGGCCTGCGCGGCGCGGAGCAGCGACACCAGCGGCGTCGTATCCTTCTGCCCCGTTTCCCCGCCGAGGAAGTCCGGCCTGAACTGCAGCACGATGCATTCCTTGTCGCCGCCGCCTTTTTCCGACTGCCAGGTGTGGGGCAGGCGGGCAGGGACGAAAATCAGCTCCGGCGCCGAAAAATGCTCAACCCGGTCGCCGGTGTATCGAATGCCGTTGCCTTGAAGGATCAAACTGATTTCGATTTCGTCATGATAGTGCCACAGAAACTCAAATTCCTGAGACACGCCGTGCAGGGAGCGGATGGCGCTTTGTTCATAGGAGATATTTTCGGCAATGGCCTTCATGAGGGTTGCTGCAAGTATGAAGGGAGATGGTGGTGATGTCAGGCGTTTTTGACCGGATCGTACATATTGTTGCGCGATTCGCAGTCGTTTTTCCGGGGCTCCGGTGCCACCTTTCAAATGGCCCGACAGACATCCGTCCGCAGACGGAAATACAAAGAAAGGATCATCCATGATCAGAGCAATTGGCATCCTGTTGATGACCGTCCCGTTGTTCCTCACCGTCCAGGCCTGCAGCGACGACAACGGCGCAGACACGGACGCGGACAGCGATTCAGACAGCGACGGCGACACGGACAGTGATTCAGACGGAGACACCGATTCGGACACGGACAGTGATTCAGACGGAGACACTGATTCGGACACGGACGCGGACAGCGATTCAGACAGCGACACCGACACCGACAGCGAGGTTGTGTTCCCCGCCATGGTGGACGTGGCTCCCGATCAGAACGATATCATTTACACCGGGCGGGTGGACTTCTCCGATCCGACGGCGCCGGGGTTCGCGTTCCCCGGTATCTCCATCCGCATGAAGTTCACGGGCACCGCTGTGGGATTCCGCCTGGCGGACAACGGAACCGCCGCTTCACCCAATTTTTACTACGTCATTGTGGATGACGGACAACCCATCGAAGTGCAGGTGTCACCCGATGAGGAAGTCTATGATGTGGCAGCCGATCTCGACGACGGCGAACACACGGTGGAACTGTACAAATTGAACGAGTCCAGCTGGAATCGCGGAAAGGCGGCATTCCTGGGCTTCCGGATCGAGGACGGCGGATCGGTGATGCCGATTGATCCCAGACCTCACCGGGTGGAATTCATCGGCGATTCCATCACCTGCGGCTACGGCAACGAGATTTCCATTTCCTATACGGAGATCAGCACGAACCCGGACGATTATCACTTCACCTCGCAGAACTCGAACGCGTATCTCGCCTGGGGTGCGGTGGCCGCAAGGAGCCTTGATGCGGACTACATGGCCGTTGCCTACTCGGGACGCGGCATGACGCGCAATTACGTCGACGAGGCGACGCCCACCGTGCCCGAAATGTATCTGCGCATCTATCCCGATGATGCGGGCAGCCCCCTGTGGGACACGGCGGACTACCAGCCGGAGCTGGTGGTGATCAATCTGGGCACCAACGACTATTCGCCGGGTCTTGACGTGGCGGAAGTGGACACCATGAGGGCGGACTACCGGACGGACTACCTCTTGTTTCTCGAAACCCTGCGCGGCTACTACCCGGATGCGGCCATCGTCGTCGCCGTGGGCCCCATGCTGTCGAATGACTACCCCGCAGGCTACAACGCCTGGACGAATATTCAGGCGGATGCCGCCGATATCGTCGAGACCCGCAACACGGCCGGCGACGCGGATGTACACCTGCTGGTACTGCCCCAGCAGACCGAACCCTATGGCGAAGACTGGCACCCCACGGCGGCAACCCACGAAGACCTGGCCGCGGAGCTGATATCCCTGGTGACCGATGAAGGCATTTTCAACTGATTTGAAGCAGAAAGCAGGAGACACCATGACCAAAAGATGGACGAACATTCTGGTACTGCTGTCACTTCTCTGCCAGCCGGCCTGTGGCGATGAGGAGGCAGATCCGACCGGTGGCGACGGGGACAGCGACAGCGACACCGACACGGACAGCGACACCGACACCGATGCGGACACCGACACCGATGCGGACACCGACACGGACAGCGACACCGACACCGATGCGGACACCGACACCGATGCGGACACCGACACGGACACCGACGCGCCCCAATGCCCCGACGGGGCCATCGTGTCGCTGACCTATGACGACAACCTGAACTCGCAACTCACCAATGCGGTGCCGTCCCTCGACAACCACGGACTGCGGGGAACATTTTTCCTCATGAATCCCTTCAACCGGGCACCCTGGGAAGCGTTGAAGGCCAATGGTCACGAACTTGGATTCCATACGTTCGATCATCCCTGCCCGGAAGCAAACTCGTGGGTTGTGGCGGGAAACGCCAGCGAGGACTACGACCTGGCCCGGATGGAACAGGAACTGGATGACGGAATCGCCATGCTGTCCGAAATGGGTCAGGAACCGCCGCTCTCATTCGCCTATCCCTGCGGCATCACATGGGTGGGGGACGCCCATGAAAGCTACGTTCCGCTGGTGGAAGAACGCTTCATCGCAGCCAGGGGAGTGGCCGGGTCCTATGTGACCACGCTCAGCGACATCATGAATGTGCCGTCGTTCTTCCTGACCGGCACCGGGGATTCCCTCATGGCGATTGTGGACAACGCGGTCAGCGTGAATGCCTGGGTGGTGTTCGGTTTCCATGGGGTGGGAGGCGACCATTCGGCCATCGCCGCGGCCGATCACGAAGCGCTCGCGGCCTACCTGGAAACCGCCGAAGACGTGACGGTTCTGCCCTTCGGGGAGGCCGCCGCCTGCATGACCCTGCGGCAGGCCAGGTAGTCCCCTGCCCGTCGACGTTGCCCGCCCTCTTTCCACCCTGGTGCACCCCTGTCGGGAAATATGAAATCATTGGGGAATCGAGGATTTCCCAATTTCTCACCTCCCGGGCGACACAACGTGATATCATTCCGTTCATTCCAACCGGAGGGAGGTCAACGATGCGCACTGTTTTATTTGCACTGATGGCACTGCTCGCAGCGGCCGGCTGTTCCGATGACAGCGACGGAGCTGGCGGGGACACGGACGCGGACACGGACGCCGACACGGACGCCGACACCGACGGCGATTCCGATGCCGATTCAGACAGCGACAGCGATGCCGACAGCGATTCAGACAGCGACACCGACAGCGACAGTGACTCCGATGGCGATGCCGACGGCCTGTGCGGCGCCCTGCCCGGCCAGCTGTTCTCCCCGGAGCATCCGTGGAATCAGGACATCAGCGCGGCCTCCCTGGATGCGGAGTCGGGCGACATCATCGCGTTTCTTCAGTCCCACCGGGACGAATGGGGCACCTTCCAGATGGACGGGCCCTCGGACGAACCGGACAACCTCTACGGTCTGGTGGTTCTCACGGGCAGCGAAGCGGACCGTACCGCATTCATTCCCACCGATGATTTCTTCGGCAATGAGTGCGACCCGGCCCCCATGCCCCTGCCGGACGGCGGTGCCATCGAAGGCGAATCCGGGTACGCCTGCGAAAACGACGGTGACTGCCACCACATCGTCATCGATGAAGAAAACTGCCGGCTCTACGAAATGTGGCGGGCCAACGTGGACGGGGACACGTTCTACGGCGGCTGCCAGGCCATCTGGGACCTGCGGCAGGAATACACGGAAACCCTGCGGGGGGACTGCTGTACCAGCGCCGACGCCGCCGGTCTTCCCATCGCGGCACTCACGTTTTCCCCCGACGATATTGCCGCCGGAGAAATCCGCCACGCCCTGCGCTTCATCCTGCCCAACGAATTCATCCGGGACAGCATTTACGTGCGCCCGGCCACCCACTCCACGAACGCCACCTCCGGCGGACCGGACGCCCCTCCCTACGGCGCCCGCCTGCGCCTGCGGGCCGACTTCGACATGACCTCCCTCAACCCGGCCGCCCGGGTGGTCGCCGTCGCCCTCCAGACCTACGGAATGATCGTCGCCGACGGCGGAAACATCACGTTCACGGCGCAGAACGACCGCTTCACCACCCACACCTGGGCGGAGGTGGGCCTCGGCCCCCACGACCTGCTGGATTACCTGGACTGGACCGATTTCGAAGTGGTGGAGCTCGGCACCCGTTTCACCTACGACAACGACTGCAACTGCACCCGCTCCCAGATCACCGAATAATTCCGTTTCGCGAACCCCGACGAGGGGGCGGACAGCGCGGACCATCCGTGATAGAACCCCCGCATGGATATCGCCCGACTTCACGCCGATTGCCTGCTGCGCCCCTTCAACGATGTGGAGCAGAAAAAATCCCTGCAGGAACTGAACCGCATTTTCACGACGGACCGTCACCTCATCGCCACCTATGCCCAGCGGGAAGACCTGGTCAGCGCTTACGCAGCCTTCTACCTGCCCACCAACCTGCGCAAGCTCGACTTCATCCTGCCCCTGTTTCCCCATCCCTGGGCCGGGGCCACCGCCATTGAAGTCGTCGATATCGGTTGCGGGCCCGGCACCTGCAGTTTGGGCCTGTTTCCCCACCTGCCGCCGTCCACCGTGTACCATCTGGTCGATCCCTCGCCCCTCATGCGCGCCCAGGCGCAGCGCATCCGCGATGTCCTCTATCCTTCCATGGACGCCCGTTGCCACGATCGACTGCCGGACCTGCCCCGCGGCCCGTTCCGCATTGCCCTGTTCGGCAACGTGATCAACGAAATGCCCTCCGGCGCCTTCGAGGTTCTGTGCCGCAGCCTCGCACCCGACGCGGTGATCGCCCTGGAGCCGGGCACCAGCGATGCCTTTGTCCACATGAGCCGGGTCCGCCGCTTCATGGGCCGCAAGGACTACACCATCCTCTATCCCTGCCCCGGGGACGGCCGTTGTCCCGCCGCCGCAAAAGAAGGGGAGTGGTGCCATCAGGTGCTGCGGGGCAGCATCGACCCGGCCCTGGAGCGGCTCGGCCAGTTGGCGGGGATCGATCGGAAAGTGATGCCCTTCATCGGCCACGTGTACGCCCGGGGCGTTCCTTCGACCAGCCGGGGCGCCATGGTGTTCCGCCTGAAGAAGCACTCCAAGCACGCCTTCCACCTGACCCTGTGCGATGACCGCGGCTCCCTGCGACTCGTGGACGTGGAGTTGCCCGTGCGGGGACTGGACCGGGACCAGTTGAAGCGGATGGAACGCCTGTGCGCGGGAGAATTCATCCGGGTCGAAGACGTGTCCCTCCTGGGCAGCGGCGTCACCCGGGTAGCCCTTTCTTCCTCGACGTGATCGCCCGGATGCCGCGCCGGCGCTGCCCCGGTTTCAGCTGACAAATCCCGCCGGATGGAGTATTCGTCTGCCATGACCAGCGCCGACGAAACGAAGCTCCTCGAACAGGTCAGCTCCCTGCGACAGCGAATCGAATCGCAGCTCGCCCACCGGGTCATCGGCCAGAAGGACGTCATCGAACAGTTGCTCATCGCGCTCCTCGCCGAGGGACACGTGCTGCTGGTGGGGGTTCCGGGGCTCGCCAAGACGCTGCTCGTGCGCACCTTTGCCGATGCCCTCTCCCTGCAGTTCGGCCGCATCCAGTTCACGCCGGATCTCATGCCCTCGGACATCACGGGCACCGAGGTGCTCGACGAAACCCCGTCGGGCAAACGGGAGTTCCGCTTTGTCCGCGGGCCCGTGTTCTGCAACCTGCTGCTGGCGGACGAGCTGAACCGCACACCGCCCAAGACTCAGGCGGCACTGCTGCAGGCCATGCAGGAAACCAGCGTCACTGCCGGGGCCCGCACCTTCGACATCCCCCGTCCCTTTCAGGTGTTCGCCACCCAGAACCCCATCGAACAGGCGGGCACCTATCCCCTGCCCGAAGCCCAGCTCGACCGCTTCATGATGCAGGTCTCCATCTCCTATCCGGACGCGGGCGAAGAGCTGGAAATCGTCCGCCGCACCACCGTCGTGCAGGAGGGCACCGTTGAAAAGGTCATGAACCGCGAAGAACTTGTGGCCATCCAGCGGCTCATCCCCACGGTTCCCTGTGCGGACCACCTGCTGCGGGCGGCCGTACAGCTCGTGCGCCTCACCCGCCCCGACGCGGAAGCGCCGGCAGAAATCCGCGACAACGTCACCTGGGGAGCCGGTCCCCGTGCCGCCCGGATGCTCGTCCTGGCGGCCAAGGCCCGCGCCCTCCTCCACGGTCGGGCCGCCGTGGACGTGGAAGACCTGCGCGCCCTGGCACCCGCCGTACTGCGACACCGCCTCGTCCTCTCGTTCGAAGCGGACGCCCGCGGATTCACCCCCGACCGTCTCATCGAAGGGCTGCTCCCCGCCATCCGGCCATGAAGGGCCGCGCGCCACGCTCCATTCCGGGAGAGCCCGGCACCTTCGACGCCCTGTCCCATCTGTTCATCGAAGTGCGCCACGCCATCGAAGGGTTTCAGGGCGGCACCCATCCCTCCCTCCACATGAGCCCGTCCATCGAGTTTGCCGAACACCGCCGGTATGAAAAGGGCGACGACCTGCGCACCGTGGACTGGAAGGCCCTCGCGCGCACGGACCGCCACTTTGTCAAATCCCACGAGAGGGAGGCGCAGCTCGCCGGACTCCTGCTCCTCGACTGTTCGGCCTCCATGGACTACCGGGGGTCCCGCGCCGCCATGTCCAAGCTGGCATTCGCCAGAGTGCTCCTCGGCGCCATGGGCTACCTCCTCATCCGCCAGGGAGACGCGGCGGGGCTCGTCACCTTTGCCGATCGCCGGCACCTCTATCTGCCGCCCTCCAA
The DNA here is from genome assembly GCA_029565915.1 of Deltaproteobacteria bacterium. Classification (GTDB taxonomy): domain Bacteria; phylum Myxococcota_A; class Polyangia; order JAAYKL01; family JAAYKL01; genus JAKQNG01. Next base: position 7,448 of record JAKQNG010000202.1, read on the forward strand.
CCGGCCGGGCCACTTTGCCGTGCTCATGGATCACCTCGTTGCCGCGCGGGCGCAGGAAGACTGCACCACCGACTACGACACCACCCTGAAGGAGGTGGCATCCCGCCTCGGCCAGCGCTCGATGATCGTCCTCGTGACCGACCTGTGGAACGCCTCAAAGGAAACGGAAATCGCCCTTTCTTCCCTCTGTGCAAGGCAGCACGACGTGGTGCTGTTCCACCTGCTGTCCCCCGACGAAATCGACCTGCCCTTCGAAGGCCGGGTGCAGTTTGTCGGCATGGAAAAGGACGGCGCGGTGGACGCGGACCCGACGGCCATCCGGGGCGATTACCGGGACGAGCTGAAGGCCCTGCAGGAACACTGGCGAAGGACAGCCCGCCGCGCGGGAATCGATCTGGTCAGCGCGGTCACCTCGGATTCCCCGGCCCGGGTTCTGGCCGCCTTTGCCCGCAACCGCACCGGAAAGAGAACGGCGCCATGACCTTCGAGTCGCCCTTCTCACTGCTCGGGCTGCTGTTGCTCCTGCCCCTCATCTGGCTGCACCTGCGCCGTCATCGCGAAACGACCGTGCGGTTTCCGGCCATGGAAATCCTGCGGCGGATCGTCGTGCGCCGCCACCTGGAAAACCGCACCCGCTTTCTGCTGCTGCTCATCCTGCGGGCGGCCGTCCTGTGCGCGTTCACACTGGCCGCAGCCCGACCGAGCATTGCCGTGTGGCGCCCCGGCGGCATCCGGTCGGGTCCCACGTTGTCGCAGGTGATGATCATCGACGACTCGGCGAGCATGATGCAGAAGGACGAAGACGGCCGGTCCGCATTTTCGCTGGCCCTCACCCACGCCATGGCCGAACTCGACCGACTGCGTCCGGAAGATGCGGTCCACATCCTCCTGGCCGGCAGGCCCCCGCGACCCGTCCTGGACGGCTTCACCACGGATCGGGCCCCGGTCGCAGCGGCCCTTGCGTCTCTGCGGCCCGGCTTCCGGACCAACGACACGGAGCGCGCCATCGAAGAGGCATCGCTCCTCCTGCAGGACGCCAGGACGCCCCAGACCGAAATCCTCTTCATCACGGATCTGTGCGGCGATCCGCCGTCAAAAGCGGTCCTGCGCGGGCTCTCCGCCAACCTGCGGGTCGTCGGGACGATGCCCCGCGCGCCGCGCAATGTGTCCATTGATCGGGTCGACGTGGCGGCCGGCGCATCGGGCGGCCCCCTCGAAATGGCCATCTCCGTGCGGGTCACCAACCGGGATGCCTTCCGCCGGCGCTTGCTGCCGCTGAAGCTGTTTCTCGACGACCAGCCCGCGGCCGCGGGCACCATGGACATTCCGGCGGGGGGCACGGCCACCAAGGAGTTCTCCCATCGATTCGATGACAAGGGATTGCACCGTGGCGTTGTCCAGATCGAAGGCGATCGGATGGCGGCGGATGACCGGCGCTGGTTCACCGCGGATGTCCGCCGGGCCATCAACGTACTGATCATCAACGGGGACAACCGTCCGGGCTCCTACCGGGACGAAACGTTCTACCTCTCCCGGGCCCTCGAAACCCCGGTGCCCGGCGACTATCCCCTTGCCGTCCAGATGGTGGATCCGGAAACGGCGAAGGTGACGCCCTTTGAAGACCAATCGGTCATCTTCCTGGCCGGCGTCAACGAACCGTCACCCGCCCTGGGCGATCGACTCGTCGCGTGGGTGGAGGCCGGCGGCGGCCTGTTCGTCTCACCGGGCACCGGCCCCCTGTCGTGGCGCCATCTGCAGACCGTCCTGCCGGGACGCATCCGGGCCACGAGAAAGCATCCCGCTTCCGGCGGCTACCGCCCGGGCGCCATGGACCTCGCGCATCCCGTATTCGCCGGTTTCGAAGGCGGCTTGACAGGCCTCGAAAACCTCACCGCCGCCACCCACCTGCTGCTCGAACCCGACCCGTCCCTGGACCGGGCAGTCCTGGCCCAGTTTGAAGACAGCGCACCGCTGCTCGTGGAGCGGAAGGTGGCTTCCGGTCGGGTCATGCTGCTCACCACCACCGTGGACCGGGACTGGACCACGCTGCCCATCCAGCCCGGCTTCCTGCCCCTCATGCAGCGCAGTGTCCGCTACCTGGCGGCCAGCCTGGATGACCGCCAGCCCCGCTCCGTGCCCGTGGGACAGGCCGTACCGCTGGAAGTGGTGGAGGGCATGCGGCAGCTCATCGTGCGCACCCCCGGCGGTCGGAATGTGGCCTTCAGCGCCAACCGCCTGGCCGACCAGACCCGCCTGTGGTTCAAAGACACGTCGGCACCCGGCATCTACCGCGTGTATTCGCGCATGCCCGGCTACGGCGGGCTGGTGGAGCAGACAGCGGCGGCCTTTACCGTCAACGTCTCTCCCGAAGAGTCGGACCTGACCCGCACCTGGTCGCCTTCCGACGGCGGGGACGACAGCGACGGGCTGTACGAAGCGGTGAAGGGCCATCTGCCGATCTGGTCCTACCTGCTGCTGGCGGGCATCCTGCTGCTGCTGGCGGAAACCATCGCCTCCGGATGGGGACTCCGGAAAAGCCACCTCGGAAAAGGCCGGACCTGAAAAAAACGCCGCCGAAAAAGATTTTTGGCACAATCCGACCCCAAGCGGCCGAAAGACGGTTGTCGGAACACCATCCGACCCCAACCAACCGGAGGCCGAACATGAAACCATCCCTGTATGCCCTTGCCCTTCTCCTGTCTGCCTGCGCCGGAACCCACGGTGCAGACACCGATGTCACCGATTCCGACACGGTGTTCCAGACCCCCGGGCCGGACCCGGAGCCCGATGATGCCGTAAAGCCCGATGATGCCGCAAAGCCCGATTCCGAAATGCCCGATTCCGAACTGCCCGATTCCGAACTGCCCGATTCTGAAATGCCCGACTCCGAATTGCCCGACTCCGAGATGCCCGACTCCGAAATGCCCGACTCCGAAATGCCCGACTCCGAAATGCCCGACTCCGAATTGCCCGACTCCGCATCAGATCAGGACGACACGGAACCGGCGACGGATTCAGAGCCCTGTACGGCGATGCTCATCATCAACGAAATCGACTACGACATGGATGGTTCCGACAGCGCCGAGTTCATCGAACTGTACAATCCCGGACCTTGCGCGGTGTCCCTCGACGGCCTGTCCCTCGCCCTGGTCAACGGCAACGACATGGCCGAGTACGCCCGGTTTCCCCTGAACGGCGGAACCGCCACGGAGGTGGCCGCCGGCGGCTATCTGGTTCTCGCGGGTCCGGACGCCATCGTTCCGGCGGGAATACCGGTCCTGCCCCTGCCCGCCAACACCATCCAGAACGGGCCCGACGGCGTGGCACTGCTGGCACAGGACCGGGACGGGCTGATGGACGCCTTCTGCTACGAGGCCCCCATGACCGCTGTTGCGCTGGAGGGACGCGACGGCACCTTCAACCTCCTCTCCGGCACCCTCGCTGAGGCAAAGGACAACGCCACCTCCGTGCGCTCCCTGGCCCGGATGCCCGACGGCACCCGCACCGGCAATGACCTGACGGACTGGGCAATCACCACGCCCACGCCGGGAGCAACGAACCTTCTCCCGGCGCCATAGCCATTACCTCGTTTCATCCGCAGCGCAGTTTTACACCCGTGAACGGACGCGCAGCTTTGAAAAGCGCTCCAAATCAGGCCATATTGTGGCAGACCTTCGCAGACGAAAGTGGTGAATGCATGGCGAGAACCAACGAGTATCGATCAACGGGCGGCGCGTTCGACAAACTGTCGGACGCATTGAAATCCATCGAAGAACGCCTCGAAGAAGTGAAGAAGGCGGGGGAGCAACCCGAAGAAAATCCCGTTGCCGCGGTGCGCAGCTTCCGCCATGTCATCGCCGAACTGCGCAGGGAAACGGACGGGGCCCTCGCGACCATCATGAAGGACTGGGACGCCCTCTCCCTCGACCCCCTCTACCTGTACACGTCGGAGGATGTGAACACGCTGCGCTACTCCCGCAGCATCCGCTTTCTCCATCCCGTGTACGAACACGTCTGGCTCACGGAGGGACAGGAACGGGATATCGCGAGAGAGCTGCTGCCCTTCATCGATCTGCGCCTCAGCTACCTGTATGAAGACAAGCGGGCCGAGGTGCTGGTGCTGCGACTCGACGCAAAACTGAACCTGCCCGAATTCAAGTCCTCAAGGGAGGCCGCCCATGTGGATCTGGAGATGCTCAAGGAGGATGCCAAGCGCGTGGAGCTGGTGACGGGCAACGGCGAAGCGGCAGTGCAGCGACTGCTCGAAGGGCTGCGCCGCTACTGCGAAGAAACGATGATCCCGCTGGACGTCAGGGAGGAGCGCACGCCCTATGCGGAATCGGAAGAGGAACGCCTGAACCGGCTCCAGGCAGAAGCCGAGGAAGCGCGGATGGCGGAAATGGCGCGTCTGGCCGCCGAAGAAAAGGCGAAGAGGGCAGAAGACGAGGCAAAGCGCCACGCGGAAGAAGAAGCCAGGGATGCCGCGGAACGGGAGCGACAGAAGAAGGCCGCCAAAGAACGGGAGGTTGAGCAGAAACGCGATAACGAACGCCGCAGGGAAGCCGAAAAGGCCGAAAAGGCCCGCGTACCCGCTGTGCGACCATCCATACCCGCGCCGCCGCCGGCAACCGCACCCCATCGACCGAATGTCCCGCCGCCGGCACCCCGCAAGCGCGCCACGGATTCCATCTACTGATCCGGGTCCGCAGGGACCCACAGGTGTCAGAAATCACTGCCTCGAAACAGACATTCCCGACGACTCTGCAATCCGGTTCCCGCACTTATCAACGGTCGCAACCCGGCGCCGTTGTTGACGTTCCGATGGATCGCTCCTTGCATTGGAATGAAAACCTCCGACGAGGTGTTGTACGGGTGACCCGGCGCAAGGAGGTGTTGCATGGGTGTTGAGCTGAGAGCGGTAACCTGTGAGGACTGCACGTCCCTGGCCCTCGCCCGCCTGAACGGACGGGATCTGTGTGCGGCCTGCCTCTTTGCCACCCTGTCAAAGAACTACGCCCATGCGGATGTGGTAGCCGAATCCGTCTACGTGGCCCACCGCCGCAGCTCCAGCTTCCCGCCCATCCCTCCGGCCGCCGTCATCGATGAACAGATTGAACCGGTGTGCCCCCCGGAACCATTGCGCTGAGATGTTCAGAAAAACCGGTTGGATGAATCACTCGCCTGCCAGCGGTGGCCAGCTGTCCGGGTCGTCGTCATATTCGTATTTGCCGTCGTACTCATCGTCCCGGTCATCGTAGCAGGAGTCGGCTTCCATGATGTCGTCCCGGCATGTCTGTGTGTCAACCGGGGACGTTGGTAACACTCATTCATTGAACGTGCCCGGGAGTGGGGTTTGCTTCGGAAACACGCCGCTCAAGAAGATCTCCTTCCGGGTTTCGGGAGTGAGAAGGACAATCTGGGCATCTTCGCCACCGCCCGCGAGGTGATACACGCGTTCATTCGATCCGCTTGCGACAAGGAGCCCATTGACCAGATCAAGAACTCGCTTCGACGTCAGCAGCCATGAGTCCTTCGCCTCGGCCTTTGTCCAAAGCGTGTACTCCCTGCCGTTGATGACAATCGTGTATCCCTCATCCGCATCGAAACGGTCTTCCATCGACGCAAGACGTACACCTTCGCGGTCCAGCAACGGTCGCAAGTAGTCAAGCAGATCCCTCACCCCGCCTTCCGCGAGTCTCTCGGCATCGGCATCGAAGAGCCGACCGGCTGCCCGAAGCCACTCCTCGAGTCCATTTGTGATCTCAGCTTTCACTGCAGCAATTTCCTCAGTTGGGGTGAACTTGTAGAAACCCGCTGGCTCCACTGCGTCGGCGAGCGCCATTCGTCCCTTGTCGCTCTTCACTGAACGCCTGGATTGTCTCGGCGGTGTCGCGGCTTCGACGCGTGGTCGACTCTTGCGACCCATCGTCCGGAGGATGTCATCGAGGGAGTGAATGGTGCCAGTCAGGACCTCACTCTGTCGTGGCCGATATTCACCGCTCTCAAACATGCGCCTGGGTGCGGCAGGTAGGATTCCATTGCCTGTCCAATCCACCGTCAACGCCAGCTCTGCATCGACGGTCTGGACGACGCGGATGTGGCTCCTGGGCTCTTCGTCCCAAGTCCAAACAACAAGTATCCTGTTGTCGCCAACGTCGAGGAACCAGGCAGTCTCGCTGCCGATATCATCCATGCGCCGCGCGGCGACCACTTCAGCGTCTATTTCGTCAACCAATGCGCCACGTAGAATGGGATCCCACTTCGCTGCGGCTCTCTCCCGGTTTCCGCGCAGCCGACGGTAGGCATTTCGAAGCATCAGACAAAGAAACAGCCCCATGAATGCCAGAGTGAGTGCTCCGGCGAGTGGCGATTCGCGGATGAACCAGACCGCCAACAGACAGGCGAGAAACAGCCCGAGGACGAGCCCGGCATCAAGTCCGTCGCGGAAACGCCCACCTTCGACGACCTTCTGCCGTTCGATGGTGGCTCTTTCATCTGGGGACAAAAGCCGACGCGAGATTTCAAGCATACCGACTCCTACTCACGTCTGGGCCGGTTCATCAACAATCTTCAGCCCTGCATGGCGTTTCTTTCACGGATGCGGGTGCAACCTCCCCCGCGCAACCTCCCCCGCGCAGCCCTGTCGGGAAGTCCGGAATCATTCGGGAATCCGAAAAAATGCACTGCGGCACTTGCAAATAAGCATTTGCTTACCAGATTGTCACCATGGACAATCTGAAAACACCCGGAATGGATTCACAGCAACTCATCGGAGGTCGGGCCATCGACCTCGTCGCCTACCAGGCCGGCGCCGTCGTCAGTCGCGAGATCGTCAAAAAGAAGACCGGCACGGTGACCGCTTTTGCCTTTGACATGGATCAGGGCCTCAGCGAGCACACGGCGCCCTTCGACGCCCTCGTCCACGTGCTGGACGGCACTGCCGAAATCACCATCGGCGGCGTGCCCCACACTGTGCGGCAGGGCGAATTGATGCTGATGCCGGCCAACATCCCCCACGCCCTCAGGGCGGTGGAGCGCTTCAAAATGCTTCTCACGATGATCCGCGAGCCGGCCGCCTGACCCGGCGTGTCCGTCCTTTCCCCGGTGGCGCACCCCGGTCGGGAAGGGCGGAATCATTGGGGAATTCCCGGGGACAGGGCCAACGGTTCTGTGCTAGACATCCATGGCCGGGCGGTGGACCGGGCGGAACCGTCACGGCGGAAAAAACAAAACACGGGAGCGACGCAGTGGATGCCACAAAGAACGCCGATGCGCAGGTGACTGATGGCTGCCCCGGAGACGGGCGGTCCGGCGGCGAAGGTGCGTGCGCCCTCGAAAAGGCCGCGGACGAACTGCGCCGGGGCGGCGTCGTCGCGTTTCCGACGGAGACGGTGTACGGACTGGGCGCCGACGCATTCAACCCGAAGGCGGTGGCCCGCGTGTTCGAGATCAAGCAGCGGCCCTCCTTCGATCCCCTCATCGTCCACATCGACGACCGGGCTAAGCTGTCCCATGTGGCCCTGGACGTCCCGCCCGCCGCAGAGAAGCTCATGGCGGCATTCTGGCCGGGCCCTCTGACCATCGTGCTGCAGAAAACCCCGCTCATCCCCGATCTGGTGACGTCGGGACTTCCCACCGTCGCCGTGCGCATGCCGGCCCACGACATGGCGTTATCGCTGATCCGCGCCTGCGGCGTTCCGTTGTGTGCGCCATCGGCCAACCCCTTCGGCTACGTCAGTCCCACCCGGGCAGAACACGTGGTCGAGCAGCTCGGCGCCCTCGTCGACCGCGTGCTCGACGGTGGGCCCTGCGCCGTGGGCATCGAGTCCACCATCGTCGACGTCACCGATGGCGCACCGCGCATCCTGCGACCGGGGGTGATCACCGCTGAGGCGCTCTCGCTGGTGCTGGGCGAAGACGTGTGCCGCAGGACGTCCCATCGCGCGCCGCTGGCGCCGGGCATGCTGCCCCGCCACTACTCACCGCGGGTGCCCATCGCCCTTTTCGAAGGGACGATTCCCGCGGCGCCGGGCAACGCTGCCGGGTTGCTGCTGCAGGGGCCCCGCGAGGTGCCGGCGGGCTATGCCCTGGTCGAGGTGCTCAGTCGGAACGGCGATCCGGCCGAAGTGGCCCACCACCTGTTTGCGGCGCTCCGGCAACTGGACCGCAAAGACCTCGACATCCTCGTCGTCGAGCTCGCCGACGAGCGCGGCATCGGACGCGCGATCAATGACCGCCTGCGCCGGGCCGGCTGCCGGGATGGCGCAGACCAGGGGTAGTCGCGCCGGCACACTCCGGAAGGAGGTGCTACTGCCGACCGAGAAGGAAGAGCTTTTCCATGGAAATCCGGGTCAGGCAGTCGCCCCCGTCGCGGGGGTCGGGACACAGGGCGTCAAGGCCCCGCGCACAGGCCTCCACCGCTTCCTGCACGGCCTCTCCACTGCGGTACGGACGGCCGTTTTTCGATTCGCCGGCCTGCAGGGCATTGGCGCAGAACGCCAGCTCCGCCATCCGCCGCGCAAACAGCGCACCATTTTCTGCTTCGAGTCCGGCCAGCCGTTCGAGCAGCCGCTGCCGTCCTTCGTCATGGCGCAGGAGAGCCCCGTGTTGTTGTGCCATTCGCGCCATTTCTTTTTTTAGAACCGTGTCCGGCTTGCCGGCGCGCCGATCGCGCGGTGAGGTCTCCCGGGTTGAGGGACCGCCTTCGAACGCGCGAAAAAAGGCTCCGCATATGGGATCGGCGCCCCCCGCGAGGATTTTCGCCGCTGAGAGTACCCCGGCACAGGCCAGAAAGGCCTTTGCGTCCGCAGGGCGCACAAATCCTTTTTTCGCCCGGCGGATATCCCGCTCTTCCTTTACGTCTTCATACAGGCTCGCCGCATGGGACAGGGCGCTGGAAAAGCCGTCTTCTTCATCGAACCGGCCAGGGGTGATGCGGACGCAGTGATCGAGAATCGATGCCAGCTCGTGGTGGTGGTCCCGATCCATGGCGACGAGCAGCGCGAGGATGGTGTCAAAGGTGGACGGCTGGCGGCTGATGATGTGGCAGTCGCCGAGTTCCTCGAAGCTGCAGCTGTCCAGCAGCTCTTCCACCAGTGCGCCGGTTTCCCGCTCCGCGGCCATGGCCACCATGTCGGCGGTTCGCAGCACCAGCACCTGTTCGCACAGGCAGTGCACCACCGCGTCCCGGTCCATGGCGAGAAACCGGTCCACCGCCACCGTCTCGCCGCCCTCCAGCAGCAGCTCCATCCACAGAAAAAAGCGCGCGCTGTCCAGCTCTTCCACCTCCCCCGGCGCGACCGCGGCCCACAGGTCCAGATCGAACAGCTCCTCCAGCCGCTCCACCGATGCCAGGGCGATGATTTCACCGCAGTCCTCCAGCCCCACCTGCGTGATGGTGCGGTGCAGTGCCTGCGCGGGCACCTCGTTTACCAGCGCGGCCAGCTGCGGATGATCGAGGAGCCGGGTGAGGATGGCGGTGGCGGAATGCCGGGTCTGCAGATTGGCCATGGAACCTCCTTGTCAAATGGGGACGTTGGTCGCCGACGGGCCGGAATATTACGAAAAACACGTCCGGCGCGCACCGGTGGCGAGGCCCGGATTGACACGGATGCGCAAATAGGTATATTTTTCTGAACAGAAATGAACATCCCCCGGCGGAATCCCGGTGGGATGTCCGTCGACCGACACCACCGCGGAAAAAAAGGAGAACTCGCATGGCAAAGCTGCAGGGAAATGTACTCATCGGACAATCGGGGGGACCCACCACCGTCATCAACGCGTCACTCGCCGGCGTCGTCACCGAAGCGTTGAAGAAGACGTACATGAAAAAGATTTACGGCATGCGCTGGGGCATCGAAGGCTTCATGCAGGACCTGGTGGTGAACCTGGGGGCACAGAAGAAGGAAATCATCGCGGGACTGCGCACGACGCCGTCTTCCGGACTCGGGAGCTGCCGCTACAAGCTGAAGGATCACGACCTGCCGTTGGTGCTCGAAAAACTGAAAAAATATGACATCCGCTATTTTTTCCTCATCGGCGGAAACGACACAATGGACACGATTCACCGGGTGGAGGCCTTCTGCGCGAAGAACAACTACCCGCTCATCGGCGTGGGCATTCCCAAGACCGTGGACAACGACCTGTTCGGCACGGACCACACGCCGGGCTTCCCCTCCGCCGGCCGCTTCGTGGCCCTGTCGGTCAAGGAGTCGGGCATCCTGGCGCGGGACATGCAGAAGGTGGACCAGTTTGTCGTCCACCAGTGCGTGGGACGGGAAGCGGGCTGGCTGGCCGCCGCGTCCGCCCTGGCGAAGGAATCCCCGGACGATGCGCCCCACATCATCCTCACGCCGGAGAATCCATTCAACGAAGAGGCCTTCCTCGCGGAGGTGGAAGCCGTGCAGAAGAAAGTGGGCTTTGTGTATATCGTCTGCGGCGAAGGCGTGTCCTACGCGGACGGCTCCCCCGTGTCCGCATCAAAAACCCGCGACAAATTTGCCAACGTGGAGTTCGGCGCCATGGGCGGCAGCTCCGTGGCCATGGAAATTCACAAGATCATTTCGTCGAAGTTCGGCTGGCGCGGCGAATTCCAGGTGACCGAGAGCCTGCCCATGTGCGCGGAGGATCGGGCCAGCCGGGTGGACAAGGCGGAGGCCTTCCGGTGCGGACAGGAAGCGGTGAAACTCGCGGACAGGGGCGTCACCGGCGTGATGGTGAGCATGGTGCGCGAAAAGGGAAAGGCATACCGCATCCGCTATGAGACGGCCCCCCTCTCCAGCGTGGCCATCGCCGCGCGTCCCATGCCGAAGGACATGTTCACCGAAAAC
>JAKQNG010000038.1 GCA_029565915.1 Deltaproteobacteria bacterium
AGCACCCGCATGAAAACATGTGACGGAATCTGTTCGACGGGCAGATGTCCCGCCACCGCCGCAAACAGCAGCCCGCAGATTCCAAGGGAGAGCATCTGTCCCACGCTGCGCATCGTTCCCAGGGTGGCGGACGCAACCCCCAGCCGACTTCTGTCCACGGAGCTCATCACCGCGTTGGTATTGGGCGACGAGAACAGCGCAAATGCAATTCCCTGCAGCGCCAGCACAGACAATACAAGTCCCATGGGAGAACTGTCTGACAGAAACGCAAGTACAACCATCCCAGCGGTGGTCAACGCCATTCCACTGCTGGCGAGCCACCGCGGTTCGATCCGCTCGGACAACCTTCCCGCCGGGATCGAGAGGAGCGCCATGAGCACCGGTTGGACAACGAGCACAAGTCCGGCCTGTCGCGGCGACAATCCTCTGACGTGCTGCAGGTAAAGAGACAGCAGAAAGCCCACCCCGGCGGTGGCACTGTAATTGACCAGCGCCGCCAGATTCGAAAACAGGAACACCCGATTTCCCGAAAACAACCTGACATCGATCAGCGGACTGGCCGCGCGCATTTCCCTCATGACGAAAGCCGCAGCGGCGCCGGCGCTCCCCAGCAGGAACAACGCGCCATCGACCCGGGGCAGTCGGAACAGGCCGACCATGAGCAGAGCAAGTACTGCAGCGGAAAGCAGCGCGCCTTGAATATCCAGTGGCTCCCGGGCTGGCGACACGTTCGGGGACGGCAACCGGATGGCGGCCGCAATGCCGACGACCAGGGCCAACCCGGCGGTGGTGAGAAAAATGCTCTGCCAGCCGGAAGTCTGGGTCAGGATGCCACCGATGACCGGTCCCAGGGACAACCCCGAATACACGCCGGCAACGTTCACCCCGAGGGCCCGGCCTCGTTTCTCCGGCGGCCAGGTCGACACCAGCAGCGGCATCGACGCGGCGAGCGGAATGGCTCCGACAGCGCCCTGCAGGAGGCGCATTCCCAGGAGGACAGGGGCGGACGGCGCAAAGGCGGTTGCCGCGGTGACCACGGAAAATGCAAATGTGCCTCCGACAAAAAGACGACGGCGGCTGTAGATGTCCGCCAGACGACCCAGGGGAAGGAGCAGGGCCGCGGCCGCCAGCATGTAGCTCGTATTCACCCATGGAAGCATTGGCGCATCGATGTGGAGTTCCATGCCCATCCGGGGCAGCGCCACATTGGTGGCCGCAGACATGAACGGAACCAGAAAGGATGAAATCGTCACCAGCGCGAGGACGATGCCGGCCCCTGAAGATCCCCGCAGTGAATGCTCTGATTCTATTGTCGACATCTGCTTCGGCGTGCCCGCCATGTCTTCTGGACGACGGGCCGACGGTTGGTATGGCATTGCCCGCCGGAAAAAGCGATGTTCTTTTCGCGCCGGGGTTGACGGCGGATTCTCCTGTTCCGTACTATCTTTGCCCCATGGATGATGTCTCCACTCTGATTCTCCTGCGCGACGCCATCCGGCGGGCCGTGGGTCCCCAGGCCTGGGCCCAGGGAGAAAAGCTGGTGGCCATGGATGCGGTAGAAGGCATCGCTGCCGAAGATGACCGCGTCGACCTGAGGGTCCACGCACCGTCTTCCCTGTTGAGCCCCGAAGTCACCCTGTATCCGGAGGACGGCGAATGGGAGTGCTCCTGCGGCGCGAAGCGGGACTGCTGCGCCCATGTGGCGGCGGCGATCATCGCCCTTGTGTCCGCCCGGGAAAGCGGCTGCGACCTGCCCCTGCCCGCCCGTGCCTCCGTCGTGCTGGAATACCGGTTCTACCGGCAGGCATCCGGACTGTCCCTCGTCCGCAATATGGTTCAACCCAACGGCGCCGTGGTCCCCCTTGACCGGCCCCTCCTCGCGATGGTCTCCGCCCGCCGGCTGCCGGAGGGACTGCGCCCCGACGCCTCCATGCTCGCCGCGGATCGCTTGATCGGCCGTCACCTGCATCCGGACCGGGCCCTGCCCGCCGGCGTCCTGAGCGGATTGCTCGGCGAACTCGCACAAGCAACGGTGTTTCTCAACGACGTGCCGATCCGCACGGGAACGGAGCCGCTGCTGCCCTGCATTGCCATCGACGGGGATGGTGCAGGCGGTGCCATCCTGCGGCTGGAACCGAATCCGGATGCGGATGAAATCGTCGCACCGGGAGTGGCCCTCAGCGCAGGCTGCCTGCTGCCCCTGGGCCAGCGGGACATCTGCGGCGACTGTTGGCAGAAGCTGCCCGCCCGCATGGCCTTTGCGAAAGAAGACATGGCCCACCTGGTCTCCGAAATCCTGCCGCGGCTCTCCAGGGACAACTTCGTGCACCTGACGGCGCCGATTCCCCCGGTATCGCGATTCCTCACGCCGCGCATCGTCTTTCACGTGCAGCAGGGAACCCCGGATGTCCGGGTGACGCCGGAACTCGTCTACGGCAACCCGCCCCATGTGACCATCCGCGAAAACCGCATGGTGTATATGGAAGGCTCCATTCCGGTGCGGAACCCGGCGGCCGAGAGGGACATCGAAACCCGGCTGCGCGACGAAATGAACCTCGTCACCGGCCGCACGGTGAGCTGCGCGGGCAGGGATGCAGCCCGGATGATGGACCAGATCCGGCGGTGGGAGGCGGCCCGGGACCCGGCGGAGAGCAGCCGGCGCATGGCGACGCCCCTGCGTCCCGTGGTGCGCGTGACGGATGACACCTTCGACCTCCTGTTCACCACCGGCAGTCTGGAGGACGGCAGCGACGGACAGACCGCGTCCGCATCGAATGTCATCGGCGCTTATCAGGACGGCATGAGCATGGCGGCCCTCAACGGCGGCGGGTTCGCGCCGCTTCCCACCCGCTGGCTGGACGCCCACGCCGGGCTGGTGCAGGACATCCTCAACGCAAGGGACGATGATCGCCGGGTGGCCACCCATGCCCTGCCCCTGCTGGCCCGCCTGTGCGAAGATCTCGACCTGCCGCCCCCGTCCTTCGTCCAGCGCATCCGTCCCCTGCTGGACGCCTTCGAATCCATTCCCGACGTCCCGCTGCCGCCGGACTGCACCGCCCAACTGCGGGACTACCAGAAAGCGGGCATCAACTGGCTGCACTTTCTCCGCTCCCTGTCCATCGGCGCCCTGCTGGCCGACGACATGGGCCTCGGCAAGACGCTGCAGGCTCTCTGTGCCATCAAAGGCCGAACGCTCGTTGTCTGTCCCACGAGCGTCATGCACAACTGGGCCATGGAGGCCAGCCGCTTCCGACCCGGCCTGCGGGTCTGCGTGTTTCACGGCACCAACCGACAGCTGGATGCCGACGCCGATCTCTGCATCACCAACTTCGCCCTGCTGCGCATCGAGCGGGCCCGCCTGTGCGCCGTGGACTGGGACTGCGCCGTGCTCGACGAAGCCCAGAACATCAAGAATCCCTCCAGCCAGTCCGCGAAAGCCGCCTGCCGCCTGCGGGCAGAGTTCCGTCTCGCCATGACCGGCACGCCGGTGGAGAATCGCCTGGAAGAGCTGTGGAGCATCTTTCAGTTTCTGAATCCGGGCTATCTGGGCGGCTACAGCGATTTCCAGCGGCGTTTCGTGGTGCCGATGAACGCAGGTGACCCGGATGCCGCCGCCCGCCTGCGCCGGCGGATCGCGCCCTACCTGCTGCGCCGCACCAAAAGCGAGGTGGAGCCCGAGCTGCCCCCGCGAACGGACATCGTCCTGAAATGTGAGCTTGACGAAACCGAACGGACCATCTACGACGCCCTCCGCGCCGCCTCCTCCGCCGCCGCCATCCGCTCCCTCCAGTCCGGCGGCAGCGTCATCAACGCCCTGGAGCTGCTCCTGCGCCTGCGGCAGGCGGCCTGTCACAGCGACATGATTCCGGGCTGCAACGCCGACGGATCGTCCAAGATCGACCTGCTCATCGAGGTGCTGGGCACATCCATTGCCAACGGCCACAAGGCCCTTGTGTTTTCTCAGTGGACCCGCTTCCTCGACCTGATTGAACCCCACCTGCGGCGCGCGGGCATCCCTTTCGGTCGACTGGACGGACGCACGGTCGATCGAGCCGGTGTCGTGCGGGATTTCCAGGAACAACCCGGACAGCCGGTACTGCTGATTTCCCTGAAGGCGGGGGGAACGGGCCTCAACCTCACCGCCGCGGACCACGTGTTCATCCTGGACCCCTGGTGGAATCCGGCCACGGAAGATCAGGCGGCGGATCGCACCCACCGCATCGGACAGGACCGGCACGTGATGGTGTACCGCCTCATCGCGTCTGCGACCGTGGAAGAAAAAATCCTCGCGCTCCAGGAAAAGAAACGGAAGATCGCGGCGGCGGCCCTGCAGGTGGGCGATCAGGCCCTGTCATTGACCCGGGACGATCTGCTGGAACTGCTCGGGTAGAAGGTTATTTCCAGATGCTCCACGTTGCGGATGGTTCACTGTCAGTGACAGCTGCTGTCGAAACCAATTCCGTCGGCACACTCGTTGCCGATGTCACTGCCGCCCGCATTCCATCCAGCGGCAGTGGGGAAACACGTATTGTTGAACCACCAGCAGGCGCCCTCCGGGTCGGTCGTCGACACCTCCATGTCCCCGCACTCGACCGGTGCCTCCCGGCATTCCAGAAACACCGGTTCGCCGAGACAGTCATTTTCGAGATCCACCGGTCGACCGGAAATGGCCCTGCAGCAGGCATGAGCGGTGCAGTCCATCAGCGTCGCCAGTGCGGAACAGACAACCGAATCCGCGCAGGAATCCGAATCGCTGCTGTCCGAATCCGTGTCCCCACTCGAATCTGAATCCGTGTCGACGTCTCCGTCCGTGTCTGCATCCGTGTCCGTGTCTGCATCCGTGTCCACGCTGTTGTCCCCTTCGTCGGAACAGGACAGCATGCCCAGCGCAAACACCGCATGAATGATGAAAGCCAATGAATTTTTCATGATCAGATCCTTTCCGGAAGGCCTCGTGAGGTCTCTTGACACATCGTCAGAACTCAAATCGTCAGGTAGCACATCTCGACATTTTCGATTGAAAGGCCTTCCCCCGGCTCACTGAATGAAAACCTGAACCGATTGAACTCATTGAATATCGTATCCGCGTGAAACACCCCGGAATCGTTCTCATTAAAGAGAGAAGGGATCTTTGTTTCTTCAGGATTTGACGACGTCCCAAAACTGGAAAGGCTGGTCTCCCAATTATCCACGTTGCGGATGGTCACCTCGAAATCGCTGAACTCATAGACATCGCCGCCCACTTCCAGGGTCGCACTGAACAACATGGTGGCGACCAGCGCATCCGCGCAGTCGTCGTCACCGCAATCCAGGTCTGAAAACGAATGAAACGTCAGAACGAAGGATTCCCCTGTATATCGACACGGATCCATCTGCGGATTCTGCTCGTCGTCCGCGACCACACCTTCAAATGGAGTCGACAGGAGATCGATGATGCCCTGCTCCGCAGGACGCAGATCTTCGGGGTCATTGGTCACCCCGCACAGCGAATCGTCTTCTCCCAGACATTCGCTGCCCGACGATTCCTTTTCGTCACAACTGACGAGACCGCATCCGACGAACAGAACCGCCATCGGCAAAGCTATTTTTTTAAACATGGTCATTTTCCTTTCGCTCTGTTTTTTCACAACGGCGTCATTCCGCAATATCCATCCGGCAGCTTTCCCATACAGCGGTGTCTGTGTCTCCGTGGTTGAATTCCCAGAAGATAGTGAATGCTCTTCCAATGGGCCCGGACTCATAGAAATTGCCATCCAGTCCGTCATCCGGGGTCTCTTCCGGATCAATGGTTACATGCATGATAATTTCCGCATCAACACTATCACTGTTAAGGAAACCGACCTTGACATACCCGGAAACAGGATAAGAACTACTTGAAATCGTCAGCGCGCCTCCCAGAGGTATTTCTCCAATTATCGCGTCTGTGCATTCCGTGGGTTGGAGATTGGGATCCCAGTCATTGATGTAGCAATCTTCAATAGAAGACATTGTCAAATCAAATGTGAACGGCTCGCCCGCGAAGCGACAGGGAATGTTACCGCCGTAGTCGGAAACCGTGCCGCCGAATGGCGCATCGAGCCAGTCCGCGACATCGTCCTCGTATTGCGTGAGATCTGCGGTAAGTTCGCCATCCCCGCCCGCACTGTTGTCCCCTTCGTCGGAACAGGACAGCATGCCCAGCGCAAACACCGCATGAATGATAAAAGCCAATGAATTTTTCATGATCAGATCCTTTCCGGAAGGCCTCGTGAGGTCTCTTGACACATCGTCAGAACTCAAATCGTCAGGTAGCACACCTCGACTTCTTCGATTGAAAGGCCTTCCCCCGGCTCACCGAATGAAAACCTGAACCGATTGAACTCATTGAATATCGTATCCGCGTGCAACACCCCGGAATCGTTTTCATTAAAAAGATAGGGGATCTTTGTTTCTTCAGGATTTGACGACGTCCCTTGACTTGAAAGGCTGGTCTCCCAATTGTCCACGTTGCGGATGGTCACCTCGAAATCGCTGAATTCATAGACATCTCCTCCCACTTCCAGGGTCGCACTGAACAACATGGTGGCGACCAGCGCATCCGCGCAGTCGTCGTCACCGCAATCCAGGTCTGAAAACGAATGAAACGTCAGCTCGAAGGACTCCCCTGTATATCGACACGGATCCATCTGCGGATTCTGCTCGTCGTCCGCGACCACACCTTCAAATGGAGTCGACAGAAGATCGATGATCCCCTGCTCCGCGGGACGCAGATCTTCGGGGTCATTGGTCACCCCGCACAGAGAATCATCTCCCAGACACTCGCTGTCCGACGATTCCTTTTCATCACAACTGACGAGACAGCATCCGATGAACAGAATCACCATCGGCAAAACTATTTTAAAAATCATGGTCATTTTCCTTTCGCTCTGTTTTCTCACAACGGGACAACAAGTGTCTGTTGCAGTGACTCCGGATTGACGACAGGTTTCCAGAAAA
>JAKQNG010000051.1 GCA_029565915.1 Deltaproteobacteria bacterium
ATATTGTGGACCCCGAAAATCGGACAGGCTGCTAATATGAATGCAGCGGCTGTCGACGGAAGGGTTTTCAATGACAAAGCAGAGAAGAACATTCACGGCTGAGATGAAGGCAAAGATCGCTCTGGAGGCGCTGAAGGGCGATCGTCCGCTGAGCGAGATCGCGTCGGAGTTCGGGGTTCATCCCAATCAGGTGACGACGTGGAAAGGTCAATTGCTGATGAACGCTGGAGAGGCGTTCGGGGCGCGTCGGGGACAGACCGAGAAAGACTGGGAGGAGGAGAAGCAGCGGCTGTTTGCGAAGATCGGTCAGCTCGAATACGAAAACTCCTGGGTTAAAAAAAAGCTCGGCTTGAAGGATTGAGCGTCAAGGAACGGAAGTCGATGATGGAGCCGAAGAATCCACGCATCAGCATACGACGACAGTGTGAGCTGCTGCATCTTCCGCGGTCGAGTTATTATCGCGACGTCAGTCGGATTCTCGATTGCCTGGAGTTGATGCTGATGCGGGCCATCGATGAGCTCTACACGGCACACCCGAGTCTCGGTTCACGCGGAATGGTGCGGCAGCTGCTGCTGGAGTGCGACCTCGTGGTGAATCGAAAATGCGTACAGCGGCTGATGCGGAAGATGGGATTGGAGTCGACGTCTCCCAGGCCGAATACCAGCCGGCCGTGCAAGAAGCACAAGGTTTATCCGTATCTGCTTCGAAAGCTCGTGGTGACGCGGAGCAATCAGGTATGGGCGACGGACATCACGTACATCCGCATCGCCGGCGGCTTTGTGTATCTCGTGGCGATCATGGACTGGTACAGCCGCAAGGTGCTGTCGTGGGAGGTGTCGGTGACCTTCGACGCCGCATTCTGTGTCAGCGCGCTCGAACGCGCCATCCGCCGATTCGGGACGCCGGAAATCTTCAACAGCGATCAGGGGTCGCATTTTACGAGCGACGACTTCACGGTGGTGCTCAGGAATCACGACGTGAAGATCAGCATGACGGGCAAGGGGCGCTGTCACGACAACATTTTCGTGGAGCGGCTGTGGCGCACGGTGAAATACGACGACGTGTATCTGAAAGAGTACGCGAACGTGCGCGAGCTGAAGGATGGGCTCGAAGAATTCTTCAGCTACTACAACACGCGACGCGGGCACAGCAGTCTGGATGGCAGCACTCCGGACGAGGTCTACTTCTCCGGGCTTCAGGAAAGAAAGGCGTCATGACGACTTCCGGATTTTTTGCGGCGCCCGGGGGCCCGGCTTCGATGCGGCTGCCTGGTGACAGACAACCGGTCGTCTCCGGACGAACCCTCTGGAATCTGAATGGATGGAACGAAAAGGAAACCGGAGGAATCACATTAAACAACCGTCCAGGTGGTCCTGGACACGGGGTCCACTTTATTGAGCTGTAGCCGATTGCCGCCGAATCATTTCCGATCGCCGTCGAATCATTTCCCCTTGCCGTCGAATGCAACCCGATTGCTGTCGAGTTATCACCTTCCGCGTAACACCATCCCCCAAGGGCAACTGCATCACTGCCGCTGGCCGCAACGCCGGGCCCGATGGAAATGGAATCGTCGCCAATCGGTCCCCACGCGTTGTTGTTTCCAATCCGCACACCACGGGTCTGGTTGTCGATGGAGAACAGCGTTCTGCGCTCGCCGGGCATTCCGAAATCGAAATGGACAATCTCAAACACTTCATCATTGTTTTCCAGAAACCATATGTCGGATTGAAAAACGCCATCAACAACAAGGGGGATGGAACTCTGAGATCCCTCCATCGGATTCCAGGCTCCGTCAAAATATACATACACTTTTCCGTCGCCGAGATTCTGGTAGGCATCACCGTCCTGCGGTTCATAGTTGCTGGTGCTGAAGACCAGTTCATATGACCAGTGCTCGCCAAGCCAGAAAAGAGGAACGCCGGAAATCGTCGTTGTGCCGCCAGAGCCGGTTCCCGTTGGAGCAACTCCGGAAACCACGATTCCCGTTGCATCTTTCAGAACGATGTTGGCGGCTTCGACAAAGACCGTGCTGGCGATGTGCGACCAATCATCCGTTTCATTGAATGAGGACCAGTTGATCGCGTGAATCCCGTTCTGAACCGTGACATACTGTCCGGGTTGCAGCATGGCACCGCCTCCCAGTGTCATCACAATTACCATGTTCGCACCCGGGCCATCGCCTGGCACAAGGATCTCGTCGAGATCCTGAATTTCCACCTGCGACGAATACCCGTATTCTCCGGTGTACCAGTATTGCACCGCCAGTTCTGATGCGTTTTTCCCGGACTCGTAGATGTAGTAGTGAATGCTGTATCCGGCCAGATCGAGCGGTTCGTCGCCCTCATTCACAATCCGGATGTACGGTTCTTCAAACAATGACTGGCTGTCCGCATTTCTGGCATAGAGAACCGAATGGGCCGCGGCGAATGCAGATGTCGGGAAACCCACCGCAGTTACAATCAATATCAGGGCGGTCACCGACAGACTATGCGTCGCTGAACTCTCTGGTGTGGAAAGAATGGCGCGTTTCGCGGCGAATGCATCAGAGGTTATCTTCCTGTTTCCTGTTTCCTGTTTCCTGTTTCCTGTTTCCTGTTTCCTGTTTCCTGTTTCCTGTTTCAAACATCTTGAACCGCCTCGCTCTCCCCCGTTCATCAACGGTGTTGAATGGATTT
>JAKQNG010000056.1 GCA_029565915.1 Deltaproteobacteria bacterium
AAAGGGCAGGCGCGCGTCGTCCAGAAAACGGACCACCTCTTCGCGCCGGCTCTGCTTGAAGCCGGCCGTCGTCTCTTCCTCCAGCACCTTCCCGCCCCAGACCAGCGCAATCCGCGTCGATACCGAAAACAGCCCCACCACGTCGGACGACACCACCAGCACCGTGCTGCCCGACTGATATCGGATGCCCGCGATCATGTCGAGGATCTGCCGGGACGTGACCGGGTCGAGGCCCGCCGTGGGATCGTCGCACAGCAGAATCGGCGGATCCGTCACACAGGCCCTTGCCAGTGCCACACGCCTCCGCTGACCGCCGGACAGGCGGTTGGGCAGGCGATCCTCGAATCCCGCGAGCCCCACCATGGCAATGTGCTCCCGCGCTCGGCCCTCGATGGCCGGCCGGTCAAGGGTGGTGAGGCGCGTCAGCGGATAGCACACATTGTCGAGAACCGTCATGTGTTCAAACAGCGCGTCGTTCTGAAACTGCACGCCGATCTGTCTCTGGGCCGCCTGCAGCTCTCTGCGCGACGCTGTCGAATAGTCCACGCCGTTGACGATGGCCACGCCGCTGTCCGCGTGGACGAGTCCGGCCACCACCCTGCACAGGGTGGACTTGCCGCTGCCGCCGGGACCGATGATGCCCAGCAGGGCGCCTTTGCCCACGTGCAGGGACAGACCGCAGAGCGCCGGAACGCCGTCGTGGGACACGTGGATGTCGAGCAGGTCAATCACCGGTTGTCAGCCCTTCAACGCAGAAACATGGGGTCGGGTGCTTTGTTCCGCTCCTGCGGAAACACGGTCCCCGCCGGTCGGCGGTAGGCCGCCCAGACCCCGAAATCCTTGACCGGACGCCATTTTTGCGACCGGATATAGTCTTCTTCCAGACTTGATTTGCGCGCAATCACGATCTGCACCCGCTCGCCCCACTCCGGCAGTGGACAGGTGGGCGCGAAGGGCAGCAGGAACTGCACCGAGCACCTGGCCCCCATGGCGTCCAGATGGACCCGGTCCATGCGATTGGACAATACGTACAGGGCGGTGGCCTCCGGGAGCCAGTAGGAAACGAGCACGTGTCCGTCGTCGCCGATGGCCCCGCTGTCGATCTGATGGCGGATCCACGCGGCGGCCCGTCGATCTTCTTCGTCCACCTGCGACGGCGTGGCGAGGGCGCCGGCAACCCCGCAGCCCGCCAGCAGGCCGAAGGCCATACCGGCTGTCCAGCGCCGTCGTCGAGACGCGTCCACAAGGAATGCGGAAACCGCCATCGCACCGAGGATCACCGGCCCGTACAGCACCCGCACAACGTACTGGGACGGCAGGGCATCTGCTGCGATGATCCCGATGACGACCAGCACCGACAGGGCGAAACACTGCTCGAAGATGCGCAGGGCAAACCCCTTCCACACCCGTGTCGAAACCAGCGCCGCCACCGCGATGCCCAGCTGGATCAGGCCCATGATGCCCATGGGAGAGCGGGCGATATCCAGCGGAAATCCCGGCCCGAAATGGTCGTCCTTCGTGGCGGACAGAAAGGCGAAGAACTCGCCCTGGCTGGCGCCGCAGAACACCGTCCACACGATGGGGAAGATGAGGGGCACGCCCACCATGGCCAGGTGCACCGGTCGCGAAATGCCCGCGGGTCGACGGCGGCCTGCCGCCAGCGCGAAGGCAAGCCAGAACGGCCAGGCCTCGTAGCGGAACATGAACGCCCACAGGAGGGCGAAGGCAGCGCAGAACAGCGCAGCGGTCCGACCGCTCTGCAGGTACCGCGCCGTGAGCACGAGGCCGAGGGTGCAGAAGAACCAGCATCCGCTCTCCGCCAGGGGAATGGTACCCAGCACGAACGACAGGGGCGAAAAGAGGATCCACGCCGCTGCCGCCATCCGCTGCGGAAAGGAAACCGGCGCGGCGAGCATCACTCCGGCGGTGCCGAGGTGGAGCAGCAGGGTGAAGATCCGGGGTGCGGTGATCAGGTCGCCCGTCATGCCCGCCACCAGTCCGTACAGATACTGGTGACCGGGCAGCCACACGTAGGAGGACGTGAAGCCCGGATGCTCCCACCACCAGGCCGCGTAGAACATGCGGTAGTAGTCGTCCACCGACAAAGGGTCGAGGCGGAAGACCAGTACGAGGCCGATGGCCAGCCGCAGGGCGAACAGGGCGACGACGGGCACCCATATCCGGGGGTGGTCGTTCTGTCCGATGGTCGGGGGCATGAATGGCGGAGGTCAGCGGTCGAGCATGGCGATCTGCTGGGTGGCGGACGGATTTGCCTGATAGTCGTAGTACAGGCTGAGGCGCACGCCGTCGGAAAGGGGACGGGTTTTGAAGTTGGGAATGTCGCCGTTCACATAGACGATGAACCGGGCGCCGTTCTCCCGCTGGATGGCCTTGGCGGCGCGGATGATCTTTTCGTCCTCGGACAGGGTCAGCCAGCCTTCCCTGCGGACCAGGCCGCCGGGCACGTCCACCACCACACCATTGGGATCCTGCAGGCGGTACGACGTGGAATACTCCGCGGGCCACCGCGTGGGCAGCACGATTTCGGTACCGTCCACCGTCTCCACCGTCGACGGGGCCGATGACTCCGCAGCGGCAACGGCCTCCACCTGAACCGGAATCTCCGTTTCGGCGGGCATTTCTGGTTCCACAGCTGCGTCGACGGCTTGCGCCACCTCTGCAGCGACGGTCTCCCCGGCAACCGGGAGCGCGACGGACACCGCGGGCTGTAAAGGTTCGTCGGCTTTGTCGTTCAGCGTGGCGAGGGTGTCCACGGAGGCGGACACGTTGGCAGCGACGCGGTCATTTCCGCTCGCCCAGCCGGTCATGCTGTCCACATTGATCACCCCGGCGCGGGCCAGGACAAACGTACCGCCGGCGGCAATGCCCATGACCAGGGACCAGGCGGCCACGGCGCCCATGGTGCGGCGGCGGCGCGTCCTCGAGCGTTCCACGCCGTCGGACGGAATGAACAGGGGAGCGGCGGATGCCCACTGCGGATCCTCTTTGCCCTTTACCGGCCGCAGGCTGTCAATTTCATCGAGGGCCAGCAGCTCCGCCGTGTTCCGATCCACGAGATCGCCCAGCAGCCCCTGCAGCAGCTCGCCGCTCTGGGTGGACGGCACCAGCGGAAGCGGCTCATCCTGCGCCAGTTCCAGCTCCAGCACGTCATCCGACACCGCGGTCACTCCGCTCGCTTCCTTCACCAGATCGATGGGCGGCGTTTTGACCACCGTGTCGCGCTCATCTGCGCCGCTGCGCACGGACAGGCGCAGCTTGGGCAACCCGGTCTCCGGATCGTCCTCCACGCCGATGCGGTGGATGCAGCCGCCGGCCGACTCCCCGTCCCTGCCCATCAACCGCACGGGAATGCTGACCTCCAGCGCGGGAAACGGACAGACCAGGGACAGTCCCCGGCCGGTCTTCTGATCTTCAATGGTATTCACCACCCCGTTCACACCCTCCACCTGCAGCCGCACAATGTGTTCTCCCGAAATTCTGCCGTTTTCTGTTTCGCTCATGATCGCCTCCGATGCGCCTCGTGTGACGCGTTCTGGGCGATGTATACCATGGTGGTTGAATGTAGGCAAATAAACCACACAAATTTCCGGGTGACACCTCTTTCCTTCTTCGCTACCGTCGTCGCAGATGGGCCCGGATTTAAAAAATGT
The DNA here is from genome assembly GCA_029565915.1 of Deltaproteobacteria bacterium. Classification (GTDB taxonomy): domain Bacteria; phylum Myxococcota_A; class Polyangia; order JAAYKL01; family JAAYKL01; genus JAKQNG01. The sequence goes on from JAKQNG010000056.1 coordinate 3,672, forward strand.
GAAGATTTTACTGGGGGTTACAGGTGGCATTGCCGCTTACAAAAGCGCGGAGCTGTGCCGACACCTGGTCAAATCCGGGGCCCGGGTGCAGGTGATCATGAGCGACGCCGCCTGCCGGTTCATCACGCCTTTGACAATGGAAACATTAAGTGGACAGCCGGTGCACGTACAGATGTTCGACCCGGCCAGAAGGCCCCTCACCCACATCGAAGCCCCGGCGGAGGCGGACATCCTCCTCGTGGCGCCGGCCACCGCGGACTATCTGGCCAGGTGCGCGACGGGCCGCGCGAGCGATCTGATCAGCGCGGTCACCCTGGCCTTTGCCGGACCCGTGCTGGCGGCGCCGGCCATGAACACCAACATGTGGCGCAACCCGGCCACCGTGCGCAATCTGCACACCCTGCGCGACGAACACGGATGGCATATCGTGGCGCCGGGCAGCGGCGAACTCGCCTGCGGCACCGTCGGCGAAGGCCGGCTCGCCGACACGGACGACATTCTGCGCGCCCTCACCGGGCTCCTGCGCAAGGACCTCAACGGACTGCGCATCCTGGTCACCGCCGGCCCCACGGTGGAAGACCTCGATCCCGTGCGATTCATCTCCAACCGATCGTCGGGCCGAACCGGATATGCCATTGCCGCGATGGCCGCCCGCCGGGGCGCAGATGTCACTCTGGTCAGCGGTCCCGTGTCCCTGCCGGCGCCGCCCCGTGTCACCCGCGTGCCCGTCCGCTCCGCCCTCGAAATGGAACAGGCGGTCCTTGGCCGGGCCGCCGACATGGACGTAATTGTCATGGCCGCCGCCGTGGCGGACTACCGGCCGGAAACCTCGGCCCCGCAGAAAATCAAAAAAGGGACGGACGACACCATGACCGTGAAACTGGTCAAAAATCCCGACATCCTCCTCGCCCTCGGCCGGCTGCGGGGCACCAGCGACCGACCGGTGGTGGCGGGCTTCGCCCTGGAAACGGAACACCTCGTCGAAAACGCACAGAAAAAACGCGCGCAGAAAAACGCCCACATCATCGTGGCCAACCTGGCGCAGGACGCCCTGGACGGAGACACCACCCGGGCGGTCATCGTGGACGACACGGGGGAAACCGACACCGGCGGGGTGTCCAAGGAGGCGCTGGCGGACCGGCTGCTCGATATCTGCGCCGCCCGCTGCGGCCGCTCCCGTTGACCAGCGACGACGCCAACCCGGCAGCCCCTCCGGCCCGTCTGATCCTCATTGCCATCCTCGGCGCCGCGGCCCTGCTCCGCGCCCTGTATTTCTTCGCGTACACGGACCTGCCCTTCATCTATGGACCGGTGGCGGATTCGGTCATCTACCTGCGGCAGGCCGCCCAGATCCGGTCCCTGACCTTCGGCACCCCCGAGCAGATCGCCTTCAGCCCGCTGTACGGATACTTTCTGGCCCTCACTTTTGCCCACGTGTCGCTGGTCATCCCCATTCTGCTGCAGTTCGCGCTGGGGGTGGCCACCGTGTACGTGGTGTACCGCACGGCCCTGCGCACCGGCGGACCCGGTCCCGCCGCGGCCGCGGCCATTGTCCTCACCCTGTACGGCACCCTCATGTTCTTCGAGAGCAAAATCCTCTCCGAATCCCTCAGCCTCTTCCTCCTGTCTGTCACCCTGCACCAGTTCCTGTCTCCCCGCTTTGCCGCTGCCCGGCCGTCCACCGCCATCGGCGCCGGCGCCCTGCTGGCCCTCTCCATCCTGAGCCGCGCCAGCCTCCTCTTCACCGCGCCCCTCCATGTGGTGGCCGCCCTCCTGCCCTTTTCCGGCCAGGATCGCCCATGGAAACCGCGACTGTGGCGCACCCTCTTTTTCACTGCGGGATTTGGCGCCGTGCTGCTGGCCAACGGCCTGTGGAACCACCACCACAGCGGACTGTTCGTGCCGGTGATCTACGTGGCGGACACGGCGATCGACGCGGAGTTTTCGGCCACAACCGTCGTTGAACAGGCGCGCGACGCCATTAACGGGACCGACCGCCAAACCTCTTCGGCACCGCCGGGTGACATTCTCGATACGCTGAAAGCAGATATCGCCACGCGGGGGCTGGACCGCCATTCCGACAGCGGCGTCCTCCTGCGCCTCGCCAGCGCTATTTTCGCGGAAGAAAAAACCTTTGAGTACTACCATCCCGGCGAACAACGGGTTCTCACGGCGCTGCGCCTCGCCCCCTTGTCCTTCCTGTTCATTACCCTGCTGGCCCTCTCCGGCGCCGGATTTCTGCTCCGCCGGCATCGGGGGCGGGAAATCCTGCCGCTGCTCCCTGTCATTGTGGGCTGTCTCGTCGCCATCGGACTCTATCACTTTTCGGCCCGGTACCGGGTCGCAATGGCCCTTCCACTGGCCATCCTCTGCGGCCATGGAACAATGGGAATCCTGCAGATCAACAAGAAGGTCGTACGCATCGCCGCCGTGGCATCCTTCGGCGTTCTTCTGGCCGGACAGATCCTCCTGCACCGCGCCAATCCCGCGCTGTGGCAGATATCCCTCGCCCGCAGCGCCATCGAAATGAAGGACTTCCGCTCGGCCATCCGCTGCGTCAACACCGCCGAGGCCATCGCCGGCGATCAACCGGCCGTGCAGCATGACCTCACCCGCCTGCGCAACTCCATCGCCGACGGCATCCGCCGGCAGCAGCAGCTCCTGCAGGAAAATTCCGCCCCTCCTGAGGCGCGCCCGGCGGGCCAATAATTTCTGCCTTCTGCGGTTTTCAGAGTACAATACCTTCCCATGGTCGATGCCCCCCACATCCTCATTGTCGACGACGAAGCCTCTGTGCGGGAAATGCTGTCCATCCTCCTGCGCCGGGAAGGCTACGCGGTGGAGGATGCCCCCGGCGGCGATCGGGCCGTGCGGCTCCTCGAAGAAGGCAACCGCTACGATCTGGTCATCACGGATCTGGCCATGGACCGGGGCAACGGCCTGCGGGTGCTCGAGCAGGTGAAAATCCGAGACCCCCACTGCCCGGTCATCCTGATCACGGCCTTCGGCACCACGGACTCCGCCGTCGAAGCAATGAAAAAAGGCGCCTTCGACTACATCAACAAACCCTTCAACGTGGACGAATTCAAGCTGGTGGTGCGCCAGGCCCTGGAACACCGGCAGCTCGTGCGGGAAAACATCGACCTGCGGGCACGGGTGCGGGGCGAAAAACACATCACCGACCTGGTGGGCCAGTCCGAGGCCATCCGGGAAATCGCCGCTCTGTGCGAAAAAATCGCCGACTCGCCGGCCTCGGTGCTGATCACCGGCGAATCCGGCACCGGCAAGGAAGTGGTGGCCCGGGCCATCCACCACGCAGCCAGCTCCAGACGGGGACCCTTTGTTCCGGTCAACTGCGGTGCCCTGCCCGAACCTCTCATGGAATCCGAGCTGTTCGGCCACGTGAAGGGAGCCTTCACCGGTGCGGCCGGCGACAAGGCCGGGCTCGTCAAGTCCGCTGACGGCGGCACGCTGTTTCTCGACGAGATCGGTGAACTCACCCTGTCCCTGCAGGTGAAGCTGCTGCGGGTCATCCAGGAAAAAACGGTGCGCCGGGTGGGCGGCGAAAAGGAAGACCCCGTGGACGTGCGATTTGTCTGCGCCACCAACGCGGATCTCGCAAGGGAAGTGGAAGAGGGACGGTTCCGCACGGACCTGTACTACCGCCTCAACGTCATCTCCATCCACATTCCCCCGCTGCGCGACCGGATGGAAGACCTCAAACCCCTCATCAATGCCCTGCTGCCGGCCATTGCCGCGGACAACCGGAGTGCGGTCCGGGGCATTCACCCGGAGGCCATGCGACCCCTGCTGACCCACCATTATCCGGGCAACGTACGGGAACTGAAGAACATCCTGGAGAGGGCCACCGCCATCGCCTCAGGAGATCTGGTAACCATCCGGGATCTGCCGCCGTTTCTCCAGAACGGCGGACAGGCTGCCAACGGCCACGGCGGACCGCGGATCCCGCCCGAAGGAATCGACCTCGACGAAACATTGCGCAGCGTGGAGGAACAGTACATCCGCGCCGCCCTCGACACGACCGGCGGCGTACAGGCCGCGGCGGCAAAACTGCTGGGCATCTCCGTCCGCTCCCTGCGCTACCGGTTGAAACTGGAAAAGGAATCATCAACAGACGAAGAGTGCTGACAATTCCTGTCGGCCGATAGGGCTGGAAACCGTCGTTTCATGTCAAAACCCGAATCAGAATCCACCCGTCAGCACTCCTTGAGACTCCGTCCCGCTCTGAAGGGCTGTTCGAAATACCTCTAGTCCGGTTCGGCGCGTTTCTTGCTAATTGTGAGGTATTGAGATGAAGAACCTGCACACAGAAGACGGATTCACCCTGATTGAGCTGATGATCGTGGTCGCCATTCTCGCCGTGCTTTCGGCGGTAGCCATCGTCGCCTACACCAAGTGGATCCGCTCCGCCAGGGAAGCCGAGGCCCAGAGCATCCTGTCGGACATCCGCATCAAGCAGGAAGCCTACCGGGCCAGTTTCCGCGAATACGCCGAATCGGGCCTCACGGGACCGGCCTGGTCGCCCAATAACAGCAAGCCCGACAGTGCGGCCATCAACTGGACATCCACGGCCAACGCCAACGTGTCCAGCGCCTGGGCCCAGCTCGGGCTCACGCCGTCGGGAAAGCATTTCTATTTCCGCTACATCATCGAAGCCGGAGCGCCCGGGGACGTGCCGGTGGTGTTTGTGGACAGAAACATTCCCAATGCATCGGACTTCTGGTTCGGCGCAAGGGCCGTGGGCGATCTGGACGAAGACGGAGAGTGCGAGGGATTTGAAATCTACTCGGCGAGCGATCTGATTCACCGGGTGGACACCGTGGCCTGTCCGTAGTGGAAAACTGAAAACCTCACCTTCAACGATGAGGGTGAAACAGACTTGACTGAAGATCAGTCAACCAAGGAGGTAAGTGATGAAGAAGTTAATGAAACGTGGTTTTACCCTGATCGAGCTGATGATCGTGGTGGCGATTCTCGGTATTCTGGCCGCCGTCGCCATTCCCGCGTTCATCAAGTACATGGCCCGCGCCAAGACCTCGGAAGCCACCCAGGGCCTGAAGGCGATGCATGACGGCGCCATCGCGTACTACGGCGAAGCCCATGCCACCACAGGTGTCGACGCTGTTCTCTATGCCAAGTGCCTGCCCTCTTCCGCCGGATGGACCCCCGCCGACGTTCCGGATGGTGGCCAGAAATTCCCCGCAGAAGATTATCAGGGCACCGATCAGTTCGGCGCTGACAACTGGGCGGCCCTCAACTTCTCCATGGGCGACGACTTCTACTACATTTACAGTTTCGATAATCGGATCGGCGGCACGTGTGACATCACTGCCGGTACCATCGTTCTCCAGGCCAGAGGCGACCTCGACGGCGACGACAACACCTCTCTCTTCCAGCGTTTCATGGAAGTCTCTTCCAACGGCGGCATCCACGCCACAGGTGGTTACTACAAGACCGATCCCCTCGAATAATTCACTCCAATCCTGACACAACCATCCCATCTCCTCATTGCTGGACAACCCGCGCAGGCGCATCGGTGTGTATTCCAGCAGCTTCAGAGGCACGAAAATTGCTTCTTTGTATATTCATGCTACGTTTCTTACCAATCACCGGCCAGATAACAACTCCGGCGCCCGGGAGGATATCATGACTTTCCGCCACAGAGGTTTCACCCTGATCGAGCTGATGATCGTAGTTGCGATCCTGGGCATTCTGGCGGCAGTAGCCATTCCCGCATTTGTAAAGTACATGGCCCGTGCCAAGACCTCGGAAGCGAACCAGAGCCTGAAGGCCATCCATGACGGTGCCATCGCTTATTATGGCGGCCACCACGCCACCAGCGGTGTGGATGCAGTACTCTATGCCAAATGCCTGCCATCATCCGTTGGATGGACCCCGTCTGCACCGCCGGATGGTGGACAGAAGTTTCCCGCGGAAGATTATCAGGGCAGCGATCATTTCGGCGATCAACGCTGGGTAGCGCTGAGCTTCGGCATGGGAGATGATTTTTACTACGTTTACAGTTTTGATAATCAGGCTTACGGCGCCAGCGGTTGCAATATCCTGTCCGGTACGGTCGTCCTGCAGGCTCGGGGAGATCTGGATGGCGACGACGAAACATCCCTGTTCCAGCGCTATATGGAAATTTCATCCGAAGGTGGCCTCCACGCCACGGGCGGCTACTACAAGACCGACCCGCTGGAGTAGGTCAGAACCTCCTTGTCCCGTCGTCTCTTTCCGGTATCATTTTCACCATGGAATCCGTCCTTCGCAGCTGCTTTCTATTCATGCTCCTGGCCGGCCTGTTCACGGGAACGGTTGTCGTTTGTCGCCACACAAAAAACCTGCACGATGCAATCACCGCCAGCCGCGACATCTATTACCTGCCGCCATCGGGCTGGATCCGGTTCTTCTGCGCCGGTTACAACGAGGCGGCCGCCGATCTGATCTGGACTAAAGCGGTCATCTATTTCAGTGAAACCAGCGAAAGCTACCATCGCCGCAGCCGCGCCGAAAAGAAGAAGCCCGCCACCAGCGATACCGTTTCTTATGTGGAAACAGCCATCGATCTGGATCCACGGTTTCTCAAAGCCTACCTGTACGGCGCCCAGTTCATCCTGTTCCATCAGGGCCTCATCACGGAAGCCTCGGTGCGCAAGGCCATCGCGGTGGTGGAACGGGGAACCCGTGAATTTCCGGACAACGGCCAGCTCCTCTTCGATCTGGGATTCCTGCACTACTGGGATCTGTACAACGTGCTGAACAACAAAGAGGACAAACAGGCGGCCCGGCGCAGGGGCGCCCACCTGATCCAGAAATCCTCCCTCATGGAGGATGCACCACCCTACGCGGCCAACCTGTCCGCCGGTCTGCTGACGGAACAGGGCTTCACCGATCTGGTCATCGAGCACCTGCAGACCCAGCTCTTCAAGGAAACGAATCCTCAAACCCGTCACAACCTGGAAGTGCAGTTGCAGAAGCTGCAGGGAAAAGCCGCGGAGCTGGACATCGCGCGCGCCAGACAACTGTATGATCGACAGCAGAAGAAGTTTTCGTACATCCCGTTCGAACTCTTCACACTGTTGACCTCTGAAGACGCGCAACTGCATCCGCTGCGCGAGTTGTACGACATCCGCCTGGACGAAGGCCCCCGAAAAACCGACGATACAGCGGAAACGACAGATGACTGAGCCCGAACCGCAGATCCCTCCAACGGAACCTCTGTACGTCCGTCACGCCACCCTCCTGTCCATCGCACTCATCGCAGCGGCATACTGCGCCATCTATCTACCCACCCTCGGGTTCCCTTTCCTGTGGGATGATCGCATGCTGATTGTGCAGAACGTGCATATCGCCGACCTCGACAACCTTCCGATGGCTTTCACCGGCCACTACCTGGAAATAATCAAGGAATCCAGTCGGTTGTCACCCTACTACCGCCCCATCAGTCTCTCTGTCCTGTTTCTGGAATACCACCTGTTCGGCGATGGATCCGCCATCGGCTACCATCTGATTCACTTTTTCTTGCACCTGATGTCGGGAATCCTGTTGTTTTTCATCACCCGTTACCTGATCGATCACTTCACGGTTCAACCAGCTCAGAAAATCCGTAATCTAGGAGGGATCGCCGCATCCCTGCTCTTCCTTCTGCTGCCCTACACTGTCGATGCAGTACTGTTTCTGACGGACCTCGGCGACCTGATGGTGCTGTGGTTCAGCCTCCTTTCGCTGATTCTGCTGGAGAAGCACTTCCGCAGCAGAGCCCTGCTGCCGGCGGTCGGATTGTTTCTGTTTGCGGCCATCACCTTCGGCAGCAAGGAAACCGGACTCGCCCTCATTCCTCTTGGAATACTGTGGTGGCTCCTGCGCCGTCCCCACGTTCCCGTCATCCGCACCATCGCACCAGCCGCGGTCCTGGTGTCCGCTGCCGGGATCTACCTGATCGCAAGGGAACATGCACTGGCCGCAGTGCCGACCTTCAGCCTGAAGCAGGCCCTGCTTCGCTTTCCCGCGGACTTCGCCACGGCCCTCCGCTGGGCTGTTCTGCCTCATCCCCTGTCACTCCGGGAAGATCTGGCAGGGCAAGGATTCGGTGCCTGGTGGTGGACAGGTGCGGCTCTCATTGGAATCGTTTTCGCAGCCGTTGTGATCCTATGGAAACGGAACCGGATTGCTGCCGGGCTCATCCTCGCCTTCTGCGCCACCATCTCCCCGTCCCTGCTGGGCCTCCAGTATGCATCCTCCTTTGACCCCCGCTACCTGTACGTCCCCGGCGCCTTCCTCTCCATCGGCGCCGGCATTGCGATCGTTCATCTCTCACCCCTTCTCCGGTACGCGTTCGTCCCGCTGCTCGCATCACTTCTGCTCCTCACCCTCATCCGCATCCACGCATGGAGCGACAACTACGCGTTCTGGAAACTCGAGTACGAACGACAACCCGATCATGCACTGAGTGTGTTCAATTTCGGCGTCGCCAATGAAGAAAAAAAGAATATCCCGGCGGCTCGTGCGCTCTACGCGGAGGCCGCACGACTGGCAGAACAGCAGAACGACCGGATCTATGCCAGCTACGCAAATCACCGAATCGGGTATCTGCTGGACACGCTGTTTCAAAACAAGACAGAAGCCCTCCGCTACTATGAGAAGGCAGTACGATCTGATCCGACCGCAAGAATCTGGATTTCCATCGGCAACATCCACGTCACCGACAGCAGTTTCGAAAAAGCCCTCGCAGCGTATCAGAAGGCTGAAGTACTGGATACGGACTCCTACATCGTGCACATCTCTCTGGCCAATGCGCTGACCGGGTTGAAACGCTTTGACGAAGCCCTTGCCCACATGGAGCAGGCCCGTCGGATGCTGTCTCCCGACGATGAAAGAATGAAGGCATTCGAACGGCGACGGCAGATGATTCTCGACTACCGACGACGGGTGGAAGGACAGAACAAACCGTGACCCCTGGAAATAGAATCCTCGCACTCCTGCGAGCCCACGGCACCGGCGCATCCATCACCATCATTGTCATCCTTTACGTAGTCATGTTCGCACCCACCCTCCCCTTCCCCTTCCTGTGGGATGACCGGATGCTCATCGTCCATAATGTCCACATCACCAGCCTCGACAACCTGCCCATGGCGTTCAACGGTCACTATCTCAAGATGATCAACGAGGCCGGACGACTGACTCCGTACTACCGCCCCATCAGTCTCTCGGTCCTGTTTGTGGAATACCACCTGTTCGGTGGGGAATCCGCCACCGGCTACCACCTGGTCCATTTTTTCTTTCATCTGATGTCGGGAATCCTTCTGTTCTTCATCACCCGCCACCTGATCGACCATTCGACGATTCAGACAGATCAGAAAATCCGGAATCTGGCGGGAATCATCACGTCCCTGATGTTTCTACTGCTTCCCTACACCGTTGATGCGGTGCTGTTTCTGACGGATCTCGGCGACCTGATGGCGCTGTGTTTCAGCCTCCTCTCGCTGATTCTGCTGGAGAGGCACTTCCGCAGCGGCGCCCTGCTACCGGCGGTGGGATTGTTCGTTTGTGCGGCCATCGCCTTCGGCAGCAAGGAAACCGGACTCTCACTCATTCCTCTGGGAATACTGTGGTGGCTCCTGCGCCGTCCCCACGTTCCCGTCATCCGCACCATCGCGCCGGCTGCGGGACTGCTGTCCGCCGCAGGTCTCTACCTGACCGCCAGAACCCTTGCCCTGACGGATGTCCCGCCCTTCAGCCTGAAGCAGGCCCTGCTTCGCTATCCCGCCGACTTCGCAACGGCGGTTCGATGGGGAATCTTTCCCCATCCCCTGTCTCTCAAGGAAGACCTCGTCACCGGGTTTTCCGGCGGGTGGTGGCTCGGCGTTCTGCTGATCATCGCCACCATTGCCGCGGTTCTCCTTCTTCGGAAGCGAACCCGGATGGCCACCGCACTCATCGTCGCGTTCTGCGCCACCATCTCCCCGTCCCTGCTGGGCCTCCAGTACGCATCCACCTTTGACCCCCGCTACCTGTACATCCCCGGCGCCTTCCTCGCCGTCGGAGCCGGCCTCGCATTCGTCCACCTTTCGTCACTTCTCCGTTGGACACTGGTCCCGCTGTTCGCATCCCTGCTGCTCCTGTCCCTCATCCGCATCCACGCCTGGAGCGACAACTTCGCGTTCTGGCAACTCGAATACGAACGGCATCCGGACCGTGTCATCAGCGCCGTGAATTTCGGCGCTGCCAACGAAGAACACCGGCGATTCGATGACGCAGCAAACTACTATCGAAAGGCTGCCTCCCTCGCAGAGCAAGAGGGAACGGCGAACTACGCCGGCTACGCGAACTACCGGATCGGCTATCTGCTCCATACCGTCTTCGGGGCACCGGACGAAGCGATGCCGTATTACCAGAAGGCTGTCCGTTTCGATCCGACAATGAAAACGTGGGTGGCCATCGGAAACATCCATGCGGCAGACAACCACTTCGAAAAGGCCCTCGCCGCCTATCAGCAGGCACAGAAACTGGATCCCGGCAGCTATGTCGTTCACATTTCCCTGGCCAATGCGCTGACCGGGCTGAAACGGTTCGACGAAGCTTTGTCCCACATGGAGCAGGCCCGCCGGATGCTGTCACCCGACGATAAAAGAATGAAGGCATTCGAACGGCGACGACAGATGATCCTCGACTACCGACGCCGGGTAGAAGGAGCGGGAAAACCGTGACCCCTGGAGACAGAATCCTGCCCCGCCTCCGGGCCCACGGCACCGGCGTCTCGATTGCGGTCATTGTCATTCTTCATTCATGCATGTTCGCTCCCGCCCTCGACCATCCCCTGCTCTGGGACGACGACGTCCTGATTCGGCAGAGTCTCGAAATCAGAGGTCTGGACAAATTGCCCGGCGCCTTCAACGGGCACTACCTGGCCGGCGCCACGGACGATCAATCCCAGGTTCCCTACTACCGCCCCATCAGCCTCGCTGCACTCATTGTACAGAAAACCGTTTTCGATGCGTCGCCACAGGGATATCGCGCGGTCATGTTCCTGTTCAACCTCTGTTCCACCCTGCTCATATTCTTCATGTCGAAACGGCTGTTCTCCACCCCTGCGGTCGATAAACGCTCTCCGGCCACTGCTGCCGCGCTCTTCTCTGCCCTTGTCTTCTCAACCCTTCCCTACAACATGGACGCCATCCTGTTCATCACGGATCTGGGTGACCTCATGGTGCTGACATCGATCCTCCTGGGCCTGCTGCTCTTCGAAAAGCACCTGCGCGACGGTTCTGCTGCCTGCCGGATCGGCTCGCTGCTCTGCGCGGCACTGGCCATCGGCAGCAAGGAAACCGGCGTTGCCGCGCCGTTCCTCCTGGGGCTGCATGCCCTGCTGCGCTCCGGTTCGTCACCGATATCCCGAAAGCTGCTTGTCCCTTCTGCTGCCGCCATCCTGCTCGTCGGATACATGGCCATGCGCGCCGCTGTCCTCGTGAACATCCGGCATTTTGACCCGCTGACGGCCCTTCTCCGCTTCGGGCCGGATTTCCTCCAGGCGTTCCGATGGGCCCTGTTTCCCCATCCGTTGTCCCTTTACGAACCCGTTACCCACCGGTTCTTCGGATGGGACTGGTGGCTGGGATTCCTGCTGCTGGGAGGCATCCTCGCAGCCGCCCTGTACCTGAGGCGCCGACAACCACCGGTCGTCTTTCTGCTGCTGTCCTTTGTCCTCTGCATCGCACCGTCCCTGCAGGCCATCCAGCACATGAACTGGTTTTCGCCCCGCTACCTGTATGTGCCATCTGCGGCACTGACCGTCCTTGCCGGAATCGGGTTTTCCCGCATTCATGCAAAACTCCGCCGCCTGCTCTGGGCTGTACCGATCCTGCTGGCCCTCCTTTCGCTCATCCGGATACAGAGCTGGCAGTCCGCATCCACCCTGTGGACCACGCAGCTGGAACGTCACCCCGACGATCCACTGGCCCTGCTCAACTACGGCATCGTACAGGAACAGAACAACAGACCCGACGAAGCATTCAGGGCCTATTCACGGGGAATCGCCATCGCCACCGAGCGGAAATCGGAATTCACCCTGTCGGGTCTCCATTTCCGGATGGGCCAGCTGCTGGATAGGGCCTATGCCAATCCGACGGACGCCCTGCGGTACTATGAAATGGCGGTACGCTATCACGCCACATCCACCCTCTGGCTGTCCATCGGCAACATCCACGCCCACGACCGCGCCTATGACCGGGCGCTGCTCGCGTTCCGCAAGGCCGAGAAGCTGGCGCCGGACGATTTCAACGTCCTCATTTCCCTCGCGGGCGCCCTGGGCGGACTCCATCGTTTCGATGAAGCCATCGCCACCATCAACCGGGCCATCGCCGTTGCCGAAAATTCGCCCACCCACCTTTCGGAGGCGAAACGCCGCAGGGAAATCCTCCTGCAATTCCGCGACCGACAGGCGGAGCTGCCGCCGCCCCGGTCCACCCTGCCCTGACAGTCAGCCGATTTTCTTCATGCACGCCGCCAGCGAGCGGGCACTGGTGTCGCCCCCCAGCCAGGCGCTCATGGTGAACGCCGATTTCGCGCTCCGGTAGTTCTTCCGGTGCAGCCGCGCGAGACCCGCGGCCATCCACAGGTCGGCATCGCCGCCCTGCTGCGCCAGTTCCCCGGTCAGCAGGTGGTCCGCGTCTTCAAAGTAGCCGTGCTCCATGAGGAGGAGGGCCCGGTCGAGAATCTTCTGGTTCTTTGCACAATTTTTCATGTCGATCCGCCTTTCCCGGACGCCACGTGTCCGGTCATCCCCTCTTTCGGCCGATCGGGGTCGAATTGTGCCAAAAAAATTTCTGCGGCTGCGTTTTTTTCAGATGGCCTTCTGTCGCTGGGCTTCGATGGCGACAATGATCAGGATGGCGAGGACCGCCGGCGCGGCGTAGAGGCCTCCCTTCAGGGCGATGCCGGCCTTCAGAGCAAAGGACACGCCAAGGGCCAGGGCCGTGTACCCGACGGCGCACATCAGCAAAAAAACGGCGAACCGGGACACCACGTTGAAGGAGCTGGTCACCTTTGCCACGGCCCGGCGCAGGTACCGGTCCAGTACCACCACAACAGCAGTGGTGAGGATGAGAATCAGCTCCGTCGTGTGAGAGCGGACCAGTCCGTTCCAGAACTCCAGGGTCGTCATCTGTGAAAAATCCATGAAAACCTCCTTCGCACCGCAAACGCAGCGCGTCATCTGCGATACTGTTCGTACCCTTCGAGAATCTGCGCGGCCACCTGCTCCCCGAGGGACATGTAGCCGGGCACGGTCAGGTGAATGCCGTCCGTCTGGGCCAGGGGCGGGGACATGGCCTGCCATTTTTCGTGCCCGCCGGGGCCGCCCATCAGCTCCCGCAGATCGACAAACGCGCATCCCTGCTCCGCGGCCACCTCTTTCTGCACTTCGATGATCCACGCGAACTGCTCTTCCTTGTCCGGGGTCACCACCCGGTCCGGCGGACCGATCATCAGGCAGGCGCTCTGGTCTGTTCCCTCCAGGAACCGGCGCATGGTGAGGGTCACCTTCTCCCGGTAATCCTCCCGCTTCAACACCTTCGACCCCACCTCGTTGGTCCCGTACATGGTCACCAGCAGATCCGGCTCCCGCCGCTTCATCTGCACATGGAGTTCTTCCTCGTTCCACCGATGCGGCGTGTAGAAGAAGCCGCCGTTCACCCCCAGCGCGTCATAGACCACGCCGGGCCCGTCGTTTTCCACCGCCGCGCCGAAGAACCGCAACGGCGCCGTACCCGTGTTGCGCACGTCGAATTCATGCACCCCTTCTTCGACGGTGACCTTGAAGAATCCCGTGCGCCGGCGATCTCCGTCCGTGTTCACCGAACCCTTTCGGGCGCCGTCCACGAATACGTCAAAGACGCCGCCGCCGGGCTGCACCATGTAGAAGACGTCAAACACCGACGCGCGCCGGCCGAAACCCGTGTCCTGCACCGTGCGCACCGTGCTGCGGGCCAGGGGGTCCCGCGTGGACACGGTCACCCCGGCGAGTCCGTAGTATCCGTCCAGGGTGGCCGGATCCGCGGCGACCAGAATGCGCTCCGGCGTCCATTCACCGGATGCGTGCACTTCAATGTCCTTGGGGTTGTAGGCGGGCCACGGATCGCCGATGGAGATGAATCCCCGGCCGCCGTCTCCGAACCGGGTCTGCAACCGGCGGCGCACCGCAGTGGTGAAAAAATCCGCCGCCGTGTGGGAATCGCCGTAGTGGAGCACCCGCACCCGGGTCCGCTCCCCGTTCTCCAGCTGCGACAGGGCAGCGAAAAATCCTTCGAGACCGGCCGTCTGCACGGACACTTCCCGGCCCGGGCGCGCCTCCAGGTGCAGGGTGGACGGATCGGGATCGGTCCCGGTTTCTTCCTCGTCCCTGTCCACGGGTGCGGGCGCCGGTCGGGTAGGAGAATTCATATCTACATCCGTAGAATTGCTCACATGCTGGTTGCCGCCGTCCCGCGCTGCCGGGCAGGACATCATCAGACCGCCGACGAGGATGGCAGACAGCATCCCTGCATAATGACGGGTCGGGATGGTTGCATATGTAAATAAATATAGCATAATGTGGCATTGTATACTACACCTTCTTTCCGACTGCAAGATTTTTACCCGTCCGTCGCAACAGATCTTGGCATCCCGTTTCATTCTGTGATTAGCAGTGGTTGTGAAATCCCTGCCCCACATGGCGATTGCCGCTCTGCTCCTCGCATCCGCCGCTGTCGCCCATGGATTCCCGCAGGACGCGGCCCCCTCCGACAACACGACGGTCCAACCCTTCCGGGAGGGCTGGAAAGGGCTCCGGGTGCTGCACATCGGCGATTCCCATCTGGAAAACTGGGGTCTGAAGGGCACCCTGCGGCGCCACTTCGAAGGGGCCGGGGCCACCTACACCCCTTCGGCCTGGGTGGGTTCCAACAGCCGGGGCTGGCTGGTGACCGGACGCCTCTCCCAGCTGCTCCGGAAAACCACCCCGGACGTGGTCATCGTGAATCTGGGCACCAATGCCCTGAAACACCCGAAACCCAGCTCTTACGGGGTATGGGTGAAGCGGATGGTGGCGCGCATCGCTCCGCGCCGCTGCTACTGGATCGGACCGCCCCGCTTCTTTGAAGACACCGCCGGCGTCTATCCCGTCCTGCAGGAAACCAGCCGCCCCTGCGCGTTCTTCGACTCCCGCGACATCGACTTCAATCTGCGCGGCGTCACCAACTTCCACCTGTCCAGAAACCAGTCCACCCTCTGGGCCGACCGGATCTGGGAGTGGCTGAACCGGCCGGAGGCCGCAGGTGGCCTTTAATTCCATCGAATACGCGGTGCTGTTTCTGTCGGCGTTCGCGGGGTTCTGGCTGCTGGCCGGACGACCCCGGGCGCGGATGCTGCTGCTGCTTGTGGCGAGCTACGTGTTCTACGCCAGCTGGGTGCCGAAATACCTGCTCCTCATCCTGCTCTCCTCCACCGTGGACTACCTGACCGGCGGCGCCATCCACCGCTCCGCCAGCCAGCAACGCCGCCGTCTGCTCCTCTGCGTCAGCCTGGTCATCAACCTGGGCATCCTGTGTACGTTCAAGTACTTCAACTTCTTTGCCGCGGAGGCGACCGCCCTGCTCAACGCGCTGGGCTTCCAGGCCAATCCGGTCCACCTGTCCTTTCTGCTGCCCGTGGGCATCTCGTTCTACACATTCCAGTCCCTCTCCTACACCATCGACATTTATCGCCGGCAGCTGGAGCCCGCGAAAACCTTCTACCAGTACCTCCTCTTCGTGGCGTTCTTTCCTCAGCTGGTGGCGGGCCCCATCGTGCGGGCAAAACAGCTGCTGGAACAGTTCCTCGCGCCGCCGCGCCTGACGGTGGACGGGGCCGGCAGGGCGGTGCTTCTCATCGGCCTCGGGCTGGTGAAGAAGGTGGCCATCGCCGACTACCTGGGCAGCCACCTGGTCGATCCGGTGTTCAGCAATCCCCAGATGTACTCGTCCATCGAAACCCTGGCCGCGGTCTGGGGCTATGCCTTTCAGATCTACGCGGATTTCTCGGCTTACTCGGACATCGCCATCGGCTCGGCGGCCCTCCTGGGCTTTGACATTCCCATCAACTTCAACGCCCCCTACACGGCAGTGGATCTGCGGGACTTCTGGCAGCGATGGCACATCTCCCTGTCCACCTGGCTGCGGGACTACCTGTACATCCCCATGGGTGGCTCCAGAAAAGGTCCCATACGAACCTACCTGAACCTGGCCGCCACCATGCTCATCGGCGGCCTTTGGCACGGCGCCGCCCTCACCTTCGTGGCCTGGGGTGCCATCCACGGCGCGGCCCTGATTGTCACGCGGCTGCTGCAACGGCTGGGCATCGGAAAAAAAGTGCCCGGGGTGGTGGCCCGGGGACTGGGAGTCTTCTTCACGTTCCACGTGGTGTGCGCCGCGTGGGTGTTCTTCCGCGCGCCGGATTTCGACACAGCACAAGAAGTGTTTGCCTCCATTGCCGCCCTGTCGCCGGGCACAGGTAACCTTCCCCTGCCCGCCGCGGGAATCCTCCTTGCGGCCGCGGTTACCCACTGGATCCCCGCAGACTGGATGGACCGTCTCAGGGCCCTGTTCTGCCGGCTCCCCTCCCCCGTGCAGGCCGCCTTTGTCATCGCCCTCGTTTTTGCCGCCAGCCGCCTCGCCTCCACCGAAGTGGCGCCCTTCATCTACTTCCAGTTCTGAATGTTTCGAAATTCGAATGTGTGGCACAATCAACCCGTATCCCGGATGTCGGATTCCTGAGCCGTTGCCGGAAGATGCACCGTCAAACGGCACGAGATGGGACGAACAGGCATGAACCACTTCCGCGAAGACAACCTCCCGTATGCCGGCAACGCGCAGACCGTGGTCTACTTCGACGACGCGCGTTCGGTGGTGGAAGGGCTGCGGAATGGAGATCCATCGGCAGCGGCGGCCCTGTACGACAACTATGCGCCCTACATCCGGCGGATTCTCGCAAGAATTCTGGGGGTCCACAGCGCCGAACTGGACGACTGCCTGCAGGAGACGTTTACGAACGCGTTCTTCCGGGCAGCCCAGCTGCGGAATGCCGACTTCCTGAAAACCTGGCTGACCCGCATCGCCATCTGCAGCGCCATCGATCAACTGCGTAAAAAAAAGCGGGAACGCTGGCTGCGGTTCATGGCGCCCGAAGACCTGCCGGACCCGCAGATTCCGCCCCATCGACTCGAAGACGCAGAGGCCCTGCGGGCGGTCTACCGGTTGCTCGAGCGCATGCCGGCAAAGGAGCGCATTCCGTTTACCCTGCGCCAGCTCGAAAAAATGCCCCTTGCGGACATCGCGGAGGTAACCGGCGTGTCCCTCGCCACAACCAAGCGGCGGATCAGCGCCGCGGCAGCGAGATTCGAGTCCCTGGCGGAACGGTGCGCACCGCTGGAATCGTGGTTGAACGAACAGGGCCACTGGAGGCAGTGATGGAATCGCCGAACCCCTTTGAAAAACTGGCCACCCTGCAGGAGGCACAACTCGACGCCCGACCGGCCGATCTGGCGCGGATCCGTGCGCGGATGCTGAGCCGGTTGTCGACCCGACAAAGGGCCGCGGGGCGTCCATATCTACTGGTGGCCGCTGCGGTCTGCGCCATCGCCGCCGGTGTCCTTTTCGCATCGCGGCTGTCCGTCTGGAATGCGGTGCCCGGCCCGGTGAACAATCCGCCGAGCCGCTGGTTGCTGGCGCCGCCGGACGACACCGCGGAAATGACCTTTGCGGACGGTTCCGCCATCTCCCTCTCCGCCTCATCGTCCGCGCGGGTGCTGCAGACGGCCCCCCATGCGGTCCGCGTCCTCCTCGAACAGGGCGAGGCCACGGTGCAGGTGACCCGGACCAAACAAACCAGCTGGCTGCTGGAAGCCGGTCCCTTCCATGTCATCGTGACCGGCACCCGCTTTTCCCTGTCGTGGAATGCGGATGACCAGATCTTCACGCTGGCCCTCCACGAGGGCTCGGTCCTGATCGATGGCCCCATGCTGAAGG
>JAKQNG010000146.1 GCA_029565915.1 Deltaproteobacteria bacterium
GTCATATCCCCGGTGGGTGGCCAGATCGAAGGCGATGGACAACCCCATCTGCCCGGCGGCCAGGTTGCGGCGATAAAAGGCGTTGCTTTCCTCGGCCGTGGAAAATCCCGCGTACTGACGCACGGTCCATGGCCGCATCACGTACATCGTGGGATACGGCCCGCGCAGATAAGGCGCCACGCCGGCGGAAAATCCCGTGTGGACGAGTTCTGCAGTGTCTGCCGGTCCGTAAAATGATTTCTGTGGAATCTGTTCGCGGGTCAAGCGGACCGTCGCGTCATCGGCACAGGGAACCGCCTGTTCGGTGAGTGCGGAACGCACCGCGCGATAGTCCACCTGCGAAAAGTCCACGCGCTTCATTGCCGTCCCTCCAGCGCATCCATCAGGCGATGGACCAGCGCCACACCGTCCACACCCCGGAAGATGAAATCCCGGACTCCCGCAGCCCGGAGCGCCTCTTCCCGCTCGCCGGGTCGGCCGGCCATGCAGACAACGGATGCGGGATGCAGGCGGGAGGCGATGGCCGCCGTTTCCACCATCCCGTCGGGACAGTTTTTGTCCAGTCCACACAGCACCAGGACCGGTGCGGAACCATCGCGCAGTACCCGTTCGACGTCGGCGACGGCGGTGATTGCCGGCAACATGCGGGTAATAAACCCGAAAGCGTCGAGCAGTTCCCGGGCCGCACGGGCCGCGGATTGCGCATCGGATGCGTCGCCGACACAGGCCAGCAATGCCATGGGTCGACCACCGGGATACGCCAGCACCCGATCCTGTGCATCTTCAATGGCCGCTGCCGGACGGCGGGCGGGCAGTGGTGCGATTTCGATGATGCTCTGCGGGCCGCTGAACAACCCGCTCACGGCATCAAAGGTGGCGCCGTCCCGGACCAGTTGAATCGCGTCGTCCAGCGTTGTCCGATCGGCCCCGCTTATTTCGCCGTGGCATCCGGTGGGACAAGTTGTTGCAGGGCCGGATGTCGACGCCATGGAGGGCTCGACCTCCAGGGGCGTGCGATCGAAATTCACGTAGGCATTGACACCCACCAGCTTTTGAAGCCGGCACGACAGCGCCAACTGCCGTTGCTCCTCCCCTGTTCGCAGCCGGTCGTTGATGGTTCCCGAACGGAGCGCCGCCAGATATCCACCCTCCTGTTCAATCTGGACAAAAAGTGTCCACGCCGCCTCTGCCACCTGCTCCGTGAGCGATTCCACGTACCAGCTGCCGCCGACGGGATCGCACACATCACCCAGGTGGCACTCCTCCCGGGCAATCAGTTGCACGTTGCGCGCCAGACGCCTGGAAAACGCATCCGTATCGCTGCAGAATTCGTCAAAGGGAGCGCAATGGATGCTGTCCGCGCCGCCGAGCGCCGCGCTGACTGTCGCCGTGATGGCGCGCAGCAGATTCACGTGGGGATTGCGTCTGGACTGATGGCGTCGCGAACCGAGGGAATGGATTTCGAGCGCCGCATGTTCCGGTGAGGCCCCGCAGGCCGTCGCCACGTACGCGAACAACTGTCGCAGGGCCCGCAGTTTGGCAATTTCCAAAAAGAAATGGTGCCCCGCCGACACGGTCGCACACAGGGAATTGACCGCCACATCGGGATGGATTCCGCCGTCGGTCATTCGCTGCAACAGCTCCGCGCACTCGGCCAGAACCAGCCCCACTTCCTCTGCCGGCGTGGCACCGGCATTGTGGAAGGGCAACCCCGAGGCAATGGCGGTGCGCAGCATGGGCATCTCCCGATGCGCAAATCCGGTGATGGCACACAGCTCGCCAAACAGCGCTTCCGGGGCACAGGGAAGCCGGCCGGCCTGGGCCAGCTGGGACAACGGCGACATGCCCGCAACACCCCGCAGGGATGCCCGGGACACGCCCAGTCTGTCGCAGGCGGCGCACAGAAAAGCCAGACCGGCCCCACCGCTGCACCGCAGGTCCATGAACACGGGAACATGAGACAGACGGGCGGCGGCGACAACCGGCAGAAACTCCGCAAGGGAGGTCAGGCAGATGCCGGGCCGGGCGGAGAGTTCGTCATCGTCGGAAAAAGGAACCCGGCCGGTCTGAGCCGGATCGAGGGGCAGATGCGCTGCCTCCAGCCCCGCGTCCAGATCGGCCTTCAACATCTCTGCGAGCAGGATCGGATCCGCACAGCGGAAGAGCTGTCCAATCCGCCAGGAAGGCTGATCGTCCCGGCGGTTGCCCCGAACAAACGGAAAGCACCCCGGCGGGGACAGCGGTGCCGCGTTCGATGCCGGTTCATCCGCCGCATACAAGGGGGCAATCCGGAGTCCCTCCACCCGCTGGATCAGTGCCTGCTCGAAGGAGGCGTTTTTCAACGTGTCCGAAGCGGCCTGCTTCCATGCTTCGTAGGTTGTTCTTGAAAATTCATCGAGGGTGAGCGTCGATTGTACGCGCGGTGCAGTAGTCACGGTCACTTCCTGTCCAGTCTGTCGGGTCTGAAGCTAGCCGGAATGTCGATTAAGTCAATGGAAAGAATATACTTCCCGGCCCGTTGCACGCGGCCTTTTCATTTGACCCTGCCGATCCGACCTCGTAACATATTTTCAATCTCACTCAACACTGCAACCGACGGGAGTGAAACTGTGAACTGGGAAATGACAACACCTTCCGAAATCACGACCGTCGATGCCCACGTACGCGTAACAGCGACATCCACCGTTTCCCACCGGGGCCGGATTCTGCTCGGACGATTTCGACTTGGCGCGGTGATTTCCCGCGGCGGCATGGGATCGGTCTACATGGCCCGCGACATTCACAACGGCGCCCGGTATGCCGCAAAAATTCTGCGCAACGATGTGACACTGATCCCCCGCGTGCGCGAACGCTTTCTGCTCGAAGCACAGACAATGAAAGGCATCCGCCACCCGTCCGTCGTAAAAATCGAAGACGTCGGTGAAACCTCCGGGGGCGAACTGTTTTTCATCATGGAATACGTCAACGGCCCGCCCCTGCGGCGACTGCTGCGCTCCGGTCCCCTCGAAACCGACCGCATGCGACTGCTCACGGCGTCCATTGCAGAAGGTCTCTGCGCCGCCCATGCCAACGGGGTCATCCATCGCGATCTGAAACCGGAAAACATTCTCATTCCGCGGGATCGACAGGCGGACTCGATTGTTAAAATTGTCGACTTCGGCATCGCCCGGCTCCTCGGTACGCCGCGCATCACCACAACACGGCAGGTATTGGGCACGCCAAGCTACATTTCGCCGGAACAGGCCATGGGCAGTGACGTCATCGACGATAAAACGGACATCTATTCGCTGGGCGTCATCATGTACGAAATGCTGAGCGGCAGGCTCCCCTTCAGCGGCGCAACGCCGGAAGAACTGCTGGAGCGTCACATCCGCAGCGTGCCCGACCTTCTCTGCGCCCCACAAGGCTGTGCTTCCCTGCATCCCGCCATGGTGCAGCTGGTCATGTCCTGTCTCGAAAAATCCCCGAAGAACCGTCCTGACAACATGGTATCCGTCCTGAAAGCGCTGGAAGAAATTTTCTGAAATCGACTCCCGGCCGCGTGTCGTCAACCGGTCACTTTTTCAACGGCATCCACATACATGTCCAGTTTCAGGACCGGCTTCTTCAACAGGTTCTCCGGACCCATTCCGATCAACTGCAGATCTGCTCCGATTTCATAGTCCAGCGTTCCCGTCTGGATGATGAACTTCAGTCCGGGGTGGATGGCATGGGCCCGGAGGATGAAATCTTCACCGCTCATCCCCGGCATGCGCACGTCGACCACTGCCACATCAAATTGCGCCCCGTCTGCCAGCATGGCAAGCGCCCGGGCACCGCTGTCAGCGCCTTCCACCTCATAGGCAAAGTCTTCGAGAAACTGCATCAGGCTCGTCCGAAGAATTTCTTCATCGTCCACAATCAATACCCGTTTTCGCATCGTTTCCCCCATTTTCGGCAATTACCTTTCGTTGCGCACACCACCGTGGCCCCGCAGGGCACCGATGGCATTCTTCAACACGGCCCGTTCCTGAGACGTCGCCGACAGCATCAACGCGTGTTCAAGAACCGGAATGGATGCCAGGGACGCCCGCTCGACCAGCACGCTGATGGCCAGAAAGCGGACGTGCAGGTTCCGATCGTTGAGCACGCGGTCTTCCAGTGCAATCCGTGCCCGCTCGTCTGCGATGGGCGCCAGCTCCGTCACCGCCCGGAAACGCACCGTCGCACTCTTGCTCTTTGCGTAGAATTCCAGATCATCGATGGACGTTTCGGCCGATTGATGCTGCAGCGCGGCCCGTTCGGCCTCCACCTTTGCTTCGTTACGCTTCCGGATTTCATCCTGCCGGCGTGCTTCTTCCAGTGCGGCGCGTTCCTGCGCAGCCTTTGACTGCCCAGCTTCCGCAAGAGCCTTTGCCTCCTGTGCCTTCTGGTGGTCTTCCTCTGCTTTCGCACGGGCAGTCTCGGCCTTTACGCGGGCTTCCTCTGCCTTCTTTGCTTCCCGCTCTTCCTTCAACCGCGCCTGTTCCGCCTTCTTCGCCTCCGCTGCCGCAGCCCGGGACTCTGCTTCTTCCGCCCGCCGCGCCGCCTCGTCTGCCTTCTTCTGTTCGGCGAGGGCCTTTTTCTCCGCCGCCGCCTGTGCCTGCTCCGCCTTCTTCCGGGACACCTCCTCCGCCCGCAGACGCTGCTCTTCCTCCCGGCGCAGCCGCTCGGCCTCCGCCTGATCCTTCCTGGCCGCTGCACCCGCCTCCGCCGCTGCCCGCCGTTCCGCCTCCGCTGCCGCTTTTGCTTCCCGGGCCATCCGCGCTTCTTCTTCTGCCCTGGCCCGTGCTTCTTCCGCCGCCCGGCGTTCCGCCTCCCTGTGCTGTTCCTTTTCGGCAAGCGCCTTCTGCCTGGCTGCCTCCTTCTCGGCCGCCGCCGCCTGCCTTGCGGCTTCCTCTTCCTTCTTCTTCGCCTCCGCTTCCGCCTTCTTCGCCTCCGCCTCTGCTTTCTTCGCCGCCTGCTCCTTTTCCGCAGCCTCTGCCCGGAGCTTCTTTTCTTCTTCTCTCTTCTTCTGTTCCTCTTCCTTCTTCAGGCGGGCTTCTTCCTTTTTCTGCGCCGCCTCGGCCGCAGCGGCTGCCTTCCTGGCCTCCCGCTGCTCTTTTTCCGCCTGCCGGGCCTCCTGCTCCGCCTGTTTTCGCTCCTCTTCCTTCGCTTTTTTCTCCGCGGCCAGCCGCGCCGACTCCTCCGCCTTCAGCCGCGCCGCTTCGGCTTTCTTTGCCGCCGCCTCCATCCGCGCCGCCGCCGCCGCTTCCGCGCGGGCCTTCTTTTCGGCCTCCCGTGCCGCCTTCTGCGCCTCCTGCGCCGCCCGCTGCTGTTCCTTTTCGAGGGCCCGCTGCTGCGCCGGGGTCAACGATGTCGATGCCTCTTTTTCCGGTGTGACGGCCGACGCGGTTTCCGGTTGCGCCGCCGGTATCGCGCCATAGGGATCATCGGTTACTTCGTCGACATCTCCGGCGTTCTGCATGGATGGCGGAAGCCCATCCGATTCCTCGCTACCCGACCGCTCCGCGTAGATTTCGTCCGCGAGACTGCGGTCCGTTACCACATCCTCACCCTTCAACATCTTGTAAATCCGGTCCGTCTCGGCCACCACGCGGTACATCATGTCAGCAGAAATCCGGTTGCCACCCACGGCCGCATATTCGCGGTATTTCTTGTACGCCCAGGGCCATTCACCAGCCCGGGACGCTGCCATGGCAGACTCCATCAGCAACGTAAAATCCTGATTGTACTGATACGCCTTGTCATAATCCGTGTAGGCGGTGACCCAGTCCCCGGCGGCCACCGCGGCCTCCGCACTCACCAGCGCCGGTTCCGAACGCTTCCACTGTCCGGCCATACTCGGCCCGTCCAGCTTTTCCTTCTTTTCAATGCGGGCAATCTCCTTTTCGAAGGCTGCCTTCGCGTCGCCCGCGACATCCGCGGCAGCGGCGATCTCCCGATACGCCTTCAGCGCTGCATCCACGTCTCCCATAAGAAACCGGACATGGGCCACGCCGATGCGATAACGAACCTGCGCGTCCTTGCGGACGGCGGCTTCCAGCTCTGCCAGGGCACCGGCCAGATTGTTTGCTTCCACCAGTCCAAGACCTGTCGTCCAGTGCTCCGGGGCAGTCCGGTCCGCCACCGCGGCCGTCGCCGACTCCGGTTGGGGGGATGTGCCGCCGCAGGCGGAAAACAGGACGAACGCCGATGAAAACCCGATGAAACATTTCAGAATCCATACGTGGGATAGCCGGTTCATGCACAACTCCTTCAACTGAATCTGTCGCAGTAAACGTATAATGATTTTTCGGACAAGTAAACGGGCATTCAGGCCTGGAGCCATCCCGCGATTTCCTGATGAAAGCGGGTAAACGCATCTTCGAGTTCCACCACGAGGACAGATATCCCGTCGATTTCGCCGGTCCTGGCCGCGTGTTCAATCCGGGCGGCAATGTGTTCGATTTCCCGGGCCGCCACGTTGGCGGAGGAACCCTTGATGGTGTGGCTGATCCGCAGAAGCGGTTCCATGTGCTGCTCGCGGTTGGCCGATTTCAACTGCGCGATCTGCGGAACGGTGTCCTGCAGATACACCGACACGATTTCCCGCAGCATCCCGTCGTCGTTGCCGAGGCGTCTCGCCATTTCTTCGCGGTCAAACACTGTGCCCATGCCGGGCATGATAGTTCATTGGGGAAAAAGCATCAAATCCGGATTTTCGTTCCACAGAAATTCCCTGCTCCGCCGCTGCGCAATGAGGGCCTCGTGGGCCCGCACCTTCTGCAGCAGGGCACCCAGCCGTTCGTTCCTGCGCACCGCTGCGCGCTGGCGGGACAGAAACGCATCCGTCATTGCCCGGTCGGCAGCCGCACGAGTGTTGACGACGGACTGCAGGAAGGAACCCACATCACGGACGATGGCGTCACAGTGCCAGGATGCCATCGCGCCGTCATCGTGTATCAGCAGATATCCGTTTTCCATCATCCAGGAGAGGACCATGGCAGACGACTCTCTTCGCGCACCGTCATCCGCGATTGCCCCCGACAGGATCTGCCGCAGTTCCACCCCGCAGGCCCCGTCCAGCGAAAAGGAGGAGGTCTGTCGCACCGATTCAACGGATAAAAACCACAAAGGCAGCAATTGCCGGTGCAGTGCGGCCAGCACCGTGTCCGCCGGGCCGATGGCGGCGGCGTGGGCAATTCGTGTTCCATCCGCCTGTTTCACCGTCGCGCGGGAAAAGTCCGCCGCCGGCGACAAAAAGAATCCGCGCAGCCACGACTCGACAAACGCTTCCACGGGAGTCCGGTCCATTCCCGGCATCAGGACGCCGATCTGCCGTTCCCGCATCACCTGCTGTTCCAGCTCATCAACCAGCAGCAGGGTGACCCCTGATCCCTCCGCCCCGGCAACCGGCGAAATGAGCGGCGGCAGGCCCTGTCGGGATGTCCCGGTGGCAAGGCGCAGGCGAATCGGTTCCACCCGGTTCCGCCCGGGGCGTTCGGCAGCCGCATCGATTCCCTCACTCCGCATCATGTCCAGTGCACGGGCCACGTCCGCCGCGGTCTTCCACAGGATCGACGCCCTCCCGGCAAGGGCCCCGTCCCGCTGCCCGGCGATGAGTCCGGGGGCGGGTTTCGTCCGCCGCTCGTCCACGGAAAGGTCCGCCAGATCGAAACGGACATACCAGCCTTCCATCAGGGCACGCCATTCGCCCACCGCAGGCAACGAGGCCGCACCGCTGCGGAGCGCATCCCCCATCCGCACAAACGGCAGGTCCGACGTCGGGACCAGCAGT
Source organism: Deltaproteobacteria bacterium (assembly GCA_029565915.1). Taxonomy (GTDB): domain Bacteria; phylum Myxococcota_A; class Polyangia; order JAAYKL01; family JAAYKL01; genus JAKQNG01. The sequence goes on from JAKQNG010000146.1 coordinate 7,799, forward strand.
GCCATCCCATCCAGTCGCCGCACCAGTTCCGCGGCCGGGGCGCCGAGTTCCCGGCTGTCGCCGAATGGCACCGCCTGCAGCCGCCCGGCATCATCCCGGCGAACCACCGTCAGCGGGCTGAGCAACTCCCGTCCGTTGATCCGATTGGCGAGCGAGGCAAACTCCCCGTCCGACAGATCCGGCGGCCAGAACACGCTGCCGGTCCGACGCGGCGGAAGGGAGGCGATGGCATTGCACAATGGATCGGTCTCCCAGCGGCACCAGGGGTCGCCGTACCTGGCGAACAGGGCCTTTTCCTCGTCTGTACCGGACTGCTGCAACTGCTTTTCCCAGATGGGACAGGCCGGATTCACCTGCACGGCGTAGACATCCTCGACCGCGGCGGCCAGGGCGGTGAGGGCCCCCAGAATCTGTTGTTCCCGATCCGTCATCGGGCCCGGGTCAGCAGAAACGGTCACCGCGACGGCAGCGGCCAGCTCCTTCTGCAGCAGCGTTCGTCGGGCCTCCTCCCGGGATGCCCCTTCTTCTGATGCGGGCACCGGCACTTCGGGCACCTCCCCCGCGGGCGTTGCCACTTCGGCAAAGTGTCCGGTGGGCGGCGTCGGTGGTTCCTGTGGAGCAACGGATTCGCGACAGGCGACCAGGGCGAAGAGTGCGATAACCCGGCAGACGCGGCCCATCACATGAAGAACGCATCCATGCCGGTGTCGTCAGCGCCGGGGGCGTAGGTCAGCCCCAGCGTGAAGCGCATCTGCGGAATGCTGAGCAGCGGTTCGTTGCGGTTGCTCATGCCGCCGCCGCCGGAGAGCCAGAGGGTGACGGACTTTGATTCGCCGGGCCTCGTGCCCACAGCGCCGCGGAATTCAATGCCCATGCGGTTGAAATCGTCCAGCTCCGCCAGCAGACTGCTCTCGGCGCCAAGGAGCAGCCGTTCCTTCAAGAGGTGGACGGTCATGCCGAAGGCCGACGCCAGCTGATTGCCCACCGTGGAGTCGGCCAGTCGCGGCCGTGCGCCCGAACGCAGCCGTACGCCGGTATTCAGGGACACGGAAAACGGATTCCGGTGAAAATCGACAATCAGGCCGGGCGCAAAGACAACGCCGTTTTCGCCGGCAAAGTTCAACTCGTCGCCGGTGGGCGTGCTGAAGGCCAGGTCGAGGGCCAGTCCGAGGCCCCGTTCGTCGGGTTGCTCGTCGTTCATCCGCAGCAGACGAACCTTTCCGTGAAGTCGCAGGTCGCCCACCGCGGAGCTGGTCAGATAATACCGATGGGCCTCGTCCTCATCGGCGATGAGGGGCGCGGCACCCTGTCCGTACTGCTCCAGGATGACCGGCAGAACGAAACCGACCTGAAACCGATCCGCAATGCCAAGGGCCCAGGAAAACGCCACGGACGACACCCGCTTGACACTCCAGTACTCCCGCTGCCCGATTCGCAGGCCCAGGGGTTTGCGGTGATATCCCGCCAGGACGCCGAAGCTGACGGACCGGTGGTCAAGGACATCCGACGACGACACCGTGGCGTGATGGGACGGACCGGGCGCCACCTGGAGGACCTGGGCATCCACCCCTTCACCGACCCCCGGCGCAACCTGGGCAGCAAGGGACACCGGCAGGAGGATCAACACCAGCCCGCACGCCGCCACGGAACACAGAATCATTCGCATCCACTGCATAAAAAACCTTTCGTCGACTGTTCTTTGACAGTTGCCGATAATGTACGGATACCACCTCTCAATGAAAAGAAAAATTCAAGGCGCCGCGTCCACTTTCAGGTTCGTGTGGCGGGTGGTGACACCAGGTGGTGCGGGAGGATAGTCAAATACGGGGCAGGCAGATTCCGTCAGTGCCGCCGAATACCCGAACAGCGCGGTGTAATCGTCGGCGGATTCGCCCATGGCGACCATCTGCTGCACGTAGTCGTTCACGGAGCGGGATTCCACAAACGCGACCTTTCCCATCCGTTCGATGACGGGGCTGTGGGGGCGGGCGCAATCGTGTTCGAACGCCAGTATCCGCTGTCCCGCGGCGGTAATGCCAATGACCCGGAATTCGAGGCTCTTGCCCACGGCGGGCAGATTGACGATGCTGCGATCGGTGGCGGGAAAGGGCAGCAGGCCCGGTCGGTCCGGATGGACGGCGCCAAAGCACTTTTCCTCCCTCGCCTCCTGCACCAGTCGGGCGGCGGTGGCATACAGGTGGCGGTTCTCCATGAAGCCCTTCACCGAAAATGTGTAGTACGGCAACACCCCCAGTTCGCCCAGGGCCTGCCGGAGCCGGGCCCCGTGTCCCCGTCGGGAGGATGCGGCGGTGAACACGTGCTGGTTGGTGATGATCCATCCGGTCTCCTGCAGTCGTCGGATGGCCCTCACCGTGTCGTCCGTCAGCTCCATGGCCGATTCGAAATGGGTCTGAATGAAAAACTGCACCACGCCCGCGGCCGCCGCCCGATCGCGGAAACCGCGCAATATGTCGCAGAGGGCCGGCGTCACCCGCTGGGGGATGTATACGGGAATCCGGGTTCCGAGGCGCACGCGGATCAGCTCCTGATAACGCTCTCCCTGCGGCCGGGTGCGGTTGTCCTCCCGTTTGCCGCGGGCCATGGACACCACCGCATCCAGCACCCGGGTCAGGCTGGCATCCGTGTTCATCAGGGCATCCCCGCCCGTGATCAGGATATCTTTCAGCTGCGGATCATTGCGGAAATAGTCCATCAGGACCGGCAGTCGCTGTTTCCAGGGCAGATGCCCCGGTTCCCGCTGCCACGGAACGCCCCGGCGCTGCAGCCAGTACATCCGCTGACAGCTCGTACACAACCCGCCGCAGGCGCGTCCGGTGGAGGGAATCAACACCGCCGAATCCGGATATCGCCGATGCACGTTGCCCCCCGCGGGCAGCAGCCATCCGGCGGCATTGGGCCGATCTGCGCAAATCTGGTCTTCTTTTTCCCATGCGGAAATCCCGCCGAAGGCATCCACCAGTTCCCGCGAAAACAGCACATAGTCGCGGATGGCCCGGTCCGCCGTGGCATCCGCCACATCCAGCAGGGATGCGTAGTGGGGATTGACGACGATGGGCAGCCCCTTTCGCACCGCTTCGCGCAGGATCTGCATCGTCGACGCCGGAAGGGAGCCGGCAAGCATGTCGTTCAAGGACTCCGGATCCCGGGCCGCAAATCGAATGTGAAACAGATAGTCGTCCCACCAGGACAACACTTTTTCAAGGCGCGCCGACGGCGACATCCCCGGTGCGAACCGATAGCGGCTGTCACTTTTTTGGCCCGACGAAATCCACTGCGCAATCACCGCCGCGATCCGCTTCCTGTTGATGGCCCGCCGCTCCCGCACCGCGCTGTCCAGACCGGAAGGGTGTCGCGCCATCCACGCCGCCACCTGACCTGCATCCGGGCGCGCCGGTTCATCGCCGTTCAACTGGCGGAACAGCTCAATCATGTCGATAAAAAAGTCATCCCCGGCAACGCGGTTGCCCGGACGGACCGCATCGAACAGGAGGCCGAAGGGATCGGACACCACAGAGGGCTGCCGCGGATCGGGATGGGGAAAAAGGCGGCCCGTGTGGGCGATGTAGTCGAGAATCCGCAGCACCGCCAGATCACTCCATTGCAGCGCAGGGAAAGCCGCAGAGAACGACACACGCCCATGGGCGAAATCCCGGAGGGGCTGGCGCCCTTCCAGACATTCTTCCATCCACTGCCGCAGACCGGTCAACACGGCACCGCGATCAAGGGACGATGCCAGAATCCGGCGCAGTCGGGGATTCTCCGTCAGCAGGGTGTTACACAGGTCATCCATGCAGGCGATGCCGTCAGTTGGAGATGGAAATATCCACGTCGACTTCGGCGGGTAAAACAGATTTTACATCCATCCCGTCCGGCAGCCCCCGCAGAAAAACCGGCACCCGGTGGCGACCGGGACGCTGCAGCTGTTCGGACGTCAGGGTCACACCGGCCACAATCGACTCCGGCGCCAGACGGGAAACGACCTCTTCACGCCCGGACAGCACCGCGCTCACCCGATCAGTCCGGATGCGGAGCTGCCGGCCTTCCACCACCGGCGCCTCCAGCGGCACGCTGTCAAACGTGCGGGACAACAGGCGGGGAACCACCTCAAAGCGGACCGTGAACCGCTTCTCGTCAAACTGGAGCCCTTCCACGGGCACCAGCGGCACATCCTCGCGATAAGGGCCTTCGGCCAGATCGTCGATGCCAATCTCTTCGGTGGACACCGCGGTCACCGATCGGATGACCGAGGCAGGTCCCGTTGCGCGGACCCATGCCGGTGTCACCGACGGCGGACTGCGCCACTCGGTGCCTTCCTTCAGACGGCCCACGGTCTTGACCTCGACGGGCAACCGCCGGGTCACCAGCTTCTCCACGCGAACCGGGACGGCGGTGGGCTTGACCTCGACAATTTCCACCTCTTCAAACGAAAACATTTCCGGTTCGAAAAAAAACGTAATGAGACCGGGCCTGGTCTGTCCACTGAGGTCCATCTTCACCGTGTTCGTTTCTGCCTCGCGGATGGCCTTGAGGACCGTCGCCCGCCCCCGGAGCTGGACCCGCACCGTGCTCAAGGGACTGGTCGTGACCGTCAACCCGGTGCTCCTGTCCGGCGCGATGAATTCCACTTCCACATCCACCCACTGCTGCTGCTTTTCCTGGGCGCGAACTGCCGTGAACAGGCCCAGCGCAATCACCAGCGCCGTCAGTTTCAATCCCTTGTTTTCGGTGAACACGCGCTTCAACGCCTGTTCCACCTCCTGGCGCCATTTACGCATCCGCCGTTCCCTCCCCGGCCGTTGTCGCCGCCTCCGGCTTTGCCTTTTCCGACGACAGAATCTGCAGCAGCTCCCGGCGCAATTCGGCCGGTGTCAGGTTCTGACGGATGACACCTCGATGGCACAGGGAAATGGCACCCCGCTCCTCGGAAATCACCACCGCGACCGCGCCTTC
>JAKQNG010000170.1 GCA_029565915.1 Deltaproteobacteria bacterium
GGCGCCGGCCTCGGCACCCTGACCGGGGCCCTGCTGGGAGCCGGAGCCAGTGTCGTTGCCGTGGAACGGGACCGGGACATGTGTGCGGTGCTCGAAGGGGAATTCGGCGATCACCCCGGTTTTACCCTCTGCGCGGCGGACGCGGCGACGTTCGATTTCGACCATCCGCCGGGCGGTATCGCCGATGTCATCGCCGGCAACCTGCCCTACCAGATCACCGGAGCCATCCTGCGCCGGATCATGGACTGCACGCCGCCGCCGGCGAAGGCGGTGTTCATGGTGCAGGAGGAAGTGGCCACGCGGATCTGCGCGGGTGTCGACGACCGGGAACGGGCCGCCCTGAGCGTGATGCTCGACGGTCGCTTTTCTGCGTCCATAGTGCTGCGACTGAAACCGACCGCCTTCTTCCCGGCGCCGAAGGTGCGTTCGGCGGTGGTGGCGCTGACGCCCCGGCATCCGTCCCTGCTGGCCGACCTCGCGCCCCGGCATTTCGATATCCTGGTGAAGTCCGCCTTCGCCACCCGTCGCAAGACCATCCGCAATTCCTTTCTGCACAGCGGCTTCGCGCCGCCGGAAAAGGTGGACGCCCTCCTGGCTGTCTGCGGAATCGACCCCACTGTGCGGGCCGAAAAGCTGGCGACCGGCGCCTTCATCGCCCTCACCCGGGAAGCCACCCGCGCGGGGCTTTTTTCCGGCGCCGCCGGAACACCGGAGGAACACCCGTGAAAGTCATCCGCTTTGAAACACAGGACGGCCATGTCCGCACGGGTCGCTTCATTGATCCGGCCTGCGCGGAAATCCTCGATGGCACCATCGCCGATGGCTTTTCCCCCACCGGCCGGACGGAGGGCATCGCGCGACTGCTGGCCCCCGTGCTGCCCTCGGACATCTTCGCCATCGGCTTCAACTACCTCGAACATGCCAGGGAAACGGCGAGCGCGCCCCCGGAGTATCCGGTGCTGTTCATGAAGGCCACCTCCAGCCTCAACCACCCCTTCGCCGACATCGTCCTGCCCACCTGCGAAACCCGGGGCCCCGAAACGGACTTCGAGGGGGAACTGGCGGTGGTCATCGGCCGGACCGCAAAGGACGTGCCCGAAGAGGACGCCCTGTCGTACGTGGCAGGCTACACCTGCGCCAATGACGTCTCCGCGCGGCGGTGGCAGAAACACGCGGGGGGCGGCCAGTGGATAAGGGGCAAGAGTTTTGACACGTTCTGTCCCCTGGGTCCCTGGATGGTCACCGCGGACGAAATCGACAACCCTCAGGCGCTGCAGCTCACCACCCGCCTGAACGGCGAGCGGATGCAACACAGCTGCACGTCGTCCATGATTTTCAGCGTCGCCGCCCTCATCGCGTATATCAGCCGGGACACCACCCTGCGGCCCGGCACCGTCATCCTGACGGGCACCCCCGAAGGGGTGGGATTCACCCGGGAACCGCGGGTGTTTCTGAAACCCGGGGACGAGGTCTGCGTGACCATCGACAGAATCGGCACGCTGCGCAACACCGTGCGGGTCCCGCGGAATACGGACTGAACGTCCGACTGCGCCGGTTGACAATCTTCGCCTGACATCGGACAACCGTTCCGGAAACAATCAATGGCCACACAACGCCGTAACGGCAGGAGGACTGAATGAAACATTTACTGATGATACTCGCACTTGGCGCGTTTCTGGTGTCATGCGGAAAAACGGAATGCACCACTGCGGACAGGAGCACCTGGCAGGACGAGGCCGCCTTCAAGCAGCAGCTGACCGAACAGGGATACCGCATTGAAGAATTCAAGGTCACCGACGGCAACTGCTACGAAATCTACGGATGGGACAAGGACAACAAAAAGGTCGAAATTTATTTCAACCCGGTGGATGGCTCAAAAGTTAAAGAAGAAATTCATTGACCGTCGACGTAAAAGCACCCGTCATCATCCGGGTCCTTCACTGGGCCATCGCTCTGTCTTTCCTTCTCAGTGCATTCCTGCTATCTCCGGGTGACCTGCCCCACCGCCTGTCGGGCATCCTCGGCGGCGCGCTGGTGGCCGCCAGACTGGTTCTGGCCTTCCGCTACCGGATGACCTACCTCAATCCCCGGGCCGTTGTTGTCTACCTGCTCATCTGGCTGTCGATCATCGGTCTCGGCGTTACCGGCTGGATGTCGCAGCTGGATGCGTTCTGGGGCAACCGTCTGCTGCAACAGTCCCATGGCATTGCGGCATACCTGCTGATGGCGCTCGTCTTCGTCCACCTCAGCGGCGTATTTCTGGACGCGTGGCGCCACCGGCGTAAAACATGGATGAAAATGATCCGCGGCTGAACCAATGGACACTATCCGCATCCGCGGCGCCTGCACGCACAACCTGAAAAACGTGGATCTGGACATTCCCAGAAACCGCCTCGTGGTCATCACGGGACCATCGGGCTCAGGCAAGTCGTCTCTGGCCTTCGACACCATCCACGCAGAAGGCCAGCGCCGCTACGTGGAGTCCCTCTCCGCAGACATGCGGCAGTTTCTCGAACGCCTGCCGCGACCCGACGTCCGCTCCATCGAAGGGCTGTCCCCCACCATTGCCATCGACCAGAGCGGCGCTTCCCGCAACCCGCGCTCCACGGTGGGCACGGCCACGGAAATCAACGACTTCCTGCGCCTTTTGTTCGCCCGGGCCGGCCAGCCGCACTGCCCGGACTGCGGCATTCCCGTTTCGCCGCTCTCGCTGGATCAGATGGTGGATGCGGTCATGAGCACCCTCCCGCCGGGCACGCGCTTCAGTGTGCGCTCCCCCGCTGTGCGTCAGCAGAAGGGCGACCTGAAAGCAAAAATCGCCCGGTTGCGCAAGGACGGTTATGTGCGCGTGCTCATCGATGATCGGCTGTACGATCTGTCCGAAGACATCGTCCTCGACAAAAAGAAATTCCACAACCTCGACATCTTCATCGACCGGCTGGTCATGGGCGACAGCATCCGCAGCCGCCTCTCGGACAGCCTGGAACTGGCCCTGCGCGAATCCGACGGGCTGGCCATCGTATCCGCGGTAGACGGACCTGACCTGCCGTTTACGGACCGCCATGCCTGCACCCGCTGCGGCCGCACCGCGCCCCGCCTCGAACCGGCGGACTTCTCCTTCAACACGCCCAGAGGCGCATGCCCCGACTGCGGCGGCCTCGGGATGACGTTCTTTTTTGAAGAGGACCGCGTCGTGCCCGACCCATCCCTCTCCCTGCGGGAAGGCGCCATCGCCCCCTGGAACCGCCGCAACCTGCCCTACTACCAGCGGATGCTCGACGCGGTGGCGCAGAAGGCCGGCATCGATCCGTTCAAACCATGGTCGGAACTCAGCGAGGCCCACCGGTCCATCCTGCTGTACGGCATGCCCGACGAAATCGAATTCACGGTTGAAAACGAAAAGAGCACCCTGTCCTTCCAGCGACCTTTTGAAGGCGTCATTCCCAATCTGCAGCGACGCGCCGAAGAATATGACCGTCAAAAAAAGGAACAGGGATCATCCGATGTCGATTTTCTGTCCGACGAGTTCACCCGCTTCATGAGCCGCAGCACCTGTGCCGCCTGTAACGGCGCCCGCCTGAAAAGAGACAGTCTGCACGTCACCGTCGCACAGCAGAACATCGCTCAGATCTGCGCCCTGTCGGTCACCGGTGCCCTCGCATTCTTTCAGAACCTGTCCCTGCCGGCCGCCCAGGCCCTCATCGCTGCTCCCATCCTCCGGGAAATCACTACCCGCCTTTCGTTTCTGTCCCGCATCGGCCTCGGCTACCTGTCTCTGGACCGTCCCGTCTTCACCCTGTCGGGAGGGGAATCCCAGCGGATCCGCCTGGCCACCCGGCTGGGCAGCGCGCTGACCGGCGTTACCTACATCCTCGACGAACCCTCCATCGGCCTGCACCAGCGGGACCACGACCGCCTGCTCGCCACCCTCTGTGCCCTGCGGGATCAGGGAAACAGCGTCATCGTCGTGGAACACGACGCAGACACCATGAACGCCGCGGACTACCTGGTCGACATGGGCCCCGGCGCCGGTGTGCAGGGGGGAGCGGTCATCGCCGCCGGCACGACGGAACAGGTCTGCAACCACCCCGACTCCCTGACGGGCGCCTACCTCAGCGGGCGACGTCGCATTTCTTCTGCTGTCCGCCGACGTACGCCGGACGGACGCTGGTTGACGGTGAAGAACGCCAGCGCCAACAACCTGAAAAACCTCAACGTCCGGATTCCACTCGGCCTGCTGGTGGCGATCACCGGGGTCTCCGGCTCCGGCAAGAGCTCCCTCGTCATGGATACCCTGCTCCCGGCCCTGCGACGCCAGCTGCACCGGCACGCCTCCCCCGCCCCGTCCTCGCTGCCCTGCGCACTGCAGTTCAGTCCGGGCGCCCTCATCGACCGGGTCATCGATGTGGATCAAGGGCCCATCGGTCGCACGCCCCGCTCCAACCCGGCCACCTTCACCGGCGTATTCGCCGATATCCGCGAGCTCTTCGCCGCCATTCCCGAGTCGAAGGCGCGGGGCTACCGGGCCGGTCGCTACTCGTTCAACGTCAAGGGCGGGCGCTGTGAAGCCTGTCAGGGAGACGGCCAGCTGCGGGTAGAAATGAACTTCCTGCCCGACGCCTTTGTCACCTGCGATGTGTGCGGCGGTCGTCGCTACAACCGGGAAACCCTGGAAGTCACCTACCGGGGCAGAAACATCGCCGATGTCCTCGACATGACCTGCACCGAAGCCGTCGATTTCCTCGAGGCGCAACCGAAGATCCGCCAGAAGCTGGACACGGTGCGACAGGTGGGTCTCGGCTATCTCACCCTGGGCCAGAACGCGGCCACCCTCTCCGGGGGTGAGGCCCAGCGCCTGAAGCTCGCCAGGGAGTTGTCCCGCCGCTCCACGGGCAACACGCTCTACATTCTGGACGAACCCACCACGGGCCTGCACTTCGACGACGTCCGCCGCCTGCTCGAAGTCCTTTCGACGCTGGTCGAACAGGGCAATACGGTCATCGTCATCGAGCACAACCTGGACGTCATCGCCAACGCGGACCGGGTCATCGACCTGGGTCCTGAAGGGGGCGACGAGGGCGGACGGATTGTGGCCGAGGGCACGCCGCTGGACATCGCCCGCGCCGGCACCCACACGGGACGCTACCTGCAGAAGCGCCTGTAACCACCGCCCCGGTTTTCAAAATCCTCAATGATTCCCGCTTTCACATGAACCCCGGGCATCGTTTGACACGGGTGGGCAGGTGACTGTCACCTGTGGTACAGTCGCCCGCCATGAAGGGATGGAACGGCAGGGTGCTGGAAATCGATCTGGGCGCGCGCACGACGCGGGTGGTCACGCCGCCCCATTCCATCTTTGAAAAATTCATCGGCGGTCGAGGACTGGCGGCCTTTTTTCTGCGCCGGGGCGCGGGACTGGCATTTGACGATCCGGCCATGCCCATCTGCATTTTTCCGGGTTTCTTTGCCGGCACGGACGTACCTTCCGCCGGATACACCAGCATTCTGTGCCGGTCTGCGCTGACCGGCACCATCGGCGACGTACGGGCCGGCGGGGGACTCGGTGGCGCCATCCGACGCGCCGGTTACGACGGGATTGTCGTAACGGGAGGATCCCCTTCACCCGTCGGTGTCGAGGTGGACAACCTGAACGCCACCGTGGTGGACGCCACGGATTTTGAAGCCGCCCGCTGCGGCCATGCGGACGATGAACCGGGCGTTTGCATCCTCGCCGCGGGAGAAGCGGCCTTCCGGCAGATCCGGTTTTCCACCCCGGTGGTGGATGACGGCTGCATCACCGGGCGAGGCGGTATCGGACCGGCGTTTGCGGCAAAGAATTTCGTATTTCTGCGGGTGCGGGGAACCGGGACCATTCCCGTGGCGGACGAGTCCCTGCTGCGGCAGGCAACGGCGGACATCCGCCGGTTGATCGACGCCTCGCCGGTGCTGACCGGTGCCCGCGGCCTTTCGCGGGCGGGCGCCGCCGGCATCATCGAACTCCTGCAGGCCCGCCGGATGCTGCCGACGTCCAATTTCCGCAGAACCGCATTTGACGGCTTCAACGGACGAATGACCGCCCAGGCAGAGGCCGAAGATCCAAGCGGATGCCCCGGCTGCCCGGTCCGATGTCAGCGGAACACCCGCAGCGGCAGGCCCACACCCGGCTTCGATGCCCTGGCTCATTTTACCGCACTCATCGACAATCCCTCCGTCGGCATCGCCCTGCAGTGCATCGCATTCTGCGCCGAGACGGGCATTGACCCGCTGTGCGCCGCGTCCGCCATCGCCTGCCTGTCCGAAATGGAAGGGCGGACCATCGACAGATCGGCACTTCTCGATCTGCTCTGCGATCTCCTCGCCGGACGCAACCAAGGGGCACAGCTGCGGGACGGCAGTTTCGCCCTGGCCGCCTGCCACGGACAACGGGAACTCTCCATGTCCGTAAAAGGGCTGGACCTGCCCGCTATCGATCCCCGCGGTGCCGCCGGACTGGCCCTGGGCTATGCCGTGTCCTCGGTGGGCGGCTGCTGGCAGCGTTCCATCCCCTTCGGCTATGAACTCTTCCGCAAACCGGTTCCCCTGGACCGGTTTTCGTTTTCTGCCAAGGCCCGCCTCGTCAAGACCTGCGAGGACGCCGTGGCTGCCTTCGATGCGCTGGGCGTCTGCCACCACATGTTCTTTGCCGTGTCTCTCGACGAATACGCGGCGGCTTTCCACGCGCTGACGGGACTGCCCATGACCGGAGCGGATCTGGCGACGGCCGGCGAGCGCATTGATTATGGCGAACGGCTGTTGAACGACAGTTTCGGCGTGGCCGGCGAAGACGATCTGCCCGCCCGCTTCTTCTCCGAGAGCGGCACCGCCGGGGTCGGATTTGACGTGCCGCCCATTGACCGGGACGCCTTCCTCCGGGCCCGTGCCCTCTACTACCAGTTGAGGGGACTCGACGAAAACGGCTGGCCGTCCGTGGACGTGGCGGACATTCTGGGGGTGGAATGGAACGATTGATCGAACAGGCCGCCCGATCCCTTGTCCGCGGCGGCGTCACATCGACGGGCAATTTTGTCCTCTGTGCCCTGGACCGGGACTGCGTGTGCAACGAAGAAGGCCCTCGGGCAAACGCGGCGCGTGCGGTGATGAAACAGCTCGGCATCGGGGCCTTCATCCACGGCAAGCCATCCTTCCCGGTTCCGGCGATGATCCGGTTTTTGTGCGCACAGACAGACATGGATTATCCGCGCGACAGCGAAACCCGCACGTTCCTGCACCGGCTTCCCGTGTGCGACGGCACACCGTCGTCCATGGCGGAGGCCCTGCGCGGACACCGGGCAGCGCTCTGTACGGACGGTACCGTCATTGCATCGGGCATGGTGTCCCCGCAAGAAGCGGCCGTGAATTTTTCGTCCGCGTGCTTTTCGGTTTATGTCAAGTTCATGACTGACTGCCTGACCGCCGCATCAAGCGGTGCCATGTCCCCGGCCCTGACGGACACCCTGTCCCGGGTCCTGCCGTCCGTTCGTCCGCTGGTCTGTCCGTCCGTTCAAAAAAGGGGTCCGTTTGACCGTGCGTCGCAGGTGATCTCTGCGATGGTGGAGGCGGGGCGGCTCACGGTGGAATGCGGCCTCGTGGATTCGTGTTTCGGCAATATCTCGTTTGTCCACGACGGCATCCTGTATATTTCGCAGACCGGCGCGGCCCTCGACGAACTGGACGGATGCATCGATCCGTGTCCACTGGACGACAGTGGCGGCACCATCACCGCGTCCAGCGAATACCTCGCCCATCTGGGCATCGTCCGGAAAGCCCGATGCGACGGAGTCCTCCACGGCCATCCAAAATTCGCCGTAATCTCGTCGTTGCATTGCGAAGAAGACTGCGCCACAAGAGACGCATGTTTTACCGCCTGCCCCGCAAAACGGACCGTGGGCGGTATTCCCCTGGTCTGTGGCGAAGTGGGCGGCGGTGCGCACGGCCTGTACCGGACGGTGCCACCGGCAGTCGCCGACAGCGGCGGGGCGGTGGTCCTGGGCCACGGATTGTTTCTGGCGGTGCAGAATGACTTTTCGCAGGCTGTTGCACGCATGATCGACATCGAAAACCGCTGCATCACAGATTTTCGGCGGAGAATGGAAAAGGTGTTATGAGCGAACTGTTTGCACGCGGCCGCATCGGCGGCCTCACCCTGCCCAACCGGTTCATCCGGGCGGGCTGTTTCGAAGGCATGGCTCAGGGCGGAAACGTCACCGACGCCCTGATTGCCCACCATCGGGATCTGGCTGCCGGCGGGTGCGCACTCACCACGGTGGGATACTGCGCCGTATCAAAGGACGCCCGGTGCTTCGGCCATGAGCTGTGGATGCGCGATGAGCTGGTCGGGCAACTGCAGCGGTTGACCGATGCCGTGCACAAAGAGGGCGGCCGCGCGTCCCTCCAACTGGTGCACTGCGGTTTCTTTTCGAGCCCCCGGGTGACCGGGAAGAGACCCATCGGCGCATCCCGCAAACTCTGCCTGTTCCGCCTGTCCATTTGCGACGAAATGACACAAGAGCAGATCTGCACAACGACGACTGATTTTGCAGACACCACACGCCGGGCAAAGGAGGCCGGCTTTGACGCCGTAGAAATTCATGCGGGCCACGGATATCTGCTGAGTCAGTTTCTGTCCCCGTGGACGAATCGACGAACGGATGAATGGGGTGGAAAGCTGGAGAACCGGCTGCGGTTTCCCGTCGATGTGATTCGGGCGGTGCGGGCGGCCGTGGGCCCGGACTTTCCCATCCTTGTAAAAATGAACCAGATGGACGGCATGAAAGGCGGCCTCGTGCTGAAAGATGCACTGTCCATCGCGCGGGCCTTTGAACAGGCCGGTGCCTCGGCGCTCATTCCCTCCTGCGGATTTACGGCAAAGACACCCTTTCTGATGCTGCGGGGCAAGTTGCCGGTGAAGGAGATGGTGGCCAACCAGTCCGAGTGGCTGATAAAGATGGGGCTGTTCTTCTTCGGCCGCCTGTTTGTCCAGTACTATCCCTTCAAATCCGTGTTCCTGCTGGACGGTGCCCGGGCAATCGCGGAGGAGGTGTCCATTCCCGTTGTATACATCGGCGGCATCACCTCCGCTGCGGACGCGCAACAGGCCCTGGATGCGGGATGCGCATTTGTGCAGATCGGTCGCGCCACGGTCCGGGACCCCGCGTTTGTCCAGCGACTTCAGAAAGCCCTTGCGACGTCTTCGGACTGCGATCACTGCAATCGCTGCATCGGCGCCATGGACGGCGGCGGCGTCGCGTGCCTGTCCGCCCGGGAGGGCTCCCTCCCGGCACTATTGACCCCATGAATGCGTTTCGATGACTTCCGCACGCCGGGCCGGGTCTCCTGTGTTCAGGACTTCGCGGCGACGATAATCTGCGCTCAGTGCGGCTGGTCGAGGATCGGGATGCGGACGGTGAAGTTGCTGCCTTCGCCCTTGCGGGACTGAACGTGGATCCGACCGCCGTGGGCTTCCACGTAGTGCTTGACGATGGCGAGGCCCATGCCCGCCCCGCCGTGCTCCCGGGTGGAGGACTGGTCCGCCTGCACAAACGGCGCAAAGAGCGACTCCACATCGTCCGTGTCGATGCCGATGCCGAAATCCTCCACAGAGATTTCCAGCATGTCCGGCGATGCCATCAGCACAAAGCCGAATCCGTCTTCTTCCGTGTCGGATTCGTCCGATGCGACGATGCGCGACGTGATTTTCACCAGCGCACCCGGGGCGCTGAACTTGATGGCGTTGTCCACCAGGTGTGACACCGCGGTGACCATCTTTTCCGGATCCATCTGCACGGTGGGCATGCCCGCCGGCACGTGGACGGAGATTTTCACACCCCGCCGGGCGGCCACTTCCCGGTTGCGCTTCAGGGCGGCTTCGATGAGGTCTTCCACGTGGCTGGGCGCCGGATTCACATCGAGGCGTCCCGCATCGATCTGGGAAAAATCGAGGATGGAGCTGATGACCTTCAACAGCTCGTCACCCTTGTTCTTGATGGTGCCGATGAACTGCCGCTGCTCGTCCGCCAATTCGCCGGCGATGCCTTCCGTGAGCATGTCGCTGTAACCGATAATGGAGGTGAGCGGCGTGCGCAGCTCGTGGCTCACCATGGCCAGAAAGTTGGATTTCCGGCGATCGAACTCCCGCCGCTCTTCGGCAATTTCTTCCAACCGGCGGTTTTTATCGGCGATTTCCCGGTAGGATTCTCGCACCATGGCCATGTGCATGTCGCTGGTGACGTTGCTCTTGTGCACGGCAAAGAAAATGCAGTCCAGCGTTGCCCGGACGGTGAGGCCGAACCGCAGCATCCGCTCGGCCGAATAGCGGTGCAGCCGGCTGTAGGCGTCCCGCAGGGGCTCCGTGGCGAGGCGGGGCTCGATTTTCATCACTTCACCCGGAATCCGTTCCAGGTGCTTTGGAAAATAGGGACCGATGGCCAGCTTGCCCAGCAGCTTGGACTGAAACACAATGGGAAACACCTGGTACTCGAACCCGCAGAAACACGGCACGGTGACCGGCGCCAGGCCTTCCTGCTTCGGGTTGAGCATTTTTACCCGCTGGCGGATGACGAGACACTGGCCGCGGGTGCCCGGCTGGGTGTTGAGGTGCTCACAGGCCGGGTTCTCGACGGTCCGCTCCAGCACCAGATCGCCGTTGTTGTTGAACAGGCGCAGAGGCACGTTGAAAATCTGCAGGAAGTTTTCAAACACCTCGCCCAGGGTGTCGATGTCGACCAGCTCTTCGAGCGTGGTGGTAAAGGTCGGTTCAATGGGATCAATCGTGCTCATCACTCGATATCGACAGACATCTGGCGCTTCAGGGCGTCGATGACCATGTTGCCGTCTACTTTGAATTTTCCTTCGAGGTCATGCCATGCATTCAGTCGCTTCCACGTCAGGTTCAGGAGGCCGAAAAACGTCTCAATGACGCCTTCGCCGGTGGTGGCCACGGCCTTGTACACCGGCTCCCGGCCCTTGGCGGCCAGCTGCTCGATTTCGCTGTCCGGCCGGATGTTGGGCAGGTCGCGCTTGTTGAACTGGATGACGAGGGGCATGCCCTTGATATCGAGCCCGTTTTCTTCGAGGTTCTTTTTCAGGTTCAAAAACGAATCCCGGTTCGCGGCGGTTTCCGAAACCTGTGAATCCGCGATGAAGGCGACGGAATCGGCGCCCTGCAGCACCAGCCGCCGCGTCGCATTGTGAATCACCTGGCCGGGAACGGTGAACACCTTGAGGGCGATGGTGATGCCCGACTGGGTTTCAAAACTCATGGGCAGAAGGTCGAAAAACAGCGTCCGATCGTCTTTGGTTTCAAGGGTCATGAGGCGACCCCGGCTGGAGGGCGCCGCCCGGCGGTGGATGTACACGAGGTTGGTGGTTTTCCCCGACAGGCCCGGCCCGTAGTACACCATCTTCAACTGAATTTCGCGCTTTTCAAAATCGATTTGCATGGGTGTCGTCGGAAGTGATGAGCAATACTAGACCGGAAGAGGACGGGGTGAACACGAAAAAAATGGAAATTTTCCCAGTGGAAGGAAGGGTGCACGTTCAAGGGGCGGAATGGAGGAGGATGAGCACCAGCACCACTGCTGCGGCGACGAGGAACCCCGCCAGAAAGCGCCGGCGCAGGGCAGACACCGCCAGAGGGCCCCGGGTCCGGGATTCGTCCAGATCCACCATCAGGCGGGCGGTCAGGCGCTCGAGCTGTTCTTTTGAGAGCGGGTCGTCTCCCCGGCGGCGGTAACAGGCTGCGGCATAACCCGCATGCCCCGACCGAAGGGCATGCTCTACAAAGGTCGCGTGGGCGCCCCGGTCAGACCATTCTGCAACGACGTTGTCCCACAGTGCCACCAGTGGGGCAGGAACGGACTCATCAAGACATCCGGGCCGGAACCGGTCGTACACCAGGCCGCACTTCGGGCAGGATTCTCCGCTGCGCGGCGCGCCACATTTCGGGCAGGATGGGGTCGGTTCCGTCATGGGGCGATTCTAGCCGCGGGATGGTTTGGAGTCGACTTTTTGCAGTGCTTTGCATACATTGGCCGGGCCGATCAACAAGGAGCCCGACCATGCCCATCGACTCATCCCTGCTCGCCATCCTCGCCTGTCCCAAATGCAGAGGACCACTGGAATCCGTGCGGGATCCCGAGGGATTCGTCTGCCGCACCTGCGCCCTCCTCTACCGGGTGGAAGATGACATTCCCAACTTTCTCATCGATGAAGCGACCGCCTGGCCTGCCGGAAAATGAAAAACCCGCATCAGCATCCTGATTGCGGGTTCTTGCATTGCGAAAGGGGGGACTCGAACCCCCACATCCTAGCGGACACAGGCACCTGAAGCCTGCGCGTCTACCAGTTCCGCCACTTTCGCAGAGCCTCGAAAGGCGAAGGCGGTTTTACACGACCGCGACGGACTGTCAAGCCCAATTGATCGGCCGGAAAACCCGGTGACGGCTACTTTTTTCTGTCTTCCGGATCGGGGAGCGTTTCCACCACCGTGGAAGACTCCTTGTCCCCACGGACAAGCACGCTCTCCATGATGGCATCTACGATGGCGTCGTCCTGGGCGGTGACGATGGCTGCGGCCGGCGGTTCAGCTGGCGGCTCTTCCAGAAAATCCAGGTTGTCGCCTTCCACATCGCCGCCCTCTGCGGCGATGAGCGAGCGCAGGTCGAGGGCGGGGATGTCTTCGCCACCTGCCTTCAGCAGCCGATTCTCCAGGTGCTCCCGGCGCAGGATGGCCGCAAGAATCCGCATGTTCCGGCGCCGCACCTCCAGGGAGCGCTCCAGCTTTTCGGTGTCCCTCCGCAGTTTACGCCGTTCTTCCTGGAGTTCGAGGATGAGGGATTCCTGTTCCAGCAGGGTGCTCTGGAAATCGGCATTGATGCCCTCTTCCTTTGACAGGGCCGCGCTGGCGGCGGACTGGGCCTGCAGCCGGGTCACCTCTTCGCGCAGCTCCCAGATTTCCTGCTTGCTCTGATCAAGGGATCGGGCGGCCAGGCGCAGCTCGGTTTCCAGATCCTCTTTGACCAGCAGCAGCTCCGCCTCATTTTCGCGCCTGAGCCGCAGGATTTCCGACTTCATGGCCTTGATGCGCTCCGCAGCGCCCTGGACCCGGGCGTCGGCCCCTTCTTCGATCTCGGCCAGGGCCTCCATGGCCGCGGACAGATCTCCCTCCATGCGGGAAATGGTCTGTTTCGCGTCCTCCAGCTCCCGTCGGGCCCCATCCAGCTCCACCCGTCCTTCGTTGTGGAGGGACTCCGCCTGTTCCGCCCGCTTGCGCAGGGTCCGGGCCAGCGCCGCTTCCGGACGCAGTTCCTCGATTTCGCGCTGCAGCACGTCAATCTGATCGAACGCGGCCCGGTAGCGCTCTTCGAGTTGTTCGAGGCGCAGCGCCTTCACTTCCAGCTCCATGTACCGGGTTTCACAGTCGGACAGCTCGCCGCGCAGCTTCATCACCTGCTGCTGCGATTCGTTGTAGCGGGACTGGAGCTGGGCAAGGCTGTCCGAGCTGAACTGGGCGTTCCGCGACAGGGATTCCGCCTTTGAGAGCTCCTGTTCCAGCGCCGAAAGCCGGTTCTGCAGGGCAGCAGCGCGCTGTTCGGATTCCTTCGCCCGGGCGGTGAGCAGCTCGATGGCGTGCTCCTGCCGTTGTAATTCATCACCCTTTTCGCGAACCGAGTGGGAAAGCTCGTCGATGGTCTTTTCGTGTTCCCGCTTCAGGGTCAGCAGCTCCCGCTTTTCGGCCTGGAGCACCTCAATCCGCTCGGCACAGGTGGCGATGTCCTCGTCCCGCGATTCCCGGTGGGTGCGGCTGTCCGCCATGGCCAGTTCCAGCTCCCGGATGCGCAGCTCCAGGCGGTGCACCTCCCGCCGCGATTCGTCCTTCTGGGCGATTTCGTCGAGCAGGTGGGCGTGCTCCTCTTCCAGGGCCTGCTCCAGCCGCTTCTTTTCGGCGGCCATGAGGGTGCGGGTGCGCTCCAGCTCCGCCTCCAGCGCGCGGATGATGCTGTCGTTGCTGTTCATGTCCGACGAGCGGATGGAGAGGATCCGGTTCTGTTCCTTCTGGGCAACCAGCTCGTGGCGAAGTTCGGCCGATTCCCGGCGCAACCCTTCCAGCTCCGCCTCCCTTGCGGCAATCTGCTCCACCGCGTCGTCGAGCTGCCGCACGCGCGCCTTCAATTCCACCTGGGCTTCGTGCATCTGGCCGTGGAGGGCTTCGAGCTGCTTTTCGCTGTCCTCCCGATCCGTCAGGTCCTGGGTGAGGCGTCGCTCCAGCTCGGCGATCTGCTGCTCGAGGCGGCGCTCCGAACGGCGGGCCCGGGCCACCTCGTTTTCCAGCTCGATGGCGCGGACGGACTGCTCTTCGAATTTCTTTTCGACCTCGCGAAGGGCCTCGTCCCGGCGGGCCAGCTCGCCGCCCAGCCAGGTGACCTTTGCCGCAAGGGCAGTCTTTTCCTGCATCTCCAGCTCGGTTTTCGCCAATCGGTCGTTCAGCTCGTCCGCGCTGCGCAGCAGTTCTTCAATCCGGCGATCCCGCGCATTCTTTTCCTTCTGGATGAGGGAGATGGTGCCCTCGAACCGCTCCATCTGGGCGCGGAATCCTTCGGCCACGGGCCGGAAAGGCAGCTGGGCAATGGTCGTGTCATCGAATTTCCGATAGCGGGTGGCGCACAGGCCGAGAAAGAAGTCGGGGGTCTCCCCGTCTTCGGGGAGCATCCGGTCGTCCAGGAGGGGCGCTTCGCCGGAGGGGCGGCGTCCCAGGGGCGACAGGGTGGCGCCGAACAGGGGCTGCTGGGCGAACATGGTGATGTGGGGAAAGAACCGTCGCAGGGCGCGTTCCAGGTCGAGGAACTCGGGAATGTGGCGGCTCCCCGGAGATCCCGGGGGAACGGTTTCCCGGTTGGGGCAGAGGATCGCGCAGAAGCCCGCGGGGTTCACCTGCTGCCGCAGGGCGTGGATTTCCTTTTCCAGATCGAAACCGGGCCGATCAAACGGCAGCGCAAGGCACAGAACGATATCGAACGTGCCCGGCGCAAAGGGGAGGGCCTCCGCGGACGCGATGAGGCGCGCAATGGTGTGTTTCGCGGCGGGTTCGTGGCGCAGGGAGTTCCGCTGCACAAGGACCACCTGCCGGGCCGTGTCCGCGAGCAGGCCCACGCCCTGTTCGTCGGGGGGATACAGGTTCAGCACCATCTGGTCCTTTGCGAATCGCTCGCAGAGCAGATAGGCGGGAATGTGGGAACCTGTATTCATATGGGACAAATTACAGGAAAACCGGGGGGCGGGCGAAAGGTTTTTGGTCAGAAGATGTAGCCGCCGCGCAGGCCCATCTGGAAGCCGACGCCAAAGCCGCCGTCCACGTAGATGGCGATGTGCTCGTGGGGCTTGAACCGGACGCCGAGCAGAAAGTTGATCCACGGAACGATTTTCAGCTTGTCGTACACTTCGCCGTATTCGCCATCCCCTTCGCAGTAGGCATCCACACCATCGGAGGTGGCCGGGTTGTAAGGACCGTTGCAGGGGCGCAGGTAGCCGTCGCCGTCCGGGTAGGCTTCCGTTTCGACGATGTCGCCGCCGATGGGAAAGCCGAAGCCGATGCCCACGCCGTAGGTGATGGCCACCCAGTCCCGGATGGGGGAGGACCAGATGAAGTCGGCGGTGAGCAGCAGGGCGGACATGCCGTTGGTCACCTCGGTCCAGCTGCGGTCGGGTTCGTTCTTGGCCTTGAAGTAGATGGGTTCTTCCCAGTCGAGCTGGACGCCCCAGAAGGCCGCCGTGATGTCAAAATTGTTTTTGCGATAGGTGTATTCGACGCCGCCGCCCAGATTGCTGACCATGGGCCGGTTGGCGGTCTGGATGTCGACGCCGAACATGCTGACAAACCACTTGGGGACGAATACCCAGCGGAAGCGGGCGCCCACCAGGTGGTAGGGTGTGTCCTTCTCTTCCTTCAGGCTGCCGTTGGTGTCCGGTTCTTCTTCCGGGGGAGGAGCGGGCTGAGGGGCCGGCTGGGCGGTGGCATCCAATCCGGGTTCCGCTGCAGGGTCCGGCTGCGGTTCCGGGGGAAGGGGATCGCCCCAGGCGTCGGTGGTCTGGCCAGCGGCCGTGCCGCACAGGAAAAGGACGGTCAGCGCCGCGATAAACAGCTGCGGGATTTTCATGAAGGCTCCTTGTTCGATGGACAGAAATTCTATTGCTGTTGAAACCGGATTATATGCAGGGGGGCTTGATTCTCAAGGAGGAAATGGCCGGGCGGTCAGAAGCCCCATTCGACGGAGCAGGGCATCACGCCGGATGCTGCTGGTCTTTCAGCCGTTCCGCAATCCACATCTTGATGACCGATTGACGGGTCACACCGACCCTCCGGGCTTCCTGATCCAGTTGTTCGATCATCCAGACGGGAAAGTCCACGTTCACCCGTCGCTGATCGAGGCCGGGGCGTATTGCGGACGCCCAGTCCAGATGGGCCGTCATGTCCGCGCCGCTGTCGAACAGGCGGTCAAATTCCTGTGCGCTGATGGTAGATTTCTTTTTCTTCATTTCTTGCCCTCCTCACGGAAATCATCCGGATCCGGGTTTCGCGGACGGTAAAAATGCCGGTCCAGAGGCGTCCGTCGATCTCGGCGATGATGGCGAATCGGGGTTCGTCGGTGGTTTTTGCCGCGGCAATCACCCGTTTCGGATCGGACCAGAGCGCCTGGGCGGAGACAAAATCGATCCCGTGCTTTGCCGTGTTGGTGGCCGACTTGTCGGGATCGAATTCAAACTCCATGAAGATATAATAATTATACCATTGCAGGTGTCAACCGGATCGGCGAACGGCGGTCAGAAGCCCCATTCGACGGAGCAGGTGAGCAGGAGGGCGTTGTAGCGGGAGCGGTAGTCCGAATTGTCGATGTCGCCCGGTACGTCGTCATCGATTTCGGGCCGGTTCAGGTCGTTGACGAGGTGGATGTTCCACTGGAGGCCCGGCACGATGGCGATGGGGCCCACCGGAATGGCATAGCCGGCCTGGAACTTGAAGCCCAGGTTCACCCGGTGGAAATAGTCCCAGTCGTCGCCGCTCCAGGTGTCCTCGTCGTCCGCGATACCGATATCGAATGAGGTCTTCCCGGAGAGGGCAAACCAGAAGGCAAGGCCTGCCGCCACATGGAAGTTCTTGATGTTCAGCTTGGCCATCACCGGCAGCTCCATGTAGAAATGGCGCACCTTCATGAAGACGTCGTCGTCCTTCCAGTGGACGCCCTGGCTGATGAAGCCGAGGCCCGCCTCGATGCCGAGCATGGGGATGAAGTAGTAATCGAAGTAGGCGCCGATGGCGCCGGAGAACTTGCCCGTGCGGTCGTCGCGATCTGCTCCGACGTAGTTTTCGGGACCGTCACCCGCCGCAAAGGAGAAGCCGGCGCCCAGATAGCCGCCCACGGCCATTTTCGTGGTGGCCTGGGCCGACACCGTCGTCGCGACGAGCAGGGATGCAAGCAGTGCAGCAGCAACAAGTATTTTTTTCATGAGGACCTCCTGTTCAGTTGATGGGGCAAGTGTATGTCCACAAGAAACCCGGCGCAAGGAATCGGCGAAGGGGCAGCAGGGGCCGCAATAAACTATGTGGGCGCGGCGCTCCCCGGGGACGGAGGGGCCACCTTCTTCGAGATAGCGCGTATATGCGTCCAGTGCCTTCGCGTACTCGCCCAGCTCGTTGCGGACCTGACCGATAAGGCAGCAGCGGCCAGAATGAGGGTCAATTGATGCATGGGGTACTCCTCCGGTTAATCGGGCAGGGAATCCGGGTCTGAAAACCGGATGGGTGAACACTGTTTTTTTATTTTTGTCCAATCCGACGAAAACGGCTTCACGGTTCCCCGTCCCTTCTGCGCGATCAGGTCGCGGATATCGTCCATGCGGCTGCCGGTGTCCGGATGGGTGGACAGGATGGCGAGACCGGCGGGCACGGAACCTTCTTTCTGTTCGAGCTTTTTCATGAACTTCAGAAACCCTTCCGGATCGATGTGCGAGCGGCGGGCCAGCCGCACGGCGCCGCGGTCCGCTTCGGTTTCCTGGGAACGGGAAAACTTCATTCCCGCCAGTGCCGCCATGTTGTCCAGCATGAATCCCTGCACCGCCTGGGCATCGCCGACCAGCGAATAGAGCACCACCCGCAGGCCAATCTGGGCCGCCACGTTCTTCATGCCGTGACGGGCGAGGACGTGCTGGAATTCGTGGGCCAGCACGCCGGCCACTTCCTCCGGGGAATCGGACGCCTCGATGAGGCCCCGGTTGATGAATACGTATCCGCCCGGCAGCGCAAAGGCGTTGACTTCCGGTGAATCGATCACCTTCACATTCCAGGCAAAGGGTGTCTTTCCCATGCCCGCCACCAGCCGGCCGCCGATCTCCGACACGGCCGCGTTCAACTCTTCGTCGGAGCAGGTGTCGGTCTGTTCGAGGATGGCCGCCGCCTGGGATCGGCCCAGCTCCTCCTCCCATTCCACGGGAATGTGGGACACCACGGCCTTTACCGCAGGATCGAAGGCGAGATAGAGGGCCAGGACAAAAATGCCGATGAGCGCCGCGGCCCCGAGGATGACCGACTGCCGTCCCACGGCCCTGCGCGTCCGCTTTGACGACAGGGCGTCCAGTTGATCCGTCACCCGGGAAGGAGGGGCCACGGCCCGGATGGCATTCGCGATGTCCCGGTTGCCGGTCTGCACGCACACGGGGGCGCCGAAACTGCGGCCGTCGAACTTCAGATATCGGTCGTCGGTTCCCGCCAGGGAAACGGCCATGTCCGAATAACTGATGGTCGCCTCGGTGCGCCCGTCAATGCGGATGTCGAGGCCCGAAGCCAGAACGGCGATGTCGCAGGAGGTTCCCGCATGGTCGCCCCCGTAGAACATGCCGCGAAGTGGAGTGGTATTCATTGAAATGCCTCAAATGGTTGGTGTGCCCAGAACATCATACACATTTGTCTTTTTCTTGTCGCTTCCATGTACACAATCCCTTCCTTGAACCGGAGCGGTGTTCTTCTGCCACTGTAACTGCAGTACAACCTCAGGGACAAAGGAGCGGAACAATGATCATTTCAATGAGATTCCTGATGCTGGCAGTGACATTCCTTTTTGCCGCCGCCTGTTCGGACGCGGACGGCACAGAGGGTGACGCCGACGCGGACAGCGACACGGACAGCGACAGCGATGCCGACACCGACAGCGACACGGACAGTGACAGTGACACCGACACGGACAGCGACAGCGACGCCGACACCGACAGTGACACGGACAGTGACAGCGATTCGGACACCGACAGCGACACCGACGATCACGGTGATCGGTCCGCCATGTTCGATCTGGTGGACGGAATGGATCACTGCGTGAATCTGGGCAACTGGCTCGAAGCGCCGGACATGGACTGGGGTGTACTCTGCGATGAGACGGACATCGCGCGCCTCGCGGATCAGGGTTTTGACACCATCCGCGTGCCCGCCCGCTGGGAAACCCGGGCGCTCTCCACGGCGCCCTACACGATTGACGAAGCCTTCTTTACCGTGGTGGACGACCTGCTGGACTGGGCGGAGGACGCGGACATGACCGTCGTCCTCGACATGCACCACCACGACGAATTCTTCATCGACGCGGAAGCAAGGCGCGATCAGTTTCTCGCCATGTGGGAACAGATCGCCACGCGCTATCAGGACCGGCCCGCATCGCTGGTATTTGAAATCATGAACGAACCCCACGATTCACTGACCGCGGAGCTGTGGAATACCTACCTCGTGGATGCGCTGGACGTGATCCGGGAAACGAATCCCACCCGGGCCGTGGTGGTCGGCACAGCGGAGTGGGGCGGCATCGGCGGCATGTCAAAGCTCGTGATCCCCGACGATCCGAACCTCATTTTCACTTTTCACTACTATGAACCCTTCTCGTTCACCCATCAGGGAGCGAGCTGGGTGGACGGCGCCGACGCATGGCTCGGCACCACCTGGGACGGCGCGTATCTCGAAAAGCTGGCCCTGCGCAACGCGATGACCACCGTGCTCACGTGGGCGGATGACCACAACGTGCCCGTGTTCATGGGCGAGTTCGGCGCCTTCAGCGCGGCGGACATGGATTCCCGGGCCCGCTGGACCAACGCGGTCGCCCGGTTCGCCGAGGACGCGGGCTTTGCCTGGTGCTACTGGGAGTACAAGTCCGGCTTCGGCGTGTGGGATCAGGACACGTCGAGCTGGAATACGGCGTTGACGGATGCGCTGTTTTCCACCGACACGTCCGTGCTGACCCTCGATCCGACCGGGCTCGGGGACAACCTGCTGGCCAACGGCGACTTTGAAGACGGCACCACGGGCTGGCGGCAGAACTTCGGCGGCGGGACGGCCGCGGTGGCCGTGGAGGGCGGGGTAGCCGGCATCGACGTGGCGGACGGCGGCGACGTGGCCTGGGATGTGCAGTTCCTGTATGACCTGCCGGCACTGGAGGCGGGAGTCAGCTACGCGCTGCTCTTCGAGGCCTGGTCCGACGCACCAAGAGGTCTCTCCGCGGGTGTGCAGCACCAGGCGGATCCCTGGACCACCCACGGGTCGTCGAGCTTCATTCTCTCCACCGAGCCCATGGTGCAGGTGGTGAACTTCACAATGGGCGAGGGCGACGACAACGCGGCCATCTTCTTCAACATGGGCGCCGAGACCGGCCCCGTCTACCTCGACAACGTCCTCCTCGTCGAAGTCCCCTGACACCGGGGCGTTCGAGGTCCGGTCACACCAGGGGATTGCGGACCTTCAGGGCACCGAATCTCCGCCGCGGAAGAACGGCGACCCGCAGAAGAACGGGAAACAGGTCATACGCCGGGTTTGGTGGTAGACTCTGACCACATCGGATGAGGAATCCGTTCCTTTCCGGATGGAAGGAGCCAGCATGCCGGATGGCTACGTAACCGTCGCGACATACGAAACGGTCATCGCCGCTGAACTGGCCAGAGTGAAGCTCGACAGTGAAGACATTCCTGTGTTCATTGCCGACGCACACACGGTCAGCATCAGCTTCCTGGGTGGCATCGCCATCGGTGTGCGCGTCCAGGTGCCGTCCGAGTTGGCCGGGCGGGCGTCGGAACTCCTCAGGAACGAAAAGTTTCCCATTTTCATGGATCCGACGCACCGCCGTGGAGAGCCGGAAGAAGATGATAGTGAAGATGATAGTAAAGATGATAGTGAAGATGATGGTGAAGATGAAGAAAGGGATGATCAGTATTCATCCGACAACCGGATTGCTGATGTAGCGCCGCCATCGGGTTTTCATTTCAGCCTCCGGTCACTGGTCATCCAGCTCATGGTCATGACGGCGGTTGCCTGGCTGGTGTTCGTTCTGCTCATCGAGCGCGATTGACCGACGGGAAAAGGCGTTCCTCCATCCGGGTCTTCACACCGGGGCTTCACACCGGGGCAGCCCATCCGGGGAGCGCGGAATCATTGAGGAACTGGTCAGGCGGCGGGACGACGACGGTGTCCCTGGCGCTTTGATTTCTTATGGGGAGGACGCTGGTCGTTGGCTTTCTTCTTCTTCGAAACCGGTTTCTGGTCGGCGGCCGGTTTCTGCAGCAGCATGGGCACATCTCCCTGCAGGATATGCGCCACGGCGGCCGCCACGTCTTCGCGGACCGCGTCGTTCTTTGCGCAGTAGTCGTCCACCAGTTTCCGGAAAAAGGAGATGTCCTTTGTCTGCATCGTTTCGGTGATCCGGTCGTTGAACCGCCGGATCCGGTTTTCGTTGATGGTGCGGATGGAGGGAACTTCCATGGGCTCGATGGGCTGCCTTGTGGCCCGCTCGATATTCTGCAGAACCCGCCGCTCAGCGGGATTGAGAAACAGGATGGACTCACCGCTGCGACCGGCGCGACCGGTGCGACCGATGCGGTGTACGTAGGTCTCCGCGTCGTTGGGCGAATCGAAGTTGATCACGTGGCTGATGCGTTCCACATCCAGACCGCGGGCGGCCACATCCGTCGCCACGATGATATCGAGGTGACCGGACTTCAGCCGCTGGACGGCGCGTTCCCGCAGGGACTGGGACATGTCCCCGTTCAGGGCGCAGACCGGATATCCGCGGGCGAGGAGCTTTTCGCTCACATCCACGGTGGCCACCCGGGTTTTCACAAACACCAGAACGCCGTTGTGATCTTCGTTTTCCAGAATCCGGGCGAGGGCCTCCGCCTTGCCGGAGCCGTGGACCACAAGGTAGCGCTGTCGGATGGACACCGCAGCGGTGGTGCGCGATTCGATGATCACTTCCTGCGGGTTTTTCAGGTGGCGGGCGGCGATCTTCCGGATGGCCGGCGGCATGGTCGCCGAAAACAACAGCGTCTGCCTGTCCTGCGGCGCATGGGACAGAATCCACTCCACGTCGTCGATGAAGCCCATCTTCAGCATTTCATCCGCTTCGTCGAGAACGATGCTGGCCAACGTGTCAAGGGACAGGGTGCCCCGTCGCATGTGGTCCATGATGCGCCCCGGGGTTCCGACCACCACGTGAACACCGGATTTCAGTGCGCGCAACTGGCCATCAAATTCCTGACCGCCGCAGAGGGCCAGCACCCGGAACCCGCGGATGTGGCAGGCGTACTTTTCAAATCCGGCGGCCACCTGGATGGCCAGCTCCCGCGTGGGCGTCAGCACCAGCACCTGTACGGTGCGCCTGCCCATGTCGATGCGCGACAGAAGCGGGAGGGCGAAGGCAGCGGTTTTGCCTGTGCCGGTCTGGGCCTGTCCCACCACATCACAGCCATTCAGCAGATGCGGAATCGTGAGCGCCTGAATCGGCGTGGGCGTTTCATACCCGGCCTCCACCAGTGCCTTCTGGACCGGCTCCGCCAGCGCCAGTTGAAAAAATCCGGAGTTCAATCTATCGAGTGTCATCATTTGCTGTCGCCTTTCAATTTACAGGAAATCATTCCAACGCCGCTTCAGCGGGCAGCATCCGCCACCGGTCCCGATGGACGGAAGCGACGTCGACGGCGCCGGTTTCTGGAAGCCGGGCTGGCATTTTCCGATGGCGCCGGCGATCGCGGGGGCGTCGGCCGATTCGGCAACGGCCTGTTGGCCGGCGGTCGTCCGTGAGCCGTGCGGTGGGCCTCCAGAGAAAAGTCCGCCTCGAAACCCGGAACCGTTTGAACCGGAATGTGTTTCCTGAGCAGTCGCTCGATGGCCGCGAACAGGGGTTGCTCCTCCTGCGTGACCAGGGACACCGCCTCTCCGCTGGCACCCGCGCGACCCGTGCGGCCGATGCGGTGGATATAGTCCTCGGGCACATGGGGCAGCTCGAAATTCACCACGTGGGGCAGTTGATCGATATCGAGTCCCCGGGCCGCGATATCCGTGGCCACCAGCACGCGCACGTCTCCGTTCTTGAAATCCGCCAGGGCTTTCGTGCGGGCGGACTGGCTCTTGTTGCCGTGAATGGCCGCCGCCCCGATTCCCTCCTTCACCAGATACTGGGCCAGCCGGTTGGCGCCGTGCTTCATTTTCGTGAACACCAGCACCCGTCGCCAGTCGCCGGAAACAACAAGATGGGCCAGCATTTCGGCCTTCCTGCCTTTTGACACGGGATGCGCCACCTGATTGACGGTTTCGGCGGCCGTATTGCGTGGCGCCACTTCCACCAGCGCCGGCTGGTGCAGCACACCATTGGCCAGCTCACGGATTTCGTCGCTGTATGTAGCGGAGAACATCAGGTTCTGGCGCCGGGGCGGCAATAGCTTCAGTACCCGCCGGATGTCGTGGATGAAGCCCATGTCCAGCATCCGGTCTGCTTCGTCGAGAATGAGGATTTCCACGGCGGAGAGGTCGACGGTTTTCTGTCCTGCATGGTCGAGCAGGCGGCCGGGACACGCCACCAGGATATCCACGCCTTTTTTCAGGCGTTCGATCTGCGGGTTGATGTTCACGCCGCCGAAAATGACCGCCGTCCGCAGACGCAGCTCCTTCCCGTAGGTGTCGAAGCTGTCGTGGACCTGGGCAGCCAGCTCCCGCGTGGGAGTCAGCACCAGTGCCCGGGGACGCCGGTCGTGGGAGCGGCGTTCGTGCAGCAGTTGCAGCACGGGCAGCGCGAAGGCAGCGGTTTTTCCGGTGCCGGTCTGGGCGCCTCCCATCACATCGCGACCTTCCAGTACCGCGGGAATGGCCTGCAACTGAATTGGTGTGGGGTCGGTATACCCCTTCTGCGCAACGGCGCGGAGCAGTCCCGGCACGAGGCCGAGGTTTTCAAAAGACATATGGAACTCCTGTCATTCACCCCGTCGACACGGTCGACTCCAGTCCGGGTGAAATGTGCTATTTGCCAAGTGAGGCTTGGAAACCAGAGGATTCGAGCATGACTTGGCCGGCATCGACCGGGCGACGCCGTGTGTGTGGCGCTTCTCTAACACACTTCTGTGCGATTACAAACAATTCCTTGCCTTTCGGACTCATGTTTCGCTGTGCACGCGGCAACCCGCAATCACCGCGTCGTCACAGGACGCCGGGGATTCATGGGTGCCCGGCCTTCCCGGATGCGGCGCTCCTGTTTGCGGATTTCGACGCCGTCCACGATGGTGGTGACGCCGACGATGCCCAGCAGCCCCGAGAGCAGGTTTGATTCCACGAAAAGGGACATCGCGAGGATGGCGATGCCTCCGGTGAGGAGCGGGAGGGCGGGTCTGGTGCCGAAGTGCCAGTTCAGCCGGCGCACGAGGGTGTGGCCCGCGGCGATGGTGGCCACTGTGGCCGCGGCGAGAAGAGGACCGTCCCACTGGAGGATCATGGCGCCTTCCTCGTCGGCTTGACGGGGTAGTGTCCCGCCCGGGCGCGCCGTTCCTGGTCCGGCAGCTCCGTGGCGCCCCAGACGATGGTGCCCCCGAAGATGCCCGTCAGGGCCGGGGCCCAGAATCCGGGCAGAAATGCGGACACCGCGACAACCAGCAGGCCCGCGGTCAACACGATGGGCCGGACCCCTGCACCGAGGTGATATTCCAGCTTGATGACCCATACGAATCCGATGCCGATGGCGGCGGTGCAGAACAGGGCGATGAGCAGTCCCGAAGCATTCATGCGAACGCGAAAATACGCCGACGGCCGGGCGATGCAAAGGTGCAAAAGCAGCGCCGCGGGGTTTTTGCAGTTTCCGATGGTCAATTTCCCGGCATGTATTCTAAGATGACGCTCCCATGGACATGGAAGACAAGGGCGCGGAAAAACTGTTTGAGAAATTCGGCCGCAGCTATACCGGCGGCGAGCTGGTTTTTCAGGAGGAGGAGCCCTGTTCCACCGTGTTCATGATTCTGGAAGGCCGTGTCCGGCTGATTAAACGGGTTCGTCACATCGAGCGGGATATCGTCGTGCTGAAGAAGGGCGACATGTTCGGGGAGCACGCTCTCCTCGACAACCAGCTCCAGCCCGCCTCCGCTGTGTCCCTGGGCGGCTGCCGGGTGCTCGCCTTCGAGGTGGAGGATTTCCGTGCGTTGCTGCGCCAGCAGCCGGAGGTGGGGCTGAAGCTCATCGGCCAGCTGGTCCGCCGCCTGCAGTCCGCCGAGGATCGCATCGAAAACATGATGCTGGTGGATGCCCAGAGCAAGATTGTCAACACGCTGATCCGACTGGCCCAGCACCAGGATCCGGGAGGGCAGAGCGTCACCCTGGCCATCACGCCCCTGGAGCTGTCCACCAAGATCGGCCTTGATGTGGATTCCGTAAAAAGGGGCATCCTGCAGTTGAAGGATCACCGTTACCTCGACATCGTTGCCGAGAACCTGCAGCTCCACGACGTGGAGGCCCTGCGGAAGCTGTACAACCTCATCGGGATGAGCGAAGAGTTGAAGAAGAAGTGAATTTCCGGGCGCCCCTGACGTCCAACCCGTACGGCGTTCTGCGCCTGATGGACAGCAGGAAAAACGAGAATGGAGGTCGGTCAATGAGGACAAAACATGCGGTCATTCTGGTTCTGGCGGTGCTGCTGGCAGCGCCCTGCGCCCTGGCAGCGGGCAAGCTGTTTCTGAACGGCGTGGACATTACGGGCGTGAAGGACCGGAGCTTCAAGAATGTGAAGGCCGTGCAGATCGACGCCAATGGCGACATCCACATGGACGCACCCCAGTATGAGGTGAAAGTGATGGAGACCGGCGGGAATGCGGCGGCCGCAGGTGGCGATGCCAATGCGGCGGGGCTCTCGGGCCGCTACTATCTGGCCACCACCGGACCGGGAAAGCGGGTGCAGTACGACCTGACCATCGCCGTGAACGGGGTGGAGCGCCTGGTCATCAAAGCCTCCGATAACGCAACCATCGAGGAAATCACCGGCTGGCTGCAGAAGGGCGACAACACCATCCTGGTCACGGCCCGCAAGCAGCTCGGCGCCGGCCGCCTGTCCACCGCAAAGGACGATGTGCTGACACTGATGATCGGCACGGGGCACGTGGAAAACAAGGTGGTGAAAATTGACCGCCTGACGGCGGAGTTCAAGTGCGACGCCTCCCGCCTGTCCGACTTCGCAAAAACCTACACCCTCCGCGCCGAGTAACAAGCTTCTAACCTGCTGTAGTTACTGTTATTTTTTCAATCATCGGCCCGGGCGCGAACTTGACCCGATCCCCCATACCTGTTACGAGGAAGTTGCGGTGGATGGCGCGAACCGGCAGGTGGTCCGGCGCGGCAGTTCTATTTATTCAGGAGAGGAATCATGCGGCATTTTCATTCGACTGTGGCGGTTCTGGTCGGCGCGACGGCCCTGGCGTGCGGTTCAGCGCAGGTTTCTGAGGAGAATATCCGCAAGTCCGACCGGCAGTATGAAGCCGCCTATGTCGCGTGGAATGAAAACGGCGACAATCTGGCCGCCATCCGCCACCTGACCATTGCGGTGGAGGCGAATCCGGAAAACGACGACGCCCAGTATCTGCTGGGAACCATCCGGCTGGGCCGCGGGGAGTATGACGAAGCGCTGACGCATCTGCTGGCGGCCGTGACCCATCGCAAGGACGACGCGGCCAAGCGGGTGGAGGCGTTGAACAGCCTCGGCGTACTGTACATCCACACGAAGCGGTACGACGAAGCCGTGACCGCGCTGAAGGAGGCTTCCGGAGAGGTACTGAACCGGGCTCCCTGGCTGGCCTTCGGCAATCTGGGCTGGGCCTACACCGAACAGGGGCAGTACGACCTGGCGGAGGAGGCACTGAAGCGGGCGCTGTTCGACCAGCCCCAGTTCTGCGTGGGCCTGTACCGGCTGGGCAATGTCTGCTACCTGACCTCCCGCTACGAAGAGGCGAGGGACTACCTGGAACAGGCCATCGGCATTACCGAGGGCGGTTGCGACCGGCTGCAGGAAGCCCATCACCTGCTGGGCATGACGCTGCTGCGGCTGGATGCGGTCGACGATGCCATCGCGGCCTTTGACACCTGTGTGAACATCGCACCGAAGACCCCCATGGGAATGGACTGCGCTGCGGTCCGCCGCGACCTGTAGCCGGAGATTTCACCATGCAGACGACGCAGCAACAGAAAAACTACCGCTACGCGACCACCCTGCGACGGCTGTTGCGGCGCAACGCGACCACCCACATCCGCAAGATGATTGGCCGCATCCACCCGGCGGACCTCGCCCAGGTGTTTTCGTATTTCCCCGTCACCGACCGTATCGCGCTCATGGAGCAGGTGGACGATAATGAGGCCCGGGCCGAGGTGCTGAGCCATATGCGATCCGAAGAAGCCGCCGAGCTCGTGGGCCGGATGGAGCTGAAGAAGGCGGTGGCCATCATCTGCGAGATGTCCGGCGACGACCAGGCCGACCTGCTGGGCGAACTGGACGAGACGCTGGCCACGGACATCATGGCCGCCATGCCCCAGGAAGATTCGGACGACGTGCAGGAGCTGCTGCGCTACGACGAAAAGAGTGCGGGCGGTATCATGAACCCCGAGGTGCTGGCCGTCCACATGGACGCCACGGTGGGCGAAGCCATCAAGGTGGTGCAGGAAGCGGAGGACGTGGACATGTATTTCTACGTCTACGCGGTGGACGACCACAATTCGTTGACCGGTGTCCTGTCCCTGCGGCATCTGGTGACCTCGAAACCCGGCGTGGTCATCAAGACCATCATGAACCCCAACGTGGTGTCCGTGCGCACGGAAGAGCACCAGGAGGACGTGGCCCGGCTCGTGATGCGCTACGATTTTCTGGCGGTTCCGGTGGTGGACGAGACGAATCACCTGGTGGGTGTCATCAGCGTGGACGACGTGGTGGACGTCATCAGCGAGGAAGCCACGGAAGACTTTTTAAAAATGGCCGGCGCCGGCGACAACAGCTTTGAGCACTTGTCGCCCCTGCACTCGGTGTTGAACCGCGCACCCTGGCTGGCTGCGGCCCTGGCCGGTGGCGTGATTGCATCCATGGTCATCGGCCGGTTCGAGGAAACCCTGTCGCGGTTTCTGCCGCTTGCCGCGTTCATCCCGGTGATCATCGGCATGGCAGGCAACGTGGGCACCCAGTCCCTGGCCGTGGTGGTCCGCGGACTCGCCACCAGGCGCATCAAAGTGCGGGAGTTCTGGGGGACCATCGGCAGCGAAATCCTCGTGGGCCTGATGCTGGGCATCCTCTACGGCGCGGCTCTGGCCGCCGTGGGGCTCTGGAAACTGCACGGCATTGACGAGGCCTTCCGCCTGGCGCTGTCCATCGGCTCCGCCGCCGCCATGGCGATGACCATGGCCGCCCTCCTCGCATCGGCCATGCCGCTGCTGTTCGCCCGCATCAACATCGATCCCGCCGTGGCCACGGGTCCCTTTGTCACCACGGCCATCGATATCCTGGGCGTGACGGTGTACTTTACCGTGGTCAACCTGCTGGTCTAGGGCAGGTGCATCCTTGCTGTCTTCGCCCGCATTTCTTCTGCGCGTTGTCAATTATCGGGAATCGGACCGGATTGTCACCCTGTACACCCGGGAACTGGGACGGGTGGGCGCCATGGCCAAGGCGGCAAGGGGCAGCCGGCGGCGCTTTGCGGGGGCCCTCGAATACTTTGTCCTCTTTGACGCACTGCTCACCGCTCCTTCTCGGGAGGGCCGCCTGTACGGGTTGACGGAGACCACGCTGCGACACAGTCATGCGGGCCTCGCCGCGAATCTGGAGGCCCTGTCCGCCGCCGCGTCCCTGCTGGAACTGGTGGCCGGCGCCACTCCCGAAGGGGAGCCCGATGCCCGGCTGTTCGATGGCCTGGCGGCGGGCATCTCCACGCTGGCCGGATCCACGCCGTTGTGCGCCCGCGCCGTGTTCATCACCTGTGCCCTCTCCATTCTGCGGAGAACCGGATTTGCGGTATCCACCGGGGGCTGCAACATCTGTGGCGCGCCTTTGCCGGAGGGCCGGAGCGCGTATTTCGATGCGGCCCGGGGCGGTGTGGTATGCACGTCCTGCGGTGGCGGTCCCCTGCGACTGCCGGCTGCTGCCGTGGGGCTGCTCGCCCGACTGGATCGGTCCTCCCCGGAGGCAGCGGCGCGAATCGACGTGGATGGGGCACTCCTCGCTCCTCTGGAGGAAGCCCTGGAGCAGTTCATTCGCCGGCACTTGGAAAAGGATTTAAAAACGTTTAGCTTCAGAAAACAGGTATGCCCGTCCTGAACCACGGGCGGACAAAGGAAGCAGCAGCGGCAGATGGTCGACGAGCATTCAGCAGCGGTCTTCGATCCCCGGGCGGTCATCCGGGTGATGGAGCTGCCCGAAGGCACCCGGTCGTTCAACCTGTTTGCCCGGGTGTTCCTGTCAAAAGGGGAGCGGGTCTACGATCCCCTGTGGCAGTACGTGAAGCCCGTGGATCGACGCATCTACCGGGGCCAGGGCGCCCAGGTGCGGATTGAGGACTACTCCATCGGCATGCGCGGCCCCAACCGGATTTTCGCCTACGCGGACTTCCGCAAGGACCTGCTGTACATCGGACGCAAGCTGGTGATTCCGTTCAACGCCATCCGGGCCCTCGTGGCGGGGCAGGGCATGATGCCCTGGCGCAAGACCCCCGTGTTCGTCCTCATGGTGCGGGTGAGCGGCTGCGAGAGCTACATCCCCATCCACCAGTGCCTGCTGGATCCCGTGGTGGTGGACCTGGCGGACTTCCTGTCGAGCCACATGCACGCCCCCTTCGGCATCGCGTCCAAGCCCCTCCAGTTCATGGTGCCGCCGGGGGGCGTCCGGATGATTCACTCCCGCGGCGAAACGCCCCTGTACGACCTGCGGGGCATGATTACCACCCGGGGCCCCGACGGACGCACGCGCATCAAGCTGCTGACGGGGACAACGCCCCTGTGCATCGTGGACGAGCCCGACCCCATGGGCTGGATTGAGCGGTGGGGCATCATCGCCGACGATCTGGTCAGCATCGCCGCCCGGCGGGCCGCCAGCCGGTACGGCCACGGCGGCGAGTGATTCGTCCGGACTTCCTCCAAAACGCAGCCCGCATTTGACGCGGTCCTGTTCGGCATTACATTCATTACCGTTGAGGGGCATTTCACCGACCGCGAGGAGTACACCAATGACCAGAATCCCAGTGACGGGAGTCATCCTGTGGGGAGCCCTGTGCGGTTTTTTCGCCTGTACGCCGGATGATCGATGCGGAGACGACTACTACTACAGCGACGGCGTCTGCGTGCCCGGCGACGGGCCGGGGGACTCGGAGACGGGCTGCCCGCCGGACACGGACTCGGACGAGGATCCGGACAACCTCGGCGCGGTCTGCGACAACGCCTGCAACCCCTGTTCGGGAAACGCGACG
>JAKQNG010000174.1 GCA_029565915.1 Deltaproteobacteria bacterium
GCCGTCGTTCTTTTCGAACATGGCCTGATCGGTCTTTGACTCAAACCCGATCCACGCGAACTGCACCCCCAGCCGCACCATGTTGTCGATGCCGAAGGCGGTGATGGCTTCCGATGAGGAAAACACATGGAACCTGAAGAAACGATTGTGCGTTTCCATCTCGTCAATCAGGTCCAGCGCCCGCTGGCGATCTTTCAGGAAGTTTTCATCCATGACAAAGAACGTGTCGGTCTTCCGCTCGTCGGCAATCTTGCAGCAGGTGTGGAAGATCTCTTTGCCCGTGCTCAGGTAGGCCGTGTATTTTTTTCCAAAGAAGTGGGACGTGCTGCAGAAGCTGCAGGCGTTGACGCAGCCCACACCGGGTACCAGCAGGCTGGCCGTGGGGCCGGGCACCGGTACGCCGAAGATTTTCTGCATTTCCGTGGAGGGGATCGCCGGGTGGACAATCGGATCGAGGAGATTCTGTCCGATGTAGCGGCGCATCCAGTAGATGCCTTCGCCCTTGACCACGTGGTCGCATTCAATGAGTTCTTCGACCCCTTCGATGGCCGCGCCGTGGCCGCCGAGGATGATCTCGGTTCCCGGGCAGAGTTCGCGGACCAGCCGGGCCATGTCTTTTGCTTTCACAAAATTGGGCGCGATGAAGGAGATGCCCACCGCGTCGTAGCCGCCCCGGCGGAGCTCGCGGATGAAGCGGTCCCGCGTGGGGAAGTCGAGCACGTTGACGTCCGCGTTCAGGTTGGCGGCCATGAAATACAGCCCGAAACTGCGGTGGTGAAAGCGGAAGGACGCGGCTCCCTGGGCCTTGGTGACCTGGTTGTGGAACAGCTCCATGATGTTTTCTTTACGGCCGAACTGATCGTCCACACCGAAGGGTCCGAAGACGCCGGAGAGCAGGATGCGCTTGTGTTTGAGCTGGGCAGCGGTTTCAGTCATGTTTTGCCTCTGTATTCCTTTTGTACCGTTCGAGGACCACCCTACGGGTGGGGAGTCATTGAGGTGTCATATTCGTGTCATGGTTCTGTCACAGGGCGAACAGAACTTATTTTTGCTTTAAAATCAGGTAGTTGAATCGTTTGAAGGTTATCAATGATGAGGCGGTGCATCTTTTTTCTTTTGGTGTGGGCTCTGGTATACTCGGGCCGGATTCCACGACAAGGCAGGACACCATGGCCTCTGATTTTTCCAATGAACTGCAACTGCACCTCCGTTCGGACTACCGGCTGATTTTTATCGTGACGTCCGAGGAGGAGCGGGCCCGCGGGGAGTTGCGCAACGCCTGCGACCGGGCGGGCATGACCCTTCTTGAACCGCGGACACCGGGCACCCTGCGCGACCTGTCGGAACAGCTGGATGCGGCGGGGGACGCCGGGACAGTGGTGCTGGTCAATGACCTGCACCGCCGGCTGGAGCAACCCGATGTCCTGCGGTTGCTGGCGGATCTGGACGCTGGCGGTGGATGTCAGCGGCGGGCGGTGGTGCTGACCCCGTCGTTCACGGTGCCACAGGAGCTGGAACACCTGAGCGCCGTGCTGGAGCTGCCCCTGCCCACCCGGGAAGAACTGGCGGACGTATTGAACAGCGTGTGCGCGGCCACCGGCGTGCTGCTGGTGGAGGACGATCTGGAAGCCATGGTGCGGGTGGGGCGGGGACTTACGGAAGGGGAGGCCCGCCGGGCGTTTACCAAGGCGCTGCTGGGCTGGCCGGAAGATGCGCCCCTTGCCCGGGAGGCCGTCGAAAAGGACAAGCGCAAGGCGCTGCATCGCAGCAACGTGCTTGAACACGTGGACGTGACCGAGAATTTTGATCGCGTGGGCGGCATGGATCAGCTGAAGAAATGGCTGGAATCCCGGCGGAAGGCGTTTTCGCGGGAGGCCCGGGAATTCGGACTGCCCGTGCCGAAGGGGCTGCTGCTCATGGGCATTCAGGGTTGCGGCAAGTCGCTCACCGCCAAGGCCGTGGCCGGGTTCTGGAACCTGCCCCTGGTGCGCCTCGACCTTTCCGCGGTCTACGGACAGCCCCATCCGGAGGAATCCCTGCGGACGGCCCTGCGGACGGCGGAGGCCATGGCGCCCGTGGTGCTGTGGATCGACGAAATCGAAAAGGGATTCGACATCGGCGGCCGGGGAGAATCGGCCCGTCTGCTGGGCGGCCTCATCACCTGGTTGCAGGAAAAGCAGCACGAGGTTTTTGTGGTCGCCACGGCCAACCGGGTGGAGGCCCTGCCGCCGGAGCTGCCGCGCAAGGGGCGGTTTGACGAAATCTTTTTTGTGGATCTGCCGGCCCCGGCCGAGCGCCGCGAAATTCTGGAGCTGCACCTGCGCCGGCGGAATCTGAATCCCGGGGACTACGATCTGGAAGAGCTGGTGCGCAGGACCGACAAGTTCACCGGCAGCGAGCTTGAGCAGATCATCGTTTCGGCCATGTACGGCGCCTTTGAGCGGGGAGACGCGGTGACGGATGCGGATCTGCGGCGGGCACTGTCAAACGCCGTGTCCCTGTACGAGACCTTTGAACCGGAGATTAAAAAACTGCGGGAATGGGCGCGCAAGCGGGCCCGGTCGGCTTCCTCTGATCGCAGCCGGATCGATTACTTCAAATAGATTGAGTGTTTTGAAGTCATCAGTTCCATACTCCGTGGAAAAGAAACGTCGATGGGTTGTGGGAGACGGTACTATTCCTGCGCGGTTCTGGCCAGACGCATGCCGCCGCCGGAAGACTTGCTCAACCATCCAATGGCGTAACAGGAGGACGGGCGACAGACGTTCGGATAACTGCGATAGTTGCCGCCCCGGAAGTCGCGTTCCGTGTACATGTGTGACGCGGGTTCGAAAGGATCCACGGGATCCATGACAGCGGAGAGTCCTTCCTCCCCAGGGTAGCCCAGACCCGTGGCCTGATCGTGGATGTGTTCCATCACGTTGCCCGACGGGTCGTACAGGCCCCAGGCGTTAGGCGTCTTCTGGCCCACTGGATGGGTGTGACCGCCGGAAGTATTGCAGTACCAGGCAATGGGGTCCAGATCGTCGTCGACAACGCAGTCGGGGACAGGGTCGGGCGGCGGGGCAATGTCGCCACCGTTGTAGAAGGCCGTGCAGGTGCCCGCCCGGGTGGCGTATTCCCACTCCGCATTGGTGGGCAGGCGGAACCCTTCGCAGTCGTAGATGGATTCGCCGGTGATCTGCACGCCTTCGCAGGT
>JAKQNG010000210.1 GCA_029565915.1 Deltaproteobacteria bacterium
AGGCGCTCCGAGCGCGTGGCATCCGAGGTGAACTCACCAAAGATATCGTCGCCCTCGATGCCCACGTTGAATTCCCGCACCAGCAGCACCACCGCGTTCTGCAGGAAGCTGCGCAGCAGCGTAATGGAGCCGCGGATGGACGTCATCACCGCCGCCGGATCCAGCATGGCGGAAATGGGCGGGATCTGCTGGACAAACGCCTTCTTCAGCTCCAGGTCCAGCTGGTGCCCGGTGGATTCCAGCAGCTCGCGCAGGCTCTTCAGCTCTTCAAACTGCAGGTGCAGCTCGTCAAACCGGTCCCGCAGCTGTCGGGGGGTGAGCGATGCGTACTGCTCCTCGAAGTCCGTGGCCATCCAGTTGGACGTGTCGCCCGACAGGAATGCGGCATAGGCCTCGCCGTCTGACCGCAGCAGGGCCAGCAGGACGATGACCGGCCCGAGGCCTTCTTCATCGTTCCATGCATCGATGAGTTCGATGTAGTGGAGCAGGCGCAGGAGCGACAGGATGGCAATGAAGGAAACGCGTCCGGACGCGGGGCTGTCCAGGGACGCAATGGTGGGCAGGACATGGGGCAGCAGGATGGCGTCGAATTCTTCGCGGAATTCAAAGGCCGTCAGCGGATTGCAGCAGCTGGACCGGAGGGTCTCCCGGCACACAGCGGCGCACACGGCGGTGAACTGGTCACCGGCAACAGGGCCCGGCTCCAGCATGCCCCGCAGCATCCGGGCCACGCCGTCCAGGGCGGACAGCAGGGCCAGCAGGCTCTGCTGCGGGTTCTCCTGCAGGGTTTCCCGAACGAGGTAGTTCACGCGGAACGCATCGTCCTTCGCCTCGGGCAGCATCAGGATGTCAACGGCCAGCTGCAGGGAATCCCCGTCGCCGCAGAGCTGTTTTCCCGCCCGCAGGGCATCCTCCAGGGCCGCCTGAACAATGCTCAGCTCCGGACGGAAATCCCGGTCCGCGTCATCGGCCGCCAATCCGGGATGGTTGTGGCCGTTGGCAAAGCAGGTAATGCCCTTGAGCATCATCTCAAAGCGGAACAGTGTCTGCGACGCTTCCTCGCCTTTGCCGGACAGCCACTCGCTGCGGGCCTTGCGCATGTCCGCGCCCAGCCAGCGGGAGGTGGACAGGAATTCCTTGTAGTAGTCCCGCCCCCCTGCATGGGAAACGACCGGCTCCACCACATCGAGGGTTCGCGAATCCATGGTCAGAACAGCCCCCTCTGTCCGCTCTTTTCAAACGGTACGCCCATGTGTTCGTAAGCGCGCCTTGTGGCGATGCGGCCCCGCGGCGTGCGCTGGATGAACCCGTTCTGCATGAGGAACGGCTCGTACACGTCTTCGATGGTGTCGCGGGGTTCGGACACGGCCGCCGCAATGGTTTCGATGCCCACGGGGCCGCCGTCAAATTTTTCGATGATGGTCAACAGGATCTGGCGGTCCATGGTGTCAAAGCCCTCTTCGTCCACTTCGAGGCGCCGCAGAGCGAACACCGCCATGTCCCGGTCGATGCGGCCGCTGCCCTCCACCTGGGCAAAATCCCTCACCCGACGCAGCAGGCGATTGGCGATGCGGGGCGTTCCCCTTGAGCGGCGGGCAATTTCAAACGAGCCCTCCTCGTCCATGGGAATCTGCAGGATGCCGGCGGAGCGCTTGACAATCTGCTGCAGCTCCTGCGCCGGGTAGTATTCGAGGCGCATGTTGACGCCGAACCGCGAGAGCAACGGCGAGGTGAGCAGCCCCGTGCGGGTGGTGGCGCCCACCAGCGTGAACGGGTTGAGGGGCAGCTTGTAGGACGACGCGTGGGGCCCGTCGCCGGCCACGATGTCAATTTCGAAGTCCTCGATGGCGGGGTACAGGTTTTCTTCCACCACCGGATTCAGCCGGTGGATTTCGTCGATGAACAGCACGTCCCGCGGTTCCAGCTTGGATAAAAGGGCCGCCAGGGCGCCCTTGTGTTCGATGGCGGGGCCCGACGTGGCGTGGATGGTGACGTTCATTTCCCGGGCGATGATATTGGCGAGGGTGGTCTTGCCCAGGCCGGGAGGCCCGCAGAACAGCACGTGGTCCAGGGGTTCGCCCCGCCGCCGCGCCGCCTCGATGAACACGCGCAGGTTGTCCACGTGCTTTTTCTGGCCCACATATTCTTCCAGCCGCTCCGGCCGCAGGGCCACGTCAAATCCCCGGTCGTCCACCGCCTGCGCGGCGTCCATCATTCCCCGGCTGTCCGTGCGCTCATCCATGGGTCACCGCCCCTGCAGCAGCGACAGGCACTGCTTGAGCAGAATGGGAAAGGACGCGTCCTCCCCGTTGTCCCTGCGCACTTCCGCGATGACCTTCTGCACGGCCTGGGGTTTGAATCCCAGATTGACAAGGGCCGAATCCAGCTGGGCGAAAACGCCGCCACTGACGCTGCCGTCCGCCGGTTCGGCACCCATGGAGAGGCGTCCGCCGAGTTCCAGGATCATGCGCTCCGCGGTCTTTTTGCCGATGCCGGGAATGGACGACAGGCGTTTGGTGTCACCGTTTGAAACCGCGGCGCTCAAAGTGGGTCCATCCAGGGCGCCGAGCACCGCGAGGGCCAGCTTGGGCCCCACGCCGTTCACCTTCAACAGGGTCCGGAAGGCAGTGCGATCCCGCTTCGACAGAAAGCCGAAGAGGCGCAGTTCTTCTTCGCGCACGTGGGTGTGAATCCACAGGATGGTTTCGTCGCCGACCCCGGGCAGGGAGGCCAGGGTGGTGAGGGGAACCGAGACTTCATAGCCGACGCCGTTCACATCGATGACGGCGCCGTCCGCGTCCTTGGCGGCAACCAGTCCTTTCAGTCGTCCAATCATGGCGAGGGATGATACCTGCCCCATCTGCTTCATACAAGCGCCCATCCCGCGTTCGGCGGAAATTGCGGTCATTTACCACATATGAATTGTCCTCAGAAATCATGGCACCCGGCGCTGAATCCTTTGTCACAACTGACGCCGTAAGCACGATCCTCGTGGACGCGGCAGACAGGTGGATGGGTATGGAAGGTCGGGTGGGTTTGCGGCACTTGTCAGCGCGGTGCGCGGCGGGTATTATCAACAGCAGATATTTCACCACGGTTTATTTCATCCCGGAAACGCCGGGAGAAGGAGCGTTGTCATGACTGTCCGCATTTTTCTGGTTTCGTTTGCAATTCTGCTGCTGGCTTCCTGCGGCAAATCCGGTAACGGCGATGGTGGCGACACGGACACCGATGCGGACACGGACACCGATGCGGACACGGATACCGACGCGGATACGGACACGGATGCCGACACCGACAGTGATGCCGACAGCGACACCGACAGCGACACGGACGCCGACACCGACTCCGGCAGCGATTCTGAAACGGATACAGTGCCGGAAAACCCCTGTCCGGAGGGGCAGTCGGCGGTGTGCTATGGCGGAAATCCTTGGTGTGTGGACGATTCCGAAGAGCCCATGGCCGAGCTGGACATCTGCGAAGGCGGCGAGCAATGCGTGGAGTTTGAAGGAGGGGCTGCGGCGTGTATCTGCGTGGCAGACTATCGAACGAGTTGCTACGCGGATGACGTATTCACCTATGACTCCTGCGGAAATCGAAAATCGCGGGTGGCTGACTGTGCGGATACGGAGACGTGTATTCAGCGGGATGAGCTGACTGCGGAGTGCGGTGTCTGTGAGGAATACTGGACCGGGACCGGGTGCACCGTCTGTGACGGTTACAACGGCGGGGATACGGACCACTGCCAGTGTCCGAGTAATGAATACATCCCCCAAGCGGGAACAGGAGTCTGCTGGACATGCTCACGGCCATGGACCGCGGTACCAGGAGGTGGTTGCACCGGCGGTAGCCTTGATTCCGCTTGGTCAATCGCGTCTTATTTTACAGAGCAGAATCCGGAGTATCGATTACCAACCCTGGACGAGGTGCTGGGCCTTTTTGCAAGTTCTTCATGGGAGGAAGACCACTATGAAACCCCGTCGTGCGAAGATGATGACATCTGTTCGGTGGTGTTTCCGTCATCCGTCAATCCTCCGCACGCGATTTGGACATCTCAATCTTGTGGCACAGATGGATACAGTTACTACGCGGCAATACTGTTTTTGGGCGGAGTCTATTGTGTTCAGGGCTCTGTTGGTTACGACACTTCCTTTGTGGTGAACCGAGCAATCGAATAATTTCGAATTTCTATAAGGGGAATGAACCATCCCAACATCGGTTCTGGCGCACATGCGCTTTCCGCACCCCAGCCATCCCTTAAAAAGATTGTTCCCTGCATCCCTTCGCAT
Organism: Deltaproteobacteria bacterium; assembly: GCA_029565915.1. Taxonomy (GTDB): domain Bacteria; phylum Myxococcota_A; class Polyangia; order JAAYKL01; family JAAYKL01; genus JAKQNG01. The sequence goes on from JAKQNG010000210.1 coordinate 4,290, forward strand.
TAGGATGCCCTCCATGACCGATGCCGGCCTGAGCCCGGTCAGGGCACCCCACCCGTGAAAGCGGAAATCATTCACGAATTTAAAAATTGATGGTCTCGGATTCTTGAGGGCACAATAAACCTGCAGGTGGCCAATTGCGCCACTTTTTCGGCCACCATTGGCCACCTGTTCGGTTTTTTCAAACCTGATCAACGGCGGAAAGCCTGATTCTACGGTAGTTTTCGTCGTCCCTGGGGTTTCGTTGCGACTGGCACGATTTTCGCTCAAAGCCCTTCGCCATGAAAAAATTCATCTCGCCCATCAACGACTTCTTCTTTCGATATCTCCTCGGCCAGGAAAAGCACGCGTCGCTCACACTCGACTTCATTAACAGCGTGCTCTGCAACGCAGGCATGGGTCCGCTCCAGAATGTTGAAATCAAGAACCCCTTCAACCTGAAGGATTCCATCACCGACAAGGAAATCATCCTCGACGTGTGCGCACAGGACGAGCACTCCCGCATCTACGACATCGAAATGCAGCTCTCGGGAAACCCGCGATTCGTCAACCGTGCGCTGTACTACTGGGCTGCGTGCTACACGGGACAGCTGACCGCCGGCGAAGACTACCGCCTGTTGAATCCGGTCATCTGCATCGACGTGCACGACTTCGCCATCTTCGAACAGCCCCACGTGCACAACTGCTTTGTGCTG
>JAKQNG010000212.1 GCA_029565915.1 Deltaproteobacteria bacterium
TGGCGAAGCTGTTCCGGGCCGCGGCCCTTCTGGCGCGCCTTTCTTTTCTCGGCTACCTGTTTGAAGTAGACCCCAGGGGAGAACAATCGCTCGATCAAGCTCTGGCCGCCGCCTGAAACCGGACTTTTTCAGGGACGACTACCGAATAGCCTTTTCCGGAATCTGCGCGAAATTACAGGCGGGTAACAGACTCGATGATCACCGCGTCGACGGGCACATCATCCATGGCGGTGAGGTCTGCTTCCACTGTGGCGGTCGGAACGCGGGAAATCGCCGTCGCCACATCGAAGCCCTCTTCGAGCATGCCGAACGCGGCGTATTCGCCGTTGAGCTGGGCGGCTTCGGCAACACAGATGAAGAACTGGCTGGTGGCGCTGTCGAGGACGTTCGTCCGGGCCATGGAGATGGTTCCGGGCCCGTGCCCCAGCCCCGCAATGATCTCCAGGGGAATCGAAGGCCCGGTCTCCGCGCGATCCAGAGACGCACTGAAGCCGCCGCCTTGAATCATGAAGCCTGGGATCACCCGGTGAAACACCTTGCCAGCATAGAATCCGCTGTCCACGTAGGAGAGAAAATTTTCCACGGTCCGGGGGGCATTCTTTCCGTACAGGCCCACAACCATGGTGCCGGCAGAGGTGCGTATTTCCACCCGATCGGTCACTTCAAACGCTGCGACTGGCTCTGCCGCCGGCGGCACTTCGCTGTCCAGCGCGGCCGCGTCATAGGGTCGGGCGGATGCCGCAAGCCGATCCAGCCGCGCGCGGGCGCAACCCACCGGAACGATAATGGCCACTACCAGAAGAAAAATAGAAAGCTTCATGCCAACCCGATCAGGGCTTGATCATGAACGCGATGATCAACGCGTAGATGACCAGCGACTCGACGAAGGCGAGACCCAGAATCATGACATTGAACAGCCGGCCCTGCACATTGGGATTGCGGGCCATGCCGTCCAGCGCGGAGGCCACCAGCCGCCCCATTCCCAAGGCTCCGCCGACCGCACCGAGTCCGATGGATAAAGCGGCAGCAAGCGCCTTCATTCCCGATTCTGTAGCAAGCGGGGTCGCAGCGGAAGTTGCTTCCTGTGCCCAGACAACAGAAGTGGCACAGCTCACCAGAAAAAACATCATCACCGTCATCACTCTGCTTTGCGTCTTCATTCCTCGAACTCCTTGTGTTGCAACGACTGAATCAATGCTCATCGTGAGAAACCGCCGATGCGATGTAGACGATAGATAAAATGCAGAAAACTGCAACCTGAACCACACAAACCAGCAGCCCCATAATCAGCAGCGGCATGGGCAGGACAAACGGAACCAGCACCGTAAAGAGTGTCAGCACCTTGTGATCCGCAAACATGTTTCCCATGAGCCGGATGCTGAGGGACAGAGGACGCGCCAGATGACTGACAATCTCGATGCCGAACATCAGAATCATCAGCGGCAGCGCATACCATTTGCGGATGGGACCGAAGAAGTGAACGATATATCCGAGGCCGTGTTCCCGGACGCCGTAGATGTGTGTAACCAGAAAAATAATGAGGGCCATGGCCATCGTCGTATTGAGATTCCCCGTGGCCGCTTCGAATCCCGGAATCAGTCCCAGCAGGTTGGAAAACAGAATCATGAGGCCGCAGGTGCCGATCAGCGGCAGGAAGAAAACGGCCTGCGAACGGGTCATCATGCCTTCCATCATCCCGAGGATGGTTTCTGTCATGAGCTCAAAAAAGGTCCGCACGGTCAACCGATCGTCCGGGATCAGGGCGTGCTCCACGTCCACCAGCCGGCTGCGCGCACTGAGCACCAGCAACATGACAAACAGGGCGACAGCGGCAAAACCCGCCACGTACTGCAACGAAATATCCCCGTGATTCAGATAGGAAGTCCCGAGGCGGTCCTGCAGCTGGGTGCGCCACAGGCCCAGTTGGGGAAGGAGGAAATCAAACCATGACGAATGCTCCGGCATTCCGCGTTCCCTTTCACCGTCCGCTGCGGATCCCCGCGACGGCCGAAACGGCAGCCCACGTCACAATCCCCGACACCAGCGACGACATCCCCACCAGAAACGGCAACGGCTGCACCCCGGTTGCGGCCAGCAACCATACTACAAGTGCCAGAGTCACAACAGTTTTTCCCGCCAGAAGCACCTGAATCCGCAGGCGGTTGCGCAGATGGTCCGGACGGGATGCAAACCATTCAAACGCGTTCCAGTTGGCCAGTCCCATCAGCGCGCCGACGCCCGTATCGAACGCAGTATCCGCACCAGACAGGAACAGTGCGCCAAGAGACAGCGCAACACCCCAGCCGGCAACTGCCCGGTCAATTCCTGTCAGTTTTTCCGGAATCATCGTTTTCCAGGGCCCGCCGGGTCCGATTCACTGCGGAGACGACCGCCTTCAGGGCGGCACCGATGCCCAGCACAACACCGGTCCAGAACAACCATGGCGTCGTTCCAAACCATGCATCGGCCTGTTGCCCCAGCAGCATTCCAATGATGATGCACAGCCCGATTTCAATGCCGACGGCGATGTTGCCTTTCGACTGGCGGAACATCCATTTCAACTCCGGATCCGTGGACGCCTCCGTTCAACAGCGCTGCGAACGGCGCAGCAGGTATCGACCGGCCAGGGCGCCGGGAAGGGACAGAAGCGCAAACAGGAACGAGAGCCCCGCTCCGGACAGGGACAAGGCACCGGAGACAACCAGGGCCACAACCACGCCGACGGCACAGGCGATGGGCGCATTCCACAGGGAACCCGTGTTCCGACCGAGCAGAAATCCCACCGCCGCTGGAGACAGCAGGACCACCAGCGCCAGTGCAATCACCGGCGGCACGAGCAGGCGCTCACGGGTTTCGCTTCGCAGTCGTTCGATCTCTTCCGGCGACACACCGGGAGTGGACACCACGTCCAGGGCCCGCTGCAGAAATGCAGAGGTGTCATCGCTGACCAGATGCCAGACCAGCTTTTCACCCGCGAGCAGTGCGATCAGGATCACGGCCGCACCGAGGGCGATCCAACGAACGCTGAATCGCTCCAGTGCCCGGGACTCCGGTCGCATTCCGCCAGCATCCATGGTTCAGCCCATCTTTCCCATTTCGCGACCACCGATCACGTGAAGATGCAGATGGAAGACCACCTGCCCCGCCTGCTCCCGGCAGTTGATGACCTGACGATAACCGGTGTCGCCGATGCCCTGCTCCTTTGCAAGCGCGGATGCGACGCGCAGCATGTGCCCGAGAACCGGCTCGTGGGCCTCGGTCACATCGTCGAGCGTGGGGATATGCTGCTTCGGAATGACCAGAAAATGAACCGGCGCAGAAGGATGGATATCCGCGAATGCCAGCACGTGGTCGTCTTCAAAGAGCCGGGTTGCCGGAATCTCACCGGCCACAATCCTGCAGAAAATACAGTCCGCAACAGCCATTGCAATCACCTCCATCAACGCAGCAGATCATACTCCGTTGACCCGTCGCACAGCAAGTCGGGCCAGCTATTTTCATTGCATTTTCAGAAGATCAAACTTACAACGAAGCCAACTGAAATTCATCCAATGATCGGGTGATGAGGAAAGGACGAAGGGACATGGACAGATACAACGCGATCAAGGTATTCTCAGCAACCAAGGCAAAAGAGCGGGCCGATCTGGGCGAGGAAATCACCTCGTGGATCGAAGCCAATCCGGCCATTTCAATTGTCGATACGCAGATCAAACAGAGCTCTGACAGCGAGTTTCACTGCCTGACAATCGTCATCTTCTATAACAAGTAAGAGCCCCTCCCCCCGTTCAGTTCCGCTCGCCCTGCTCCTTTAACGCCTGTGCCTGAAAATATGCGTGGATTTCGGCAAGGAAATCATCCATCTCGCCGTTCAGAATGGGTTCCAGCTTGTAAACGGTCAGGCCGACGCGGTGGTCTGTAATTCGCCCCTGCGGAAAATTGTAGGTCCGGATCCGCTGGGATCGATCACCACTGCCGACCTGATTCCGCCGCTCCATCGCGCGTTCTGCATCCTTTTCCGACTGCAGTTTGTCATACAGTCGGGCACGGAGTACGGTCATGGCCTTGGCCTTGTTCTTGTGCTGGGACTTTTCGTCCTGGCAAATCACGACCATGCCGCTTGGCAGATGGGTAATCCGCACGGCCGAATCGGTGGTATTCACATGCTGGCCGCCCGCACCGCCAGAGCGCATGACGTCAATCCGCAGGTCTTTTGCTTCATCGATGGCCACTTCCACTTCCTCGGCCTCCGGCAGCACGGCTACCGTGCAGGCGGAAGTGTGAATCCGTCCCTGACTCTCCGTCACCGGCACGCGCTGCACCCGATGGACACCGCTCTCGAACTTGAGGATGGAAAACACCTGCCTGCCCGAAATGGCGGCAATCACTTCCTTGTAGCCGCCACCATCCGTCGATGAGGCGCTCATCATCTCCACTTTCCATCCCCGGTTCTCAGCAAATCGACAGTACATTCGAAAGAGATCAGCGGCGAACAACGCCGCTTCGTCGCCACCGGTACCTGCCCGCACTTCCAGAATGACGTTTTTCGAATCGTCGGGATTCTTCGGCAGGAGCAGCAGCTGCAGTTGTTTTTCCAGTTCCTGTCTGCGCGCACTCAGACCCGGGAACTCCATCTCCGCCAGCTCCCGCAGCTCGGCATCGGCGCTTTCGCGGGACGAGATACAATCTTCACAGTCAGCAACAATTCTCTTGTATTCCCGGAAGACGGGAACCAACTCCTCCAACTCGGCACGCTCCCGGGATAGTCGAGTAAATTCCGCACGGTTGGCGATGATCGACGGGTCACAGAGCTTCTGCTCCATTTCCTCAAATCGCTCCTCTATCCGCAACAACTTGTCGAACAGCATGTTCCGTACCCTGTTCCGGGCCTATGCGGATTTCAAGGAAATTGGGGATTCGTTGAAAGCGGCCCAGTTTTCGAACACCTTCGGTTCCTGGCTGTCCGGGACGGCTGCCCCGTTCTGCTCCCGCCAGAGGGCCGTCCGGAGTGACACCAGCGCGATTTCCAGTTGATCGTCGGTGGGCTCCCGCGTGGTCAGCTTCTGCATCCAGAGTCCGGGCCACATGAGGGGCTTGATCAACGCCAGATGGCAGTGGCGACCGGCAAATCGATTGAATTCATAGGAAATTCCCGCCACCGGAATCAGCAGCGGCAGCTTGACCAGAACTACCAGCAGATGAACGTAGAACGGTTTGCCTTCGCCGGGCTTCATCCACTCGGGAAGCACCGGCAACAGCAGGGCAGAAACGAGAATGAACACCAGAATGACAACCATCAGAAACGAAGTGCCACACCGCGGGTGCAGGCAGGATTTCTTCCGCGCGTTTTCCACGGTCAACTCTTCGCCTGCCTCATAAGTGTAAATCGATTTGTGCTCCGCCCCGTGATACATGAACACGCGGCGGATGTCCTTCAGCAGGCTGATGGCCGCCACATAGCCGATAAACAGAACGATTTTCACCAGTCCATCGACAAAATGGTAGCCGAGGTTGTCTACGTTCCATTCAGTTCCCGTCAACAGGGTGCCGGCATATGTCGCCGCCATGTGTGGAACAAATTTGAACAGTGCAATGGCAAACAGCACGCTCAACAGCATCGGAAAGGCCATCTGCCAGGACGACTCCTCCGTCGACGCACCGGATTTCTGTTCTTCAGGCATGGCCTCACGAGCAGAAAAATTCAGTGCCTGCATGCCATTCACCATGGCCTCGATCATGACCACGGTACCTCGCAGAAAAGGCCACCGGAAAAACCGGAATCGGTTCCAGACAGACTGCCAGACCGCTTCCTTCAATACTATCCGGGTGTCCGGACGACGGACCGCAATGGCCAGGCTGTTGGGGGCGCGCATCATGACGCCTTCCAGGACAGCCTGCCCGCCAACGTTAACTGATTGATTCATCTCAACTCCGGATACTGCGCCTGCAGCGCAGAGGCCCGACAGGATTGGAGAGCAGTACCGACGACCGACTACTTGCCGCCTCGAACAGCCTTGTCGCCGTATTTCTTGCGGAAGCGCTCGATCCGTCCCGCAGAGTCCACAAGCTTCTGCTTGCCGGTATAGAACGGGTGACACTCGGAACAGATTTCCACCGAGAAATCCTGCGTTCTGGTGGAACGGGTTTCGATCTTCGCACCACAAGCACAGGTAACGGTCACCGGCTTGTATTCGGGATGTATTCCTTCTTTCATCTTTCTCCTCCGGCATCCATCGGACGTGCCTGGCCCGATGATCGATGCATGGAAAACTACTGGTTCATGGACTCCAGGAATTCCTGGTTGGTCTTTGTCCTTCGGAGCTTATCCAATAAAAACTCCATGGAATCAATCACATTCAGCGGATGCAGCAGCTGGCGGAGCAGCCAGACCCGCTGCAGGGTGAACTCTTCAAGGAGAAGCTCTTCCTTGCGCGTCGACGAACGGTTGATATCCATGCAGGGGAAAATACGCTTCTCCATCAGCTTGCGATCAAGATGAATCTCGCTGTTTCCCGTTCCCTTGAACTCTTCAAAAATGACTTCGTCCATCCGCGAGCCGGTGTCCACCAGGGCGGTGGCAATAATCGTCAGACTGCCTCCTCCCTCAATGTTGCGGGCGGCGCCAAAAAAGCGTTTCGGCTTGTGCAGAGCGTTGGAATCCACACCACCGGAGAGAATCTTTCCGGACGGAGGAACAACCGTATTGTAGGCACGCGCCAGTCGGGTGATCGAATCCAGCAGAATCACCACATCTTCATTGTGTTCCACAAGGCGTTTGGCTTTTTCAATGACCATTTCAGCCACCTGCACGTGGCGCTGAGCCGGCTCATCGAAGGTGGAACTGACAACTTCGCCTCTCACATTCCGCGCCATGTCCGTCACTTCTTCGGGACGCTCGTCAATCAGCAATACGTGGAGTTTGACTTCCGGATGATTGGTGGAAATGGCGTTGGCAATCTGCTGCAGCAGGACGGTCTTGCCGGCCCGGGGAGGAGACACGATCAGGCAGCGCTGACCTTTTCCAATCGGGCAGAGCAGATCGATGATCCGGGTCGAATCGTTGGGCTGGCCCGGCGTTTCCAGTTTGAAGCGGGTGTCCGGATACAGCGGCGTAAGGTTGTCGAAAAGAATTTTCGTCTGCGCTACTTCCGGAGCTTCGCCATTTATTTTTTCTACCTTCAACAGAGCGAAATACCGCTCCGACTCTTTGGGAGGACGGATATTGCCGGACACGATATCGCCCGTTCGAAGGGTGAATCGACGAATCTGGGATGGCGACACGTAAATGTCGTCCGGACCCGGCAGATAGTTGTAATCCGGTGCCCGCAGGAAGCCGAACCCGTCGGGAAGAACCTCGAGCACGCCTTCTCCCGTGATGGAACCATCACGCTCTGATTCAGTCTGCAGCAACTGGAAAATCAGTTCCTGCTTGCGCATGCCAGCGACGCCGTCGATGCCGAGGTCGGTGGCCATCTGTGCCAGTTCGGACACGGGTTTGTTCTTCAGATCCCTTAGATGCATTTGTTCCCTCTCGTGTGTTGACCAGGTATTGTGTTACTGTCGCTTGCTACAGCGCGACTGGTTACAAAGAATTGATGAACGGATGTTTCAAAAATCTCAGATTGTTCTGACTGTCTTCATACTGTCGGGTAATTGTTCTACCGGTGTGAAGAGTCCGGTCAGATATTTATGTTCCGTCCACCGGGTTGTCAAGAATAAATTATTTTCTGACGCCACTCTTTCCAGCGGAGGTCTGCGATGAGTCATCCGGGTCCGAGCGGGTACCGCATTTTTCTGCATGCTGCACTGACGGCTGCACTTCTATCCGGTTGTCAAAATAGCAGGAGTGAAAAAGCCCCTGCCAACCAGCCCCCGCCCCGCCACGACGGCATGTGTACGCTGCAGGAACTCGGCGAGGCCTCAGACCTCGTGGAGGCCGGGAGAATTCCCGACAACCAGTATGGACGGATCAGCGGAATGTCCGATCCGAAAACGCTGGTATGGCAGGACGCCCGGACGAAGAAAGTATTCTTTGCCGCCAAAGTACTGGGGGCCGAGGGTCGTCTGTTCTACATGGAGGAACTCCAGACGGGTTCGCTGCCCGGGCTCCGGGAATCCTTTACCGGCACCATTCTGAAATGGCCACACCTGCATCCGGAGCTGGCAGCGGCACTGGAAGGCCAGTTCAGAAGTCAGTGGAATGTGGAAATTGACAAGGCGCAGACATACATCATCAGGGGTGGAGAGAAACCGGGCGGTTGCCCTTGAACCTCAGGTTCCGATGATGATGCCCATGGCTTCCCGCAGCCGGAAATACTCTTCCGAAACGCTGAAGAGGACCAGTTCCTTGATTTTCTCCTTGGGGGACAGATCGTCCACGGCTGTTGTTTCGGCCTGAATCATCTTCGCAGCGGTCTCCAGATCGTTGCTCAGCAGGAATCCGGCACGACAGGCCGTCAACTCAAGGCTGCGGATCCACTTTTTCAGGTCTGCCTGTTCACCGGACTTGACGAACCGGGCCACCACCTTCTGCAGGTTGTCCACCTCCATGGATGTCATGATCTTTTCCAGTTCCCGCTGCCATTGACCCACCACACCATCCTTGTCCGGAATATTCATCCCGGGGTTGCCGATCTTCAGACATGCCAGCATGAGCCCCTTCAATTCGCCGTGGGAGGGCAGCACCCAGCGCAGATAATGCTCCGGTCGGTAATAGGTCAGATGCTTGGTCACCAGGAAAAGGAGGTCCTGAGGCGAATACCCCGTCAACAGGGCCGAACCACACGCGGATGCCATCGGTTCCGTCACGGCAAAATTCAGTCCGCCGGGGCTTTCTTCCTGCAGATACAACTCGGGGACAACGGGCAGATTAATCACCTGCGCCACATAGAAGAATGTCTTGGAAATCATCAGCGTGTCGTTGGTGGCGCGCTTCTGTGTTTTCTTCAGACCGAAATTCTTGATCGGCTGGATTTTCAGCGACCGCACAGCACGGGTGACAATCTCAAAAATTTTACCCACATATACCGACTCATCCTTGTGGAACAAATCCTTGATCCAACGCTCATTATCGAGGCGTGCCTGAGCTCGGACGGTTCCACGGGTGCGATACTGCTCAAAGAACTGCTGTTCTTCCGCATCGGCCTTCTTGAGGAACGCCAGGGTGGCGCAGAGGCACCAGGCCTTGTCGTATTGGCGATGCTCGAAATACAGCCGGCGAAGCGCCTTGTAGGAATCCACCTTGTAGGGATTCTGTTCGATGAGCGCCAGATGCTGGGCGACAGCGTCCTCCAGCTTGTCGGGCATCTTCGTGTACAACTCGGCCAGGATTTCGTGACGGGTGACATTATCCGGATCGAGCATGGATGCCATCTTGAAGGCCTCTGCCGCCGCTTCGAATTGGCCCATGCGAGTCCGGTAAATCTCGCCGAGAAAATGCCACAGGTTGATCTCAATATCCTTCTTTCCCTTGCCTGCAATGCGATGGATCATCTTCCGGTAATTGCGTTCGAGCTGTTTCCAGTCCTTCTGCTGCGTCAGGATCTTGTCAATCGCCTCGAAGGCCTTGAGATTCTCCAGACTGTTGTCAAGGGCCAGATTGAAGCATTCCACTGCATCTTCGGCGCTCTTGATCTCATCGCGATAAATGGCGGCAATCGTGTAGTAGAGCTTCGCCAGCTTGTCCTTGTCTTCCTCCATCGTGCAGACGCGCTTGACGACATCCACCACATTCTGCCACTGCTTGGTTGTCTGATACAGCGGCATCAGCTTGTGCAGAATCGGACGGTTGTTCGGAACGAGGGCCGACGCTTCCTGATAGGCGGAAATCGCCTTCTGGGGATTTTTGAGTTTGTCCTGCCAGATATCGCCGATATCCCGGTGAAGCTCGAACTGCTTGTTCACATCATCAACAGAATCAATCAGCACCTTCTTGAAGTGAATCACCTGCTCATAGTTCTTCTGTTCATCCTGCAGCTCAATGACCGCTTCCAGTGTCGGGACATGGGCGGCATCGATCTCCAGCGCCTTGTCAAACATATTCAGGGCCTTG
>JAKQNG010000214.1 GCA_029565915.1 Deltaproteobacteria bacterium
ATCGACGCGTTGACCGCCATTGTGCAGGGCCAGCTGGGCGGCGGCGATGCAGCCACCCTCGCGGACGAAAACGACGGCATGAAGGGCTTCTTTGTCACCCGCTCCGCCAGCGTCACCGCCGAACTCGCCGACCTGCCGTAATGCGGCCGTTCGCAGACACCGCCCGCGTATGATTTCCATGAGTTCGTCTTTCGCGCAACACGCGGCCATATTATACTTCAGACATATTCACTCCGACCCGACCGGGGTCGGCATGTCACGGAGGCAATCATGCGGTATCTCATGTGCGGAATGTGGCTGGCCCTGCTGTTCATCTGGAGTTGTACGGATTCGGAGCTGCCCGGGGGCGGGCCCGACGGGGACGGTGACAGCGATTCGGATACGAACGACACGGAATCCTCCAGCGCGGATGCGGACAGCGACGGGGACAGCGATGGCGATTCGGACGGGGATGCGGACTCGGAAACCACGCTGTTTGTCGACCTGCCCGACGTGGACGACGACAGTGACGGATACACCAACCTGGAAGGGGATTGCCACGATCTGGAGCCGCGCATCAATCTCGATGCTCTGGAGGATCTCGGTGAAGACGGTCTGGGCGATCTGAACGACAACGACTGCGATGGTCTGACTGACGAGGTGGAATCATTCTGCGACACGGAAATGGAAGTGGGCGTGACGCCCGACTATCTGGGCGAATCGGCGGCGGATCTCGCGGCGGCCATCAATCTCTGCGATCCCCGCTATCTGCTGGGCGTGGAAAAGAACCACTCCTGGACAGAGACCGATTCGGATTCGGACGACGTGGCCTATGACACGTTTCAGCGCATGGGAACGTTCGGATGCTTTGAAGCCCGGCAGGGATTTCAGCTGGCGGCCATCGCCTCGGGCCCCATCTGGCAATCCAATGCCAACCAGGCCGAGTATATCGGCGACAGCAACGTGATCGATGCCGCAGATCCCCGGCCACTGTATCAGGGAGAAACGGCGGTGGAAGCATCGACCGATCTGGTCTGCGATGTCACCCAGTTCCGCCTGCACCTCAAGGCGCCGGTGAATGCCTTCTTCGGGTTTACGTTCGATTTTCTGTTCGCCTCCGCCGAGTATGACGAGTATCTCAATCAGGGCTGGAACGACACGTTCTACGGCATTCTCGAATATACGCCCGTAAACGGCGGCGCAACGACCAACATCACGTTCGACTCCAACGGCAGCGAAATTGAGGTGGACGCCAACTTTTTTGAAAACACCGAGTTCGCCTGCGACGAGCGCATGACCGGCTGGGACCCCAACCAGACCCAGAAATCGGGCTCCACGGGCTGGCTGCGAACCGCCTGGACGGTCACCGCCGGCGACGAATTCTATCTCACGTTTTCCATCCATGACGAGGGCGACGTGGGCGTAGGCTGCGGCTGGGATTCCATTGCCCTCATCGACAACTTCCAGTGGATTCTCGAAGACGTTCCTTTTACCCCGGGCACCACCATCATCGGCATCGAATAGCGCTTCAGGGCAGCATGACCGGCAGGCGGCGATCCGGTTGCCAGCCGTCGAGGGATCTGGCAAACCGCCAGGCCAGCGCCTCCACGCCCCCTTCCATGACATCGGCCAGTGTCTGCGCATACACCGGATCGAGCTGGTGGGCCGGCCCCATGGTGTCGCAGTCCCCCCGGTTCACGAGAAAGAAGATCACCGAGCGCGCCCCTTCCTGTTGAAGGCGCTGCAGCTCCCGCAGGTGCCGGGTTCCCCGGACTGTCACCGCATCGGGAAACAGGGCCTGCGTCCCTTCTTTCCACGTGACGTTCTTCACTTCGACGAAGCACCGGGAATCCCCGTTGGACAGCAGGAGATCGATGCGGCTCTCCGGGCTTGTTTTCACTTCCCGCCGGATGTCCGGATATCCCTGCAGGGGCGCGATGAGGCCGGCACGCACGCTGGCTTCCACCATGGCGTTGGTGGTGGAGGTGTTGACCCCCACCCAGCAGTTTTCCGATTCCACCATCTCCAGGGTCCAGTGCAGCTTGCGGTGAGGTGACGGATGGAAGGAGAGAGCGACCCGGGACCCGGGCTCCCTTGTGCTGCGCATGGAGCCCGTGTTGGGCACGTGGGCCGTGACAAGCTCTCCGCTGTCAAGGGTGACGTCGGCCAGAAACCGGTTGTAGCGCCGCAACAGGCGCCCGGTGACCAGAGGAACGATGGGTTCAGCCACAGCCGCCCTTCGGGGCGCCGGCCTTTTTCATCTTCACCTTCGGTTGAAAGGTGACCTTTCGTTGCCGGTCAAAGGGCACCGGTCGGACGGCGTTATTGGCGGGACGTTGCTTCAACTCGGGGTGGGCCTCCAGATAGCAATCCGTGGGGCTCTCCTTGAAATCCACCTCCGGATGGGCGCTGTAGCAGTCGTCGCCGACCGCCTGCGTAAAGGCAAAGGCGAGTTCTTCCTCACCGGGCTGCCGTCCCTTCACGGGAACGGCGATGCACGCATCCGGTGGAAAGACGGTCAGCCAGTTATTGATACCGCCCTCGACGATGTAGAGATTGGTCAGACCCTGTGCCAGCAGCTGCTTCCATGCGGCGGTGGCCCGGGTTTCACCGTTGGAGACGACAAATGTGAGGGTATTGGCTGGGGCTTCCTGCAATGATCGGATGAATTGACTGTCCGTCAGCTCCGATGGGGAGACCCGGATGGCCCCCAGAATGTGAAACCGGTTGAAGTCGCCTTCGCTGCGGACGTCGAGCATCCGCACGGACACAGAGGAATCGGCCCGCCACTGGGCAATTTCGGCGGGATGGACGTATGGATCGCGATTTTCCAGCGAAATGCCGGCCCGGTTGGCGGCCATGGGCCACTTTTCTTCGGCGGACGGCTGGCCGATGACGGCCACCAGGGCAGCGGTGCCAAGGAGAGCCCCTGCGCCGGCGATGGTAAAGCGATTTCGCGGGATGAGGGCCGCGCGGGTGATGGCTTCACCGCGGCCGAAACGGCGCTCCGCGAGTTCGGCACCGTAGAACATGAGCAGGGCCATGCCCACCAGCAGAAGAACAGTAACGCCCTCGGGCAGGCCGAACAATTCGGACAGGAGAAAGCGCCCCATGAACGTTGAATATCGGAATGAGGTGAGAAGCGAGGCCGTTTCGCTGAAGAGCAGGGTGCCGATGCCGACGCCGCCGACAAAGGCGATGCCGTCCAGCTTGAGGGTGCCGGCCGCCACCACCGAGGTGCCCGGGCAGAATCCACCGATGATGAAGCCGACGCCCATGATGAGCCCGCCAATGATGCCGGGCATCAGGTAGGTGGGCGGCACGGCGACAAACGAAAAGTCGAGGATGCCGATGGCGGAGGCAGAGAAGATGAGGACACAGGCGGTGACGATGGCCGTGAACATCACTTTCAGAACAGTCATGTCCTTCAGGTAGAACTGGGCGGCGAGTTTTCGGGAATCGCCGAATCCGGACATCTCGAGCACGGCGCCGAAGGCGAGGCCGAGGGCCAGAAAAATGAGGTAGTACGGAGCGGTGTCGGCAATGGAACTCAGGTCAAATGGTGCCATGGCATGATCCTTTCAGTTCCATAACCGGCGCAGGAAATACGCCAGTGCATAGGCCGCGATGAAAATCGAAAACATGAATGCAAACGAACCCACGGAGAGGACTGCGCCTCCGCTCAGGGCCTGGCCGGAGGTGCAGCCCCTCGCCAGGCGGGCGCCGTATCCCATGAGGATGCCGCCGATGATCGCCGCAGCGATGCGGGTTCCCGCGCCGATCTGCGGTCCTTTTCGCAGCTCCGGTTTTACGCGCCGTCCCACCAGGCCGGAAACAAAGCCGCCGAGCAGGGTGCCGGCGAACATGGCCACGGTGGAATGGGCCAGGGAAATGCTGGTGCCGCCGCCCATGGCCGCCAGGTAACCCACTCGATCCACGTGTTCGGGCGCGAAGAGCTCCAGCAGTGCGCTCATCAGCCGGTTGATGGCGGCGGAGGCGCCGAGTCCGCTGCCGGTGATGAAGAACGCGGCAAACAGGACCACGCCGAGCAGGGCGCCGCCCAGATATGGATTGATATACGGCCTCGCTTCGCGGACGACCCGGGGCTTGTCAGGCATGTGGACCTCCTTCGGAAGCGCTGTCGGTGGCAATGGCAGGCGTCTCGTCCCAGCCGTCCACCATGGCGCTCAGGTTCGAAAATACAGTGTGCCCCGTGGTGGTGAGGTAGAGGTGCACCACGAGGAAGGTGAGAAACAGCCAGGACCCCATGTTGTGAACGGGGCCGAGCACGGAAAGCGCACCCAGGGGAGCAAAGATGTCGGGCCATTTTGACGCCGTCCAGATGGCGATGCCGGTGACGACCTGCAGGGGAAAGAGCACATTCAGCAATATGAGGTAGGTGATCTGCTGCAGCGGATTCAGCTTGCGTCCAACGGTTTTCTGCGTGGGGTGCGGATGCCCGAGGAAGATACCGTGGGTGTAATAGCGGATCTGGTTGGCCAGGGAGAGAAGCAGTCCTTCCTTGCGCGGAATGAACTGGAGGATGGCGGCGGTGGCCAGGTGAAAAAACAGGGCCAGAAATGCGTTGACCACCAGGACGACGGCCGCGAAGTTGTGAACCGTTACCGCGCGGGAAAAGCCCAGCGGGGCAAATCGACCCGGCGCGTGAATTTCCAGTCCCGTCATCAGCAGCGCGATGACCGCTGCGGCCATCAGCCAGTGCCAGATGCGCTCGTACAGGGAATACATGTACACCCGCTGTCCCGGGACGTGGGCCACCGGATGCCTGCGACGCATATGGATCCGCCGTCCGCCATGGGCAAGGATGGCCAGAACGGTCAGGGCGAACAGTACAAACCCGGCCGTATCGCTCCAGCGGGAGCGGCTGTGGCCGAAAATGTAGTACCGGTCGCCGGCATCGAACCGCTGCCAGCGCAGACCATCGGCATCGGCCAGAATCTGTCCATGGGTCAACCGTCGGATGCTGCGGTGTTCGTCGGGCACGACGTTGCCCGGCAGGCGGTCTGCAATGTGCACAGGGAGGCCGAACCGGGAATCCTCGCCATGGCAGGCCTCGCAGTCCCGCAGGGCACCGGCGCCTCCAACGATACCGTGGGCAATGCGGTGGGCAAAAACGCCTCCCTGTATCCGGGGCTTGTTGATGCCCGCTTTTTTTAAGGCCGCTGCGACGACCGCGACCTTGCGGGGCGTATCGAGATGCAGCTCATTCCGGTTGAGGCGTCCGTCCCGGTTGTCGTCGAGTCCGGCGCTGACATCGGCGCTGTCGCGTCTGCCCTCCGCACCCGGAAATACCCGGGCCAGGATATCCCCTGCCACTGGACGTCCCGTGGTTGCGTCCTCCCAGTACCAGCGGGCGGTCATTCCGAAGGCGCCGACCTTCTGCGTTCCGTCTGCGGTCCGGTAGGGCAGCAGGAACGGCTCCGCCGGGGCGATGCGCCTTGCGCGGATGTCGTGGTCGGGATTGCCGCCGTTGCGGTAGACCGCAATGGGCGTTCCCCGGCTGTCGAGTACGGTTTCGTCCACAAAGGAGACGACCGGCGCAAACAGGCGGGGCACATGGCAGGCCTGACAATCCAGCACCGCCATGTGCCGCTCCCGGTGGGGCAGAAAATCGTGGGTGGCAAGGGCGTTATGGCAGTACGTGCAGTCCGGGTTGGCAAGGCGGTGGTCCGGCCGTCGGATGTAGTCGGAAAGCGGGAGGGTGCGGGGATCCCGCCGAAGGTGTCCGGGGGAGGCGCGTTTCACCGTGGCCCGGGTCGGGTTGTTGCCGGAAAAGTGGCAGTCCGCGCAGGCCACCAGGCGCTCCGCGTGGACATCCCATGGCATATCCAGTTCGCTGCGGTTTTCGATGTTCAGGTTGGCGGCGCTGATCTGCGCCCCCGAATAGATCGCACCCGTGTAGCGGGTCAGGCCGGAAGGGTCGCTGCCGTGAAGGGCCCGGGTGTTACGCTCGAAGTCCGGCGGCAGGCGCACCGGATCGCCCGTGATATCGATGATGCCGTGGCAGGCGGCGCAGGTCCGGTTGTGGGCGCGGTGAACCAGATCGGCTCCCGCGGGAATGCGTCCCTGCTCATCGAGATCATCGGCAGTCCAGACGGCCACATTCGAGGCGTGGCAGTCGAAGCAGGTGACGTGGCGGGTGTCCGTGCGGCGATGTGTGTTGTGTCGGTGGATGAACCGGGTGTCATGGCAGGGGCCGCAGGATGCGTCGGCATCTGCCTTCCCGCCGGTCTGCAACGCATTGGCATTGCCGCGGGTGCGGAGCTCGACAGCCGGATGGATGCTGTCCTGTAATTTGTCCTGCGCCCGGAGGTCTGCTGCGACAAGCGTGGACAGCGATATGAGAATAATCCGCAGGCCGGTGTTCATTTCCGTCCTCCCGAAACAATGGGATCGCCCTCATAACCCAGTGCTTTCCAGTCCATGCGGCCGTCCCTGCCATGGCAATCCACGCAGGAAAGGGCGTTTTCCTCCGGCATCACCATATGGGACAGAGGCCAGTACATCTCCGTTGGCGCGAACCCCATTTTGCCACTCCACTGCAGGCCCGTGAAGGTTGCCCCCCGTGCCATGGCGCTTTCCCAGTCGAAGGTGTCCCAGTATCCGCCCTCGCCGGCGGTGAGGGGCACGGCGAGCTGGTTGGTGCCCGCATCGTAGGGCTGCTGTCCCCGGTGAACCTTGAAGGGGTGTATCTTCGCCTGAAAATCGCGGATATCGCCGCGCGGATCGTTGATACGGGTCACCTTCTGTGGGTCGATGCGGTCGCCCAGCAGATAGCGATCGGAGTGACCGTTCCACCATCGGTAGACGGGAATGAGGTCGCTTCCGTAAATGAAGTCGCCCTTGATTTTCAGGTAGTGGTGCGGATCGTCCGGTCTGGAATCGTCGCCCGCCGTGGACCAGTTCCATTCCAGCTTGGTGGGGTTGCGCCGGGCGTAGGTGGGAATGTGGCAACTCTCGCAGGCCACTGCCTGCAGGTGGGCGTTCAGGCGGGTATCCGTGTGGGGCGCGTCCTGGTGACAGTCTTCGCAGAAAACGCCGTTGCGGCGATTGATGGAGACGGACATGGAACGCCCGGGAATGATGTGATTCTTCGTGCGGTGGCAGTCCGTGCAGAGAAAGCCTGCGCGACCCATGTGCACATCGTCGATTTCGGTGGGCATGTTCAACGAGATATCCAGATCGCCGTGTTTGACGCCCATGCCGCCGCCGCCGAAGCTGTGACAGTAGCCGCAGTTGTTGCGCTTCGGATAGCCGACGCCACGGGCAACTGCCAGCAGGTCCACTGATTTGTCGGGATGGCCCCCTTCCGCTTTGACATAGGTGCCGGTCCAGTCGTGGCACACGAGGCAGTCCACGGCGGTATGGTTTTTAAAATTGAAGTTTTCGTCCACCCAGCCATAGCCCGCGTGGCATTTGGTGCACGACGGCCAGTTTCCCTGAATGCCCAGACAGAAATTGTTGATCAGGTTGCGCTTGCCGATGCGGGTTCGGTTGTCCCGGCCGTGGACGCGGACCGGTTCGCCCAGCCAGGTCCAGTGGGCCGTGGCCATTACTTCCCGCGCGGCGTCCGGATGACAGCGAAGGCAGTTTCTGGTGACGTCGCTGCCGGTGCGGAAAGGGCCGTTGATCAGCGCGCGGTGGTCCGTATGTTCGCGAACTGGCTGGTCGAAAACGGGCACGGCCGCTTCCGTCCGGATATTTTCCGGCGTCGAAACGGTCGTCCACACGATGCCGGCCATCACGATGAGCAGCAGCAGGGGCACCCACGGCTGTTTCAGAAAGCGCATCACCGGGCGCTCCGTTTGGCGCCGATCGTGCAGGATTTCAGGCAGTTGACCAGCTTTTTCAGTTTTGGTTCGGCCAGCGTGTATCTGGCCTGTCCGCCCCGTCGGTCCACCGTGACAAGTCCCAGCATGCGCAGCGGGGCCAGATGCTGAGATACGGCGGTCTGCCGGGCGTCCAGCTGGTCGCACAGCTCGGTGACGCACAGGGAGCTGCCACAGAGCAGGCTGACGATCCGCAGCCGCATGGGGTGACCGAGGCCTTTCAGGATATCGGCGAGATGGGGGGCGTCCGTTTCATTGACGGCGAAGGGGTTCATGGGCGTCCTTTGTATGTGAGTATGGTCATATCGCAATATCAGTATGTAAAAGAACAGGGAATCGTCAAGGAAATGGGCACTTACGGCGTTGCGGAAGGGGGGCGTCGATCCGTTCTGGCTGCGACAATGTAGCGGGGGCGGCGTTTGACTTCCACGTGGATGCGGGCCACGTATTCGCCCAGCAGGCCGATGAGCAGAAACTGCACGCCGAAAAGGAGGGATATCAGCAGCACGATGGATGCATAGCCCGGCGTGGGATCCTCCCAGAAGAACCATGCCACGGCCACATGGATGCCGTAGATCAGGGTAAACATCGTCATCAGGGCGCCGAGATACGTGGCGAGGCGCAGGGGAAACACCGAGAAGGACGTGAGGCCCCGCAGGGCAAAGCTGACCATCCGTGACAGGGAATAGCGGCTCCTGCCGCGGGTGCGGCGGTCGCTGTCGTAGGGAAGCCGTGTCTGGCGGAATCCCACCCAGTTGGCGATACCCCGCAAAAAAAAGTCCGCTTCCGGCAGGGCGCAGACAGCGTCCACCACCTGGCGATCCATCAGGCGAAAGTCCAGCATGCCCGGCTCCATGGGAATGCGGGAAAGAAAGCTGAATACGCGGTAGAACATGCGGGACGTCCAGCGCTTGAAAAATGGTGTCTGCGGGTGATCGCGGCGCACGCCGTGGACAACCTGAAATCCGCTTTTCCAGAGTTCGATCATTCGGGCGACGACAGCGGGCGGCTGCTCCAGATCCGCATCCATGGTAATGACGACGTTGCCTTCCGCTGCTTCCAGACCGGCGATCAGGGCGGGCTGCTGGCCGAAATTCCGGGCGAAGTGCAGGGCCCGTACCCGGGGATCCCGGGTCGCCAGTTCCTCCAGCACTGCGGCGGTGTCATCCGTCGATCCGTCGTTGACGACAATCAGCTCGAAATCGGCATCGGGACAGGACTGTTCGAACACGGCGCGGATGGCCCCATACAGGGGTTCCAGGTTGTCCTGTTCGTTCAGGGCCGGCACGACGATGGAGACGAGCGGTGACGTCACGGCAGTCAGTCCTCCAGATATCCCAGACGGCGCAGGCGCGCGGCCACGATCTGTTCTTCCCGGGCAGTGTAACCGGTGGTCGTCGGCACAGAAAGGGGCGATGCGCCGTTTTCCATGGGAGGCGCGCCGGCCAGCCGGCAGACAATGGATGTGGCTTCATGCAGCGAACCGGGCATGGCGACATCGGCGCGGCTGCATGCGAAGATGCCCGATGGGCCGTGTCCGCCGGGCATGGAGCAACCCTTGCGGCCCCCGTATTCATCGGGAGACAGCCGGGACAGGGAGGGCCCCGGATGGCCGCGGGAGGAAAGGCACACGGGCTGGTAGCCGTTTACGTTTGAGAGCTGGAGGATGAAGTCGGGAAACCGGTGGGCCAGAGGGCCGTCGTGGAGCGCCGCACGGGGATGGATGGCCGCAATGACCGGTGTTCCGTTCGCGTGACGCCATCTCGATGCGCCGTCTTCGATGCGTTGCTGGATGCGGGGAATGTCCCGGAACTTCACTGTTCCCCTGGGATCCCGGCCGAGTTGGTTGACCCAGATGGCGGGCGCGTAGGGCAATTCTTCGCTGAAAGCGGACGTGTTCGGAAAATCGATGCCGGAAAAGCGCAGCGCCGATTCGTACAGAGACGGAAAGAGTCCTCCCATCAACTGGAATGCCCGACGTCTTGCGAAACCGGGAATCAGGCGTGCCGGCAGCGCGCGAGACAGGGGCAGGCGGGACAGGAGCGATGGGGATTTTTTAAACTGCAGCAGTCCTTCTTCGGCGAGAAAGCGGTTGAGATGCACAACGATGTCCGAGTTGCCCGATGATCCGTGGTCGGAGACGACGATGATGGCCGTGTCGGATGAAACGGTCTGCTGCAGCAGGCCCAGCGCTTCGTCCACGGCCCGGTAGACATTTTCCACGGCAGCGGCGGCGGTGGGGGAAACCTGCGCCGGGCGCCTTGGCGATTGCGGATCGTGACAGGCAAAGAAGTGATGGGCAACGGTATCAGTTTCACCGAAATAGAACGCCGCCACATCCACCGGGTGATGGGCAAGCAGCCACGCGGCCATTTGTGCCCGGCGGTGTACCCGGCGCACCAGGGCTGCCGCGGCATCCTCGTACCAACCGGGGCGATCCGCGAATTCGTCGATGGCGTTGAACTGCAGATGATCCCGTCCGAACTGTGACAGCAACTCGCGGTGCAACGGCGGCGGAAAGACAAAGGACGCGTCGCCCCGGTCCGTTACGGGGGAATCCCATCCACTGACTTGCCATCCATCGACGGATTCGGGGGGATAGGTGGCGGGAAACCATGCGGCACCAACGGAACTGCCGCAGTTGGACAGGTGGCGCAGAAAGGTCGTCGTCCGGCGCTGGCCGGCTCCCGTAAACCGGACCGCGTATCCCCGGCGCACCGTGAAATCTGTAACGCCGTGAACGGATGGTGTCGTTCCGGTAAAAAAGCTGGTCCACGCGGGAAACGTGGTGGGTGGAATGGTTGAGGGGAGGGCGCACAAGCAACCCTGTCGCGCCAGAGCATCCAGGTGGGGCATGGCGCCCTGCTGCCGGAGTTTTTCGATAATGTGCGGATCTGCCCCGTCCACACCGAGAATCAGCAATCGCGGCTTCATGGGGCCCATGGCATCGTCGTCGCAGCGCCGGAGGCTTTTGTCAAAGGAAAACGGGTGTTGCCATCCGCCGGGGATTTTCCTATTGTCCGGTGCATGTGGCGTTTTCTTTTCATTGTGATTTGTCTGCTGGTGGCCGCCGGGTGTTCGGTCGTGAAGCCCGACGAATTCGAGTATGAGGTAGAACCGTTCATCGGCGCCGGGTCCACGTATGGTGCACAGGACACCGGCACGGATTCACAGAGCGACACGCAGACGGCATCGGACAGCGACTCCGATTCCGGTTCCGATTCCGGCACCGACTCCGATTCCGGCACCGACTCCGATTCCGGTTCCGACTCCGATTCCGCCACCATCGACTCGGATACCTGACCACTTCATGGCGATTATGATTCCCACGGAGATTCCGTCCCGCGGGCCGGGTGCCCGGGCGGAGCGGGCCGTCTTCAGTGCCCTCCATGACCAGTTGAGCGACGACTATTTTGTCTATTCCCGCCTGCAGTACGTGGACGATGAACGCCACACCCAGGGAGAGGCCGATTTCCTTGTCCTGCATCGGCGCTACGGCATGTTGTTCATCGAATGCAAGGGCGAGGGCGTGGAGCGCACCGCTGAGGGCCGCTGGCGCCGGCTGGACCACGGTCACTGGAAACCCATGAAGGAAGGCCCTCTCGAACAGGCGGAACGCACCCGGTATGAGATGGTGGACAAGCTGAAGCCGCGCATTTTTCACGAATTTCAGGAGGTGAGGGGGTTTCCGTTTGTCCACGGCCATGCGGTGGCGTTTCCGTTTGCGACCATTGCCGGCATGCACCTGCCGCTGGATGCGCCCCGCATCCTGATTCTCGACAGCGACGATCTGGATCGGCTGCGCGATCGAATTCCCGAAATCCTGCAGCTGTGGGCATCGAAGATCAATCGCCCGCCCGTTTCCCTGGAGGACTGGCAGTTCAAGGTATTCCGGCGTCGGATCCTGCATCCGCAACTGCATGTGGTGGATTCCCTTGCGGGCCTCATCAAGGACGAGGAACGGGCGCTGGTCCGTCTCACCCGCCAGCAGGTGCAGACCGTCGAAGGATTGCTCGGCAATCGCCGTCTTCTGGTCAAGGGAGGCGCCGGTACGGGAAAGACAGTTCTGGCGCTGGAGGCGGCGAAACGGTTGCGGCAGAAAGGGCTGGATGTCCAGTTCCTGTGTTTCAACAAAGCCCTGCGGGACCATCTGAAGGCGCTGCTCGCCAGGGATGAGGCGCAATACGGTGATGGTGCGCTGGAGGTGACCAGCTTTTCCGCCCTGAACGCGGTGGCATTCTATCGTCTGGGGCACAGCCGGATTCCGGTTCCCGGACAGGACGGCGAAAAGACCGCGTTCTGGAACGAGGACGCGCCGTCGGCCCTGAGCGAGGCGATCGAAAAGAACCTGATGCCCCGTTTCGACGTCATCGTGGTGGACGAGGCCCAGGACTTCGCCGCCGACTGGTGGCAAATTCTCGAGGGTATGCTGAAGGACGACAACGGTCGCATCATTGCGTTCTGCGATCCGGCGCAGGAAATATTCGGCCGGGGAGATGCGCTGCCGGCATGGCCCACCTTTGAGCTGACATTCAATTTCCGCAATACGGTGGAAATCGCCCGGGTGTTGAACCGGCTGGGTCACACGCAGATGGTGACCTACGATTCGAGTCCCCAGGGAGAACCGCCGGTTGTATTTCGTCAGGAAGAGACGGGGAAGACGCTGCAGGATCTGGCGGAACTGGTCAAACGGCTGGTTCGCGACGAAAAAGTTCAACCCGATCAGATTGCCATCCTTACGCCCCATCGCCGGGAGCATTCCATTCTGGCGTCTGTGTCGGATATCGCGGGCATTTCCATCTCTCCCGAACCCTCTGATCGGCAGGGTCGGCTGCTGCACGCCACCATCGGCGGGTTCAAAGGGCTGGAATCCGACGTCCTCATTCTGCTCGACATCGATCCGCAGGATCCCCGGTGCAGCCGCAATGCCCGCTATGTGGCCGCTTCCCGCGCGCGTCACCGGCTGTTTGTTTTTGCAAAGGGAGACTGGCTGGCCTGAAGCAGCGTTGTTCGCTCAGCCGTCGGACGGATTCGACACTGTGGCGCGGGAGTGGGTGTACCGTTGCGGCGCCGGTTCGACAACCTCCAGACGGCCGTTCCGCAGGGCGCAGACCGGACCGTGGCCGGCGAGGATGGTGCAGGATCGGCCGTGGCGTCGTTCGTATTCAGTCGCGATGTCAAGCAGCCCCCGGCGTTCCTGTTTTGCCAGCGCGGAATCCACGTTGACGCTGGTCAGCAGGGAATCGGCAAAGCGGTTGTAGCGACTGCGCTCCGCTGAAATCGCGTGCAGCGGAATCAGGCTGTCCGCGGTGAACAGCAGGCCACTGTCTTCGCAGAACAGGAAAATCTGGCCTACCTGATGGCCGCCCGGGCTCTCGAGAATTTCAAACGTCAGATCGCCGATGTCAATGGAAGTGAGCACCGGAAACCCGTTTCTCTGCCGGAGGGAGGACGAGGGGAGCAGCGACACCTGCTCCCTTGTTGGCGGACGGCATCGGGAAAAGGCATCGATCATTTTCGTGTAAACGGATTCCAGAATCAGGTGTTCTCTGGGCGACCCCCATGCGCGGTTTTCGGCCCGGATTGTCGCCAGCGTGGCGGGATGGAGCATGGCCGGAACGGGCAGGTATCCGGCGCCGCCGCAGTGATCTGCATCCGCGTGGGAGATGATCAGGTGGGACAGATTCTGTTCAACGCACAGTCCTTCTGCAGCAAAGAGGCGCATCAGGTCGTCGTGATAGGCGCCGTAGGCCGTGTCCAGCATGACGCAGCGGTCGTTCGTATGGAACAGAAAGACGTTGCCGCCGCAGGGAAGCTGGATGCAGTGCAGCATCACGGACGGCGACAGTCCGAAGGTCTGGGTGTCTGCAAAGAAGCCGTCGTTACAGGTGTCGTGGATCGTGCGGGCCACTTCGAGCACGTTGTTGAAGACTTCCTGGGGATTGGCGCCGAGCCGGTTCAGGTCCTGTTCCAGCCGGTTGATTTCCTGGACCATGTCCAGTACTGCGCTCTCGCCCGGGTCGGGAAGGCACAGGGCGAGCTTCCGGGCAAACTGGATGTAGAAGGACATGTCGCCGAGGCCGTCCAGCTGGATTTCTTCAAATTCAAAGTGAGGGGAGAGGGCGTCCACCAGTGCCCGCGCCCGTTCCGCTTCCTGGATGTCCACGGTCAACACCATCGAGTCCGGCATGGAGCCTGCATCATCGAATGCGATGGACGTAATGATGGCAGAGTGTCCCGTGACATGCGGCAGCAGGGACTGGAGGGCGCCAGGCCGGTTGGGCAGTCGCAGGGTGAGGTTGAGGGACGTGACCGGATCGAGCCGGCGACGCAGGTAGCCCAGTTCTTCGAGCTGGTGGCAGATGGCCGACCACGCGCCATCGGAACAGGTGATTTCCCAGAACACGGTCTGCAGGTCCACCCGTCGATCATAGTGGATGCGGTTGATGTTTGCCCCCTGCGCGGCGATGATGTCCACAGCGCGCTGTAGGGACCCGGGATGGATGGGAACGCGGGTGATGAGGCGGAATCGCGGCATGTTGTGTCTTCGGCGCAGTAAACCGGTTCAGTCGACGCAGCTCTGGTAATGGTACAGTCCGGAGCCTTCAATACCCATGCTCCAGAAGTCGCCGATGCCCTGGCCTTCGATGAGGAAGGGGAAATAGTCCGTCGGCAGGTCTTCGGTCAGCGGGGTCCAGCCGGTTCCGTCATACACGTAGACGTTGGCGATGAATTCACCGTCGGAGGTGGTAACGTCCCCTGCCACCAGGGAGGCGTAGAGGTAGTCCGATGCGGGGGCGAACAGGCCCAGCACATAGGTTGTCCAGCCGTCGTGCAACTCCGGCAGCGTGATGACGGACCAGTCGCTTCCGTCAAAGCGGAGAACTTCCGTGGACAGGATGTCATTTTCGAACTCAATGACGCAGCGGAATTCGCCCGCCGGGCAGTTGCCGTCAGACCCGTCGAGCACCGTATAGGTCCCCGTTGCCGCGGTGGCATACAGGATTCCGTCCGGCGCCATGGCCATGAAGGGGGTAATCCCATATCCGGTGCCGGTGCAGGAGGCCGGCGATGTGGCCACGCATCGTCCGAAATCCGACGGCCAGGTGAACAGATCGGGGAGGGCCAGATCCCAGGAAGATCCGTCCCAGTGGAGCAGGGCGCCGGAGGATGCGGCGGTGTAGATGTTGTCCGCGTCGGTGGCCACCATGACAAACGGGGTTTCGTCGAAGAGTGCCTCTGCTTCCGCATCCCGCACCCATCCGGTACCATTGAATCGCGCCATGACCGGGGTGTTGTCCGATTCGCCAATGGCCCATACGTCCGTCAGGGAGAAGCCGAGGATATCGTTGAAGCTGCTGTACTGGACGAGACCCAGTCCCGTCGATTCGGTCCGCCAGTCCGTGCCGTTCCAGAAGTAGGCGTCGTCGGATTCGGTCAGGACCATGATGTCGTCCGCCTCGGACAGGGCCCATGCCACCTGGGGTTCCGGGGCATCGTTCGGCATCGGGATGGTGGTTGGAGTGCCGTTGTTGGCGTCGTAGATGCGCAGCTCCTGGGGGTAGCAGCTGCTGATGGGAACGAGCAGGCGGTTGTCGGGTGTCAGGTTCATCATCCGCATGGAGCCGGCGGAATCCGAACCGCTGGTGTATTCCCATGCTGTGCCGTCCCATCGGGCGATCATGCCGCTGTTCGATGCGTACCAGAGCACGTCGTCTCCGTAGCCGTTGCCGCCATAGGCCGACAGGTGCCCCGTGTACCCGGTGGACAGGTCGTCCAGAGGGACGAGGGAGAACGCGGGTGTGGCGTCGGACGGATTGTCTATCTGGACGATGGTCGATCGAGCCGGCGAGTAGGTGCTGTCCACGATCAGGGCGTACAATGTGGAGTGGTCGCTGTTGAATGCGAGGTCGACAACGGACGCATTGGTTTCCCAGAGACCATCCTGAGCGGTGAAATCCTCTGACGCATAGGTCATGAGGCCATCCTGCCAGGTGAGCCGTTGCAGCAGACCGTTGTAGCCGCCGATCCAATGCAGGATGTCGGTGTCCACCGCCAGCGTCCGAGGCGACCCGGCGCCTGTTGATGCGGAAATCCAGGTGAGGTCCTGCGCGTCATAAATGGCATTGGAACGATAAATCGTGTTGCTCACCAGCGCGAAGAACTGGTTTCCCCCGCCGTTGCGATACATTTCCATTTCGTCAATCCAGTTCGGATTTCCGGAGGAGATTATCGCTGTCCACGCCGGGTCATTGTTCCGATTGTACCGGAACAGCTCCACCAGACCGCCGCTCACCTGAATGGCTGCGTAACCGGTCTGGTAGTAGTCCATGAATAACCCGACAATGTTGTCGTTGTTGGAATGGGGCAGGACGTCGGTGGGATCCGTGTTTTCCAATGTTGTATCCGACCCCTGATCGGTGAAGTAGTAGACCCGGGGGATGTGGTCCTGATCCACGCCCGCCACCAGGGCATACCAGGGATCCACGGTGGCGACCATGTCGTAATAGCGGATATCCGGGGACGTGTGGCTCTGCCATTCGTCACTGTACCAGCGCAGCAGTGCGTAGCGTCCCACGGCGAGGGCGCTATCGGAATAGGAGGGGGCCTGCTGGATGTCCTGAATGGTTCCCGCGTCATTTCCGGGGAAAACCCGCTCCCAACCGGGATCGATGATCCGGATGAAGTCAGGAATTTCAAGGGTGTCGCTGCCCTGTGGTCCGCTGATGGTCAGGGAAACCGTGAACCTGCCGGTCGATGTATAGAAGTGATCCGGTGACGCGGCCGTTGACGTACCGCTGTCGCCGAACGTCCATGCCCACGAATCGATGGCACCGGTAGTGATGGCGGACAGGGAAACCTCGTTGCCGCGCTCGCTGCACGTGGCGCTGGCCTGGATGTCGACGATGGCCACGTTCGTGTCTGACTCCGAGTCGGTATTGCTGTCGGTATCGGTGTCGGTATCCGAGTCGGTGTCGGAATCGGTGTCCGTGTCGGCGTCAGTGTCCGAATCGGAATCGTCGTTCAGGGCGACTTCGGCCGGATCCCAGCAGCCCAGCGCGAGCAGGGTGACTGGAAGAATGAGATATCTGTAATGGGCATTCATGGAACCTCCCTTATTCAAAAAGTAATGGCCACGCCCGCCGGCACCGGCTGAATGGACGCGTTTCCTGTCAGTTGTTCATTTTTTCTGTGACGCAGTCCGTAAACGACTAACAGTACCGCCGAGGTAACCAGCAGTGCGCCGCCCGCCGCGAAGGAAACCGCCACCGCCGCGTTATCCGCCGGCAGGGTGTCATTTTTCAGGGTATTGTATTTCTGTTCGTTTCCTGCCGCCGCTGCCGCTTTGTAGTCGTCCCAGTCCCGATTTCCCTTGATGAAAAACGCAGTTCCCACGCCCGCGCCCGCAAGGCCCAGGGCACCCGTCACGATTCCCGCGATGAGGAGGCCCTTATTCTTTTTGTCCGTGTCCGCCGTCGAAGATGTTGCAGCCTCAGACGAAGGAGCAGTGATTGGTGTGGAAGCGATTTTTTCCGGCTCAGCCGGTCCGGTGGCGTTACTATTTTTTTCTGCGTTCAGCGTTGTTGTCGCTTCGCCGAAGATGTCCACCTGTTTTTCCAGCAGGGTTTCGCCGTCGAGAACAACCTTCACCTCGTGTCGTCTGGCGGCGAGGCGCAACGGTCCCGACAGGGGAGCCAGGCCGGCAGGTTCGCCATCCACGAGGATTTCGGCACCGTCGGGAGCGGCGATTTCAAGCAGGCCCACCAGGGGTCGGATGCGGGAGATTTCCTTCAGGACCTCTTCGCGGCGTTCTTCTTGAATTTCGTCACCACCCTCGACCAGATAGCTTTCAAATGCGACGAGGGCATGGCCGTAGCGTTTGGCGGCCGCTTCGCTCTGGCCGATGTTGTACAGCAGTTTCCAGGTGGGTTTGATGGTCCAGGCGTCACGGAAGGTGCGGGCCGCAGCCTCGTAGTCGCCCGCTTCGAAAAAGTCCGTTGCCTGTTCATAGAGTTGTCGGGCGTCGTCGGCACGGACGGCAGGGGCGCAGGTCATCAAGGCCAGACCCATCGGAACGGCCCAAAAAAACAGTCGAAAAAATGAATTTGTCATGAATGGACGGACTCCTTGTCGGGGAAATATTGTTTCATAGTAAATCACGTTTCGTACGCCGGTCAACCACTGCGATTTGTCGGCCGGGGAACCGGACGTGGAGCTCCGGCTCGGAATCAGTTGCACGGTCGTTTCTGGTCCCGGGTCGGTTTGATGCTACATTGTCACCATGATTCATCCGCGCATGAGGTGAGCCGTGAGTCCGAAGGTGTTCTTTATTGATGACGAGCAACTCTTTCTGACCTGCCTTCAACGGTATTTCCTGCGCGCGGAGGCGGGATGGGAGATGGGCTATTTTTCCGACCCCGCAGAGGCGCTGCGGCGTATCGAACAGGAGCGCAACGTGGTGCTGGTGGTGGACTGGGAAATGCCCGGCATGGACGGGTTGACACTCTGCAGACGTGCGCGGCATGCGGCGAACCGGGCAGGGTCAAGCCTGCACATCATCATGCTTACCGGCAACAGCGGACCGGACTACACGGTTAATGCCCTGGAATGTGGCGCCGACGACTATCTCACCAAGCCCGTGGACATGCACGATCTGCGCACGCACATCGAAATCGGTCTGGCAGCGGTGCGTTGAGGGAAGCGATTTGTCGAATCCGTACTGTGTCGGGGTAAACAGAGCGGCTACAGGTCGGTGACGTAGAAGTCGGTGGTTTCCAGTCCCACACCGCCGCTCCAGATTTCGAAACCGGCCTGCACGGCGGAGAGATACCAGCCGGACTGGATGACGCCCTTGCCCACCGCATCATCGATGAAGTCCTTGAGATCCACCGTCAGGCTGGTGACGGTTCCCTGGGATACGTAGGCGATGTAGGGCTTGCCCGTCGCACCGGTTCCGTAGCGCCAGACCGTCCAGTTGCGACCGCCGATATTGGCGTTTCCGGCATTGCTGCCGGCCGGCTGGATGCTGCCCTGGGTGTGGTACCACAGCATCAGGTATGCGCCGTTGGGCGGATTGGAGGGAATGCTGGCACTGGTGTTGAACCACACATCGTAAGATGCATTGTAGGTTCCGGATGGCCCTCCCGCGTTGTGGCTCCAGTGGGTGGTCACATTGCCAAGCGCGCTCACCTGTTTGGGCAACTCCGAGTTCGCGCTGTACTGGCCCGAACTCTTTTTCCCGTACAGCACACAGGGATACGAAATCGGTGCATAGTCGCCGCTGTAACCGTTCTGCTTGGTAACTTCAAACGCAACACCGAGCCCATCGATGCATTGGGTATCGTTGGTTGCGGAGGTGTGCCACACGTTGTTCAGCACCATGTAGGCGATGTCCTCGCGCAATACATTCTTGACCTGGCTCTTGTTGCAGAGCGTGTACGGCAGATTTCCCACGGGATCGGTATCCTCGGTGTCCACGGGCTCTTCATCGTCGGTCAGGGTCATGCCTTCCAGGCAGAAATCGTAGGCGATTTCGGCTTCGGGAACGCCATAGGCGGCCAGACCCAGGGCCACGACATCACTGCCGTCGTAATAGTCCCCGGCGGAAGGATTATTGCATTCCGTATTGAATTCGCTCCAGAAGAAGCTGACATCCGTCTGATTGGCCAGGATGACCATACACCACCGGGTGCCGTCGACGCCGATCAGATACAGCTTGAGTGGCGTTGTCCGGTTGTTGTCCGTTTGAATTCTTACGCCCGTGCCTTCAATGGACGCGGGTTCCGCCGAGGTGTCGCTGCCTTCGGCCTGATTGAGGTTGAACCGGATCATCCCGTAGCCGCTGTAACTGTCTGTGACCGTGCCAGTGATGCACAGGGGAAAGCCGCTTTCGTCCGCAAAGCTGGTGTCGCTGATGTCAGTGCCGAGGTCGTCCGCGACGGGTTCGAGATAACCGTTCCAGTTGCCCATGGTGGCGTAGCCGTCCGCGTGCAGCGTCAGTTCCGGGCCCCAGTCCGCGTCGGAATCGCTGTCGCTGTCGGTATCGCTGTCGCTGTCGGTATCACTGTCCGAGTCGCTGTCGCTGTCCGAGTCGCTGTCGGTATCGCTATCGACATCGCTGTCCGCGTCGGCATCTCCCCCACCGTCTTCGTAGGCGCCAACGCCGCTGCGGCAGGCAACCAGCAGACCCATCAGCAGAGGAAGGAGCATCGGGAAAATCTGATTGAAGCGTGTTAAGTTCATGGTCAATCCTTGTGAATGCTGCGACCGTCGCAGGGCCGTCGGCGCAGGGCAGTTCCTGATTTCAATGTAGCAGTAATTTCGATCCTCGTCTGTTCAATGTTGTTTGGAAAGATATGCAAATTGATTCTGTCGGAGCAGCAGGGCCGTCAGGACTGCAAAATTCAAGTTCGGTCACAACGATTGCGTTCCTCCCAGATGCAGCAACCGGGCCAGCGGGCCGGTGCGGATCTGAATGGCGCTGTGGGGGCACATTTCCTGGCAGCAGAAACAGGTGATGCATTTTGCTTCATCGATGACAACCCGGCCGGAGGACGGATCCATCGCTCCGGCGGCGCATTGCCGGCAGCACTCCAGACACATGGTGCAGCGCTCCGCAGAAATGGACGGTCTGGCGGCCAGCAGCTTCTCCATGAGGGGCGCCATGAACGAAGGGCCGATGAGCCGTCCCAGAACCTGCGGTGTGGCTGTTTTCCAATGAGGGGCCACGCGGCATTCGTCAAAGGGACCATGGATATCTGCCTGCGCAATATCCGGCAGCAGGCCGATTTCCCGGGCGGCGCGGAGGGTGGGGACGCCCATGGGTTCCACGCCCCACAGTCGGCAGAGGGCCAGATCCATCAGATGGGCGTTGTCCGAAGCCATCAGAAGTCCCAGTTGGCGCAGGGTTCCGGAACCAGGTCCGTTTCCTTCCATGCCGATGACACCGTCCAGAATGTGCAGGCGCGGTTTCACCATCTGATGGATGTGCAGGAGGAGTCGGGCAAAGGCCATGGGGTCCCTGCCGATCCGGTAGTGCCATTGCGCCTTTTCCAGCCCCATGACGGCGCCGAAGGTGTTTTTGACCGCTGCGGTAATCACCATCTGTCCGTGGGTTTTGGCTTTGGGAAGATTAATGACGACCGTGTCGCCGGCCAGGGAGCGGACGAGATGGAGGGGTTGCCGGCCTTTTTCCGGCGACGGCAGGTGAACACCATCGTCCGCGTTGACGACAATCAGATCGTCCGAATCGCGAAGACCGATGCGGGAGGCGCAGGTTCTGGCCGTGCCCACGCCGGGACTGTCAGTGACTTCGACGCGGCCGCAGATCGGTCGACACAGGGCGGCCACCTGGCGGATGATCTCCGGATGGGTGGTGACGCCGGCGGAGACCGGGCGGGGAGAGAGCAGATTGGGCTTCAGGACAACCCGTTGGCCGGGCTGGATAAAATGCGCCATGCCGCCGAAGGGGGCAAGAAGGTCGGTGAGTGCCGCGCGAACGGCATCCGGTTCGTATCGATTGAGTTTCTGAATGGACAGGCGAATCGGTCAGTCCGTTTCTCCCACAGGATCGGCAGCGGTTGGATTCCTCCGCAGCGGGCCCGCTTTCAGGAGGTTGGTGGCCATTCGGGCGGGCATGGGTTTCCCATACAGGAATCCCTGCACTTCGTCGCAGTGCTGGGCACGCAGGAACATGGCCTGCCGCTCGTCTTCCACACCTTCGGCAACCACTTTCATGCCCAGGGATCGGGCCATGGTGATGACACTGGTGGCGATGGCGGCGTCATCGGGGTTTTCCGGAAGTCCATCAATAAAACTCTTGTCGATTTTTAACGTGTCAATGGGAAACCGCTTGAGATAACTCAACGAAGAGTAGCCGGTGCCGAAGTCGTCCAGGGCGATGCGCGGCCCTTGCTCGCGCAGGCGGGTCATCATTTCGAAGGCCCGATCGGGTTGCTCGGCAGCGGTGCCTTCGGTGATTTCCAGATACAACCGGGAGGGGTCCGTTCCCTCCTGAACGACGACCGCCATGATTTCTTCCACCAGTTTGTCCCGCTTGAACTGATGCGCCGACAGATTCACGGAAACCCAGGCAAGCGGGAGGCGGCTCTGCTTCCATTCGGTGAGCTGCCGGCATACGAGGCGCAGCACATGAATGCCCAGCGCGTCGATGAGGCCGGTTTCTTCGGCGATGTGGATGAATGCCCCCGGGGTCAGCAGGCCGTTTTCCGGATGGTGCCAGCGGGCCAGGGCTTCAAATCCGCGGATCCGCAGATCGTTCAGGTTGAAGATGGGCTGGTAGTATACCGTGAGATCGCCCGAAGCCATGGCATCGGTCAGCTCGTTGCTCACCCGCAGCCGGTGCAGGGCGTTGGTATGCATTTCCTTGTCAAACACTTCCGTGTTGTTGACGCCCTTGCGTTTGGCCCGGTACACGGCGGCGCTGGCATTCTGCAGGATACCTTCAGCGGTCTGGGTTTCCGAATTGCCGATGGCAATGCCGATGCTGACGGTCAGGGCGATGTTTGCATCCGTGACGCGGATGGGTTCCGTGATGACCTTGTTGATGTCCCGTGCCAGCTCCATGATGCGTGGAATATTGCTGATGTCTTCGAAAATGATGGCAAATTCGTCTTCTCCGAGGCGCGCGACAACCTTGTCGTGTCCCTGCCAGCGGTTGAGTCTCTGGCCGATTTCCTGCAGCACGCTGTTGCCCGCTTCAAAACCGAGGCTTTCGATGACGGTCTTGAACCGGTCGAGGTCGATGAGCAACAGCGTGAATGAATAGTCCGGCCGGCGCTTGATGACCGAGAACTCGCTGCGCAGCAGCGTCATCAGCTGGTTCCGGTTCGGCAGGCCCGTCAGCTCATCGTGCATCGCATCGTGGGCGAACTGGGATTCCATCCGCTTCTGGTCGGATACGTCCACGCCGAACAGGTGAATCCGTCCCAGCTCCGGTGCATGGTGATAGTGCCACGAGTAGGTTTCGTTTTCCACCCGGTGAAGGATTGCCTCTTCCATCTCGGACTGCATGCATGCCCGGATGTAATCGAGGTGGTTTTCCGGCAGGAGTTCGTCCTGTTCAATGGAGTGCTGCCAGAGGATTTTTTTGGCCGCCGGATTGGCATAGGTCACTTCACCGGACTGGTCGCAGTCGAAAATGGGGTTGGGATTGTTGTGGACCAGGGCGGTCATCGACTCCTTTTCGCTCAAGTCGAGAAGGCGGTTCAGGGCCCGGCTGACGATGTTGGTCACCATCCGGAGGACTTTGAGCTGATCGTCGGAGGGACCACCGTTGGTTGACAGGGCAAGGGCCATCACGCCGATGGTCGAGTTCTCCTTTTTCAGCGGCACGATGTGCAGGCTGTCCTCACATTGAAACGAGCAGTTCGAGGGGCAGTGGCGCCGATCAAGGATGGTGGTTTCTCCGGTGCGGACGGCGGCGACAAAAAAACAATCCGGGTTTTTCAGGGTGTGGTTGCCATCGCAGGCGGTTCGAAACAGTCCGGTTTCCGCAGCGAGTTCCAGGGTGCGGGTTTTTTTTCTGATGGTGTAGATGGCGCAGACGGGTCGCGTGCAGAATCCCGGAATCCCCACGAGGTATTTGACCGTCCGGTCCGCGTACTCCTGCAAATCGTTGTCTTCTAACGTGATGTACAGGAGACCGTTGGAAATGGTGGCAAGATCAAAGGTCACAGTGGGCTCCATCCCTGATTGCGGCCCGTCTGTTGGGCTGCGCGGTGGCAGTCAGACAGCTGCTTCCTAACCGTAATGCAGTTTCCGGTCAGGGCAAAGAAAAAATATCCGGAGATAATTGAAAACGGTTGGCGAGGAACTAGTATGACACGGATTGAAAGCCGCCGGCGAACGGCACATCGGAACAGGAGTGAATGATGTCACAGAACGAAATTCGCAAAGTGGTGATCATCGGAGGTGGCCCGGCGGGATATACGGCTGCCATTTACGCGGCGAGAGCGGCGGCGGCTCCCCTGCTGATCGAAGGTTATGAACCGGGTGGCCAGTTGATGACCACAACGGACATTGAGAATTTTCCAGGTTTTAAAGAGCCCGTTGCCGGGTCGCAGCTCATGTCGGACATGCGGGAACAG
>JAKQNG010000223.1 GCA_029565915.1 Deltaproteobacteria bacterium
CGGCGCGTCCTTCAAGTCCATCACCATGTGGGCCCTGTGGGGCGGCGTGGCCATGATGACCACCGCATCGCTGTTTGCGTTTTTTGCAAAACCCGCGGTCATCGCCGCCGCCTTCCGGGGTCTCGTGCGCCGCAGGGACGCGGCTGCGGACGTGCTGAAGGACATCGAGCTGCCCATGGGCGTGTTCGTCGTGGGCATTCCTCTGGTGGGCGGCCTGTGCGTCTTCCTGGGACACATTTTCTTTCAGGTGAGCTGGTGGATGGGGATCATCGCCATTCCGCTGGTGTTCGTCTTCACGCTCATCGCGGTGAACTCCACCGGGCTGACCTCCATTACGCCCACGGGGGCCCTGGGCAAGCTCACCCAGCTCACCTTCAGCGTCATCGCGCCGGGCAACATCACCACCAACATCATGACCGCGGGCATCACGGGCGAAGTGGCGGGCAACGCGAGCAACCTGCTCATGGACATCAAGCCCGGGTACATGCTGGGCGGAAAGCCGCGCCATCAGGCCGTTGGACACGTGCTGGGCATTCTTGCCGGCGCGGTGCTGTCGGTGCCGGTGTTCTACCAGATCTTTCATGGTGACGTGTCGTTGCTCACCTCCGAAAAGCTGCCCATGCCCAGCGCCCAGGTGTGGCGGGCCGTG
Source organism: Deltaproteobacteria bacterium (assembly GCA_029565915.1). Taxonomy (GTDB): domain Bacteria; phylum Myxococcota_A; class Polyangia; order JAAYKL01; family JAAYKL01; genus JAKQNG01. The sequence goes on from JAKQNG010000223.1 coordinate 650, forward strand.
GCCGAGGTGCTCACAAAGGGCCTCGATTTCCTGCATCCATCGGCCCGGTGGGCCATCCTCATCGGCGGCGTGCTGGGCATCGCCTTCGAAGTGGCGGCGCGCGTGTCGAAGGGGCGGTTTCCGATTTCGGGCGTGGGCATGGGGCTGGCGTTCATCCTGCCGTTCAGCGATTCCCTGGCCATGGCCACGGGCGCCTTTGCGTTCTGGCTGGCGGGTCGGCGCTTCGGGACCGGCGGCACCCGGGGACACCGCATTTTCGTGGAGAATCACGAGACCGTCTGCGCGGGGGGCATCGCGGGCGGCGCGCTGGTGGGCATTGTGCTCATCGTGCTGGAAACCCTGGGGTAGGGCATGGCAGCGGCGTTTCACAGGTTGCAGGCCCTGGTGGGAACAGAGGGTATGGCGCGCCTGTCGGCGGCAGGCGTCATCGTGTTCGGCGTGGGCGGCGTGGGGTCGTGGTGCGCGGAGGCCCTGGTCCGCAACGGTATCGGGCGTCTGACCCTGGTGGATGCCGATGCCGTCGATGTCACCAACATCAACCGTCAGCTGCCGGCCCTGCACACCACGGTGGGTCAACCCAAGGTGGAGGTGCTGGGGGCGCGGTTCGCCGACATCTCCCCCGGGGCGCGGATCGACGTCCATCGATGCCGGTTCAATCCGGAGACCGCCGGGGCCTTCGAACTGGCGACATACGATGCCGTGGTGGATGCCATCGATTCCGTGGACGACAAGGTGCTGCTCATCGAAACGGCGCTGGCGGCGCCGGTGCCGCTGTTCTCATCCATGGGCGCGGCCTGCCGGCTGGATGCGTCGCGCATCCGCACGGGCATGTTCTGGAAGGCGGAAGGCTGCCCCCTGGCGCGCAGTGTGCGGCAGAAACTGCGACAGCACAATGTCACCGCCGATTTTCCCTGCGTGTTCAGCAGCGAGGCCGCTACCCGTCCCGATCCGTCCGTCAACGGTTCGGCGGTCCACGTCACCGGTACGTTCGGATTCCTGCTGGCCGGCCTGGTGGTGCAGCATCTCCTCAGTCCTTCTGGAAGAAGTGGACGTTTTTAAAGTAAATCTCGTTCACGGTGCCCATGCCGTCCCGTCCGTAGACGCCGAATTTGTTGTACCAGTCCACGGTGCCGTCGCTTTCGGAGAGGGTGGTGTCGAGGACCAGTTCCTCGTCGAGGTAGATTTTCAGGTTCCGCGCGGCGCTGTCGTGGATGGTGTGCATGCGGCGGTACTGATCGAAGGCCGCGTCGGCAAAGGTGGAGCCGTCGCCATATTGCCTGAACTCGCCGTCGTACACCCGGATCATCCAGGGCCAGGGACGCTGGAACACCTGCCAGATGCCGACTTTTTCGGCGCCGGACACCACCATGACGTCCGCCTGGAACTGGCGCAGACCGGAGGCGTATTCGTTGCGGACCCGCACTTCCGAACGAGGGCCCGAGTCCTGGCCCGGGAATGTGGACTGGTCGGTGTCGGTGACCCACAGGTGGAACACGCCGTCCTCAAAGGTATAGCGTTCCCCGTATTCATCCGCGTTCGGCGGCACATGGTAGTCCCATTCGGGAAAGTATTCGGTCCAGCCGTCGCCGATGGGGTCCGGAGTCGCGTCCGTGCCGGTGTCCGTGTCGGTGTCTGCGGCCGGTGCGTCCGTGTCGGTGTCGGCGTCGGTGTCGGTGTCTGTGTCCGCGGTCGGTGCGTCCGTGTCGGCATCCGTGTCGGTGTCCGCGTCGGCGTCGGTGTCGGTGTCGGTGTCCGTGTCGGTGTCCGTGTCAGCGGCCGTCTCTGATCCGCTGTCGGATGGATCCCCCGGGTCCACGGAATTTTCGTCGCACGCGGCCATGGCGCAGATGGACAACAGGCAGACCGGAAGCATCATGGGCATTTTCATCGAAGTCCTCCTCAGGGCGGGTCACCCGCAAATGGTTCTCTGCTTCTGGTATCACGGACCGGGTCCGGCAGCTCACCGTTCCGTTCCCGGTGAGGGCGTTCCTGTCGGGAGCTATGAAATCATTCAATAATCGTCGGGGTCAACGCACCAGCCGGTGGATGCGCCATCACAGGAAAGGCGGCACGCATCGCAGTGAATGCAGACCAGCAGGGCCACTTTTCACTCGTGTACTCCATCCTTGACCGGAACCACGCGGATTGATACACCGGCTCCGCCATTTCAACGGGGCAGCCCGGAAATGGATGATTACGGCGGGATGCAGGCAGTTCGTCTTTCCGTGGAGGCCTTGTCCGTCAAAATGAGTTCAACCCTTCTCATGGTCGCGTCCAGCGGCGGTTCCATCATGGATCTGGATGGAACGTTTTTCATTCAACTGGGCATTTTCCTGTTCATGCTGGTGTTCCTGCACCTGTTCCTGTTCCGGCCCGTGCTGCGCCTCATTGACGCGCGCCGGGAGGCCACCACCGGTACTTCGACCCGGGCGTCGGACATGAAGGCCCGGGCTGCGGCGCTCGCGGCGGACGTCACCGCCCAGCTGGCAGATATCCGCACGGCGGCCGCCTCGGAAAAAGAACGGATGCTCGCCGCGGCGAGGGTCAGGGAAAAGCAGGTGCTGGAAGCCGCATCGATTCACACGCGGGGACAGATGGCCACTGCCCGTCGCCAGATGGACCTTTCGGCGCAGGACGTCCGCCGACAGCTGGCCGGGGAGGTGGATGCCCTGGCGGACGCGGTGGCGGCCAGATTGATGAGGCCGATGCACTGATGGGCACCAGGTGGACAGGAATTGTCGTTCTGCTGGCGCTGTTGCTGTGCGCCTCCCTGGCACTGGCGGCGGAGCATCCGGCCACCCACGGGACCCCGGCCCTCAACTGGGTCGATTTCTCCAACCCTCATGCACCGTCGCTGCTGGCCATGTTGTTCAATTTCATCGTTGTCGCCGGACTCTTGTTCTGGATTGGACGCAAGTACGTGGCGAAGGCGGTGAAGGACCGGAAGGTGGCCCTGGAAACCGCCATTGCGGAGGCGGAAGCGCAGAAAAAGCAGGCGGAAGAAGCCATGGCCGTGGCACGGGAGCGGGCCGACGCCCTCGATCTGGAGATGGCCCGGATCCGCCGGGACGTACTGAATGCGGGGCGGGCGGAGAGCGAGCGGATCGAGGCGGAAGCGCAGCAGAAGGCTGATCGGATGACCGGGGAGACGGAGCTGCTGATCAAGCAGGAAATGGCCCGTCTGGCCCAGCGCATCCGCGCGGAGCTGGTCGATGACGTAATCGCGCTGGCAAAACAGAAACTCGACACCCGACTGACGCCGGCGGATCAGGAACGGATGACGGCCGAATTCCTTGCCGCCGTATCATCAAACGCGGCCCGGCCGCCGGTGGAGGAGTAATGCCATGAGCGCGGGAAGCATTGCCTGCCGGTGGGCAAGGGCCCTGTTCGAAATTGTGGAGCAGGAGGGTTCCCGGGAGGCGGTTCTGGACCAGCTCGCGCAGATCGCCGGCGCCTGGCAGGCGAGCGAAGAGCTGCGCCAGATCATGGAGAACCCCATGGTACCGGCGAAGGTGCGCACTGCGATTTTCATGGAAATCGTCGACCGGGCCGGCGCCTCGCGGACGCTGCGCAATTTCTTCGGCCTGCTGCTGCGCAAGGGACGGTTGACGGAGCTGCCGGCCATCTACCGGGAGGTGCTGGTCCAGAGTGATCGGCAGGCCCGGCGGGTGAGGGCCGAGGTGATCAGCGCGTCGCCCCTTTCTCCTCTGGTGGCCAGCCGGTTGAAGGCGGCCCTCGAAACGGCGACAGACGCCCGGGTGCTGCTCACACAGAAGGAAGATCCGGCGCTTGTCGCCGGCGTGGTGACAAGGGTTGGTGGACTCATGATTGACGGTTCGCTCCGCACACAGCTGGAGCGACTCCGGGAAGGTATGCGAAGCGACGGCTGAGCGAAGGTGACGGACATGCAACTGCGCGCAGAAGAAATCAGCAGAATCATCAGACAGCAGATCGAGAACTTCGACCGGACCGTGGAAGTGATGGAGACGGGGTCCATCCTCACCGTGGGCGACGGCATCGCCCGCGTGTACGGGCTGGACGGCGCCATGGCGGGGGAGCTGGTGGAGTTTCCCCACGGCATCATGGGCATGGTGCTGAACCTGGAAGAGGACAACGTGGGCGTGGTGCTCTTCGGCGAGGACGCCCTTCTGCGGGAAGGCGATCTGGTCAAGCGATCGGGCCGCATTGCGGATACCCCCGTGGGCGAACAGCTGCTGGGCCGCGTGGTCAACGCTCTGGGCCAGCCCGTGGACGGCAAAGGTCCCATCGATACGGCGCTGCGGGCGCGGATTGAGATGAAGGCGCCGGGCATCGTGCAGCGGCAGCCCGTAAAGGAACCCCTGCAGACGGGCATCAAGGCCGTGGACGCCATGATCCCCATCGGACGGGGCCAGCGCGAACTCATCCTCGGCGATCGGGGCGTGGGAAAAACGGCCATCGCCGTGGACGCGATCATCAACCAGCGGGATACGGACGTGCACTGCATTTACGTGGCCATCGGGCAGAAGCAGTCCACTGTGGCCCAGGTGGTGGCGCGCCTCGAAGCGGAAGGGGCCATGGAATACTCCACCGTCGTGGTGGCCACCGCTTCGGAGATGGCGCCGCTCCAGTTTCTGGCACCCTACACGGGAGCGGCCATCGGTGAGTATTTTCGCAACAACGGCAAGCACGCCCTCGTGGTGTACGACGATCTGTCCAAGCAGGCTGTGGCCTACCGGGAGTTGTCCCTGCTGCTGCGCCGTCCGCCGGGACGGGAAGCCTACCCCGGCGACGTGTTCAACCTCCACAGTCGCCTGCTGGAGCGGGCGGCCAAGATGCACGACAGTCTGGGAGGCGGCTCCCTGACGGCGCTGCCCATCATCGAAACCCGCGCCGGCGATGTGTCTGCGTACATTCCGACCAACGTGATTTCCATTACGGACGGCCAGATTTACCTCGAACCCGACCTGTTCTACGCGGGGCAGCGGCCCGCCATCAACGTGGGCATTTCCGTGTCCCGCGTGGGCGGCAACGCCCAGATCAAGGCGATGAAGAAAATCGCGGGACCGCTCCGTCTGGAAATGGCGCGATTCCGCGAGATGAAGGCGTTTGCCCAGTTCGCATCCGACCTCGACGATGCGACGCGTCGCCAGCTGGAGCGCGGATACCGCCTCGAAGAACTGCTCAAGCAGGGGCAGTACGCGCCCCTCTCCGTCTCCTTGCAGATCGTTGCCATCTGGGCCGCCATCAACGGATATCTCGATTCGCTCAAGGTGTCCGAGGTGGGCCGGTTCGAACATGAACTGCATCGATTCATGGACGAGAAGCATTCCCACGTGCTGCGGCTCATCGCCGAAAAGAAGGTACTCGACGACGAACTGGAACACGCCCTGAAGGCGGCGCTCGATGCATTCAAGGACATTTTTACGGCGGCCTGAGCCGCGCGGTAACCCATGGCAAACCTGAAGGACATACGGCGGCGGATCGGCAGCGTAAAGGGCACGCAGAAGATCACCAGCGCCATGAAGATGGTGGCGGCGGCCAAGTTGCGGAAGGCCCAGTCCCGGGCCGAAGCCTTTCGTCCCTACCGGGAGCGGATGACGGAGATTCTGGCCCGGACCGCGGCCGGCGCTCAGGCGGATGCCCACCCGCTGCTGCAGCGGCGCAAGGAAAAGTCTTCCCTCATCCTCGTTGTTTCATCTGATCGGGGCCTGTGCGGCGGATTCAACAGCAACCTGAGCCGGATGGTCGCCCGGCACCGCCTCGAATCGGCAGTGACGCCCGAACTGTCGATCATCGGCCGCAAAGCAAAGGGCTACTTCGAGCATCGGCACGTGGCGCTGCACCAGTTTTATCCGGAGGTTCTCGATCGGCTGCATTACAGCGATGCGGTCCGGATTGCGAGGGAGCTGGAGACCGCCTACACAACGGAGCAGTTTGATCGCATCGACCTCGCCAGCAATCGGATGGAATCCATGGTCAAGCAGGTGCCGGTGATCGTTCCGCTGCTGCCCGTGGCGCTGCCCACCGCGTCAGACGCAACGGCTTCGATGGATTTTCTGTTCGAGCCCGACGAAGAACAGCTGCTGGCGGCCCTTCTGCCGCGCTATCTGGAAACACAGGTGTTCGGCGCCCTGCTGGAGTCCGTCGCCGCGGAGCATGCGGCACGGATGACGGCCATGGAAACCGCCACGGGCAACGCGGAGGACATGATTGACGGCCTGACGCTGCAGTACAACCGCGCGCGGCAGTCGGCGATTACGAGCGAACTGATGGACATTGTCGGAGGCGCCGAGGCGCTGAACGATTGAGAGAACGGATTATCGAATGGCAGATCTTCACACTGGAAAAATCGTACAGGTCATCGGCCCCGTGGTGGACGTGATGTTCGAAGAGGGCAACCTCCCGCTGATCAACACCGCCCTGCGGGTGACCAACCCGGCCATCAGCGACAAGGAGTGGAACCTGGTGGTGGAAGTGGCCCAGCACCTCGGCGAGCGCACCGTCCGCGCGGTGGCCATGGACACGACGGACGGCCTCAGCCGCGGCATGGCGGTAAAGGATACGGGCATGCCCATCCAGATGCCCGTGGGGGATGCCTGCCTCGGGCGCATCCTCAACGTGGTGGGGGAACCGGTGGACGAAAAGGGCCCGGTGAACGCCACCGCCCATGCCTCCATCCATCGTTCAGCCCCCGCCTTTGTCGAACAGAGCACCGATGTGGAGATGTTCGAGACGGGCATCAAGGTGGTCGACCTGCTGGCACCCTATCGGAAGGGTGGAAAGATCGGGCTCTTCGGAGGCGCCGGCGTGGGCAAGACCGTGGTGATCATGGAGCTCATCAACAACGTGGCCAAAAAACACGGCGGCGTGTCCTGTTTTGCGGGGGTCGGCGAGCGCACCCGCGAGGGCAACGACCTGATGCTGGACATGGCCGAATCGAAGCTGGGTACCGGCGAGTCCGTGCTGTCGCGGACGGCCCTCATCTACGGCCAGATGAACGAACCCCCCGGCGCCCGCCTGCGGGTGGCCCTCTCGGCCCTTACCGTGGCGGAGCACTTCCGGGACGTGGGCGGACAGGACGTGCTGTTGTTCATCGACAACATCTTCCGGTTTACCCAGGCGGGTTCCGAAGTGTCGGCCCTCCTCGGGCGCATGCCCTCCGCCGTGGGATATCAGCCCACCCTGGCCACGGAAATGGGCGAGCTGCAGGAGCGGATCACCTCCACGAGCCGGGGGTCCATCACGTCCGTGCAGGCCATTTACGTTCCTGCGGACGACCTGACGGATCCGGCGCCGGCCACCGCCTTCGCCCACCTGGACGCAACCACCGTGCTGTCCCGCAAGGTCTCCGAGCTGGGCATCTATCCGGCCGTGGATCCCCTCGACTCCACGTCCACGCTCCTCGACCCGAACATCATCGGCGAAGAGCACTATCGAACCGCCCGGCAGGTGCAGCAGGTGCTTCAGAAATACCGGGAGCTGCAGGACATCATCGCCATTCTGGGAATGGATGAGCTGTCCGAAGAAGACCGGGTCACAGTGGCCCGGGCGCGAAAAATGCAGCAGTTCCTCTCCCAGCCGTTCTTTGTGGCCGAGCAGTTCACCGGGTTCCCGGGTCAGTACGTGGAAATCGGCGACACCATCCGCGGCTTCCGGGCCATTCTCTCGGGCGAAATGGACGACTGCCCCGAACAGGCGTTCTGGATGTGCGGGCCCATTGAGATGGTCAAGGAAAAGGCCGCGAAAATGCGCAAGGCGGGCGCTTGACATGGGCGACGTGCTGCGGTTGCGGGTGGCCACACCCTTTGGAAGCGTGATGGACGAGGATGTGGCAAAGGTGACGCTCCGCTCCAGTGTCGGCGAGTTCTGTGCGCTGCCGTCCCACTGCGGGTTGCTGGCGGTGCTGACTCCCGGGCGACTGATGGCGGACACGGGGCAGGGCGTCCGCACGTTCGTGGCGGACGACGGTTTTGTCGAAGTGGGGCCCGATCACGTGAACGTGGTGACCCGGCGCTGTGAGGACGCGGCGAAAATGGATCGGGCCGCCCTGGAAGGCGAAGCCGGCGCACTGGAACGGCGCCTCTCGGAAACGCCGCCCCGGGAGGAACCGGAGCGGATTGAGCTGATGTCCGAACTGATGTGGGTCCGTGCCTGTCTGGACGCCACCTCCAGCCTGACGCGATAATTTTTTTTCCCGGCGGCCGGGCCGTTCATAGCCATATCCATTGATTTAATGGTAGTATCTTCATCAGACAAATGATGACGGGATGCCTTTTGCATTTCCGGGAGGGGATTTTCATGATGCTTCATTGGACATGGCGGATGATTTCGGTGGCCGCGCTGGCGGTTTTCCTTTTTGCCTGCAGCAAGTCGGCGCCGCAGATTGCGGACAGCGAAACCGACACCTCCACGGACGCGGACACCGATACCGATGTGGACACGGATACGGACACGGATTCGGATACGGATTCGGACTCGGATTCCGATACGGAAACGGAATCTGCAACGGACACGGATTCGGAATCGGAGTCGGATAGCGACTCGGAATCGGATTCCGATTCGGCAACAGAGACGGATTCCGAAACGGAAACGGATTCCGAAACGGAAACGGACACCGATCCCACCTGCGCCACCGCCGATCCCTGCGGGGATCACGGCACCTGCCTGGACACCGTGTCCGGCCCCGACTGCGAATGCGATCCCGGCTGGTGGCAGGATTTCTGCGACGCGTGTGCGCCCGGCTGGCACGATGCAGAGGGAGAATGTGTGCTCGATCAGCAGTGTCTGGTGACGAGCTGTGCCGGCCACGAGGTGCCGGGCGGGTGTTCCGTGGTATCCGGGGTGGTCGTCTGTGCATGCGCGGACAACTGGGATCCGGCGACCAACTGCGGCACCTGCCTCGAACACTTCCACGCGGACGGCGAAGTGTGCGTGGAGGACGAAATCTGCGGCCTCAATCAGGAGCCCTGCGAGCACGGCGCCTGCCATATTGCCAGCGGCGTGACAGTCTGTGACTGCAGCGGCGTTCCCTTCTGGGATGGCGAGTTCTGCGACGTGTGTCCCATGGGATATCACGTGGAGGGCGACGACTGCGTAATCAACGAGGCCTGCACCGATGCGGTGGGGCCCTGCGTCAACGGCACCTGCAGCGATTCGGGCGGCTTTATCGAATGTTTCTGCAGCACGGGCTGGACAAAGGACGGGGCGGGCAACTGCACCCTCTGTGCGGGGGGATACCACGACGAGGCCGGTGCCTGCGTCCTCGACAGCGTCTGCGGGCCCAACAGCTGCTCGGGCCGGGAAGTGCCGGGCGGTTGCGACGACACGGGGGGCGTGATTTCGTGCACCTGTGCCTATAACTATGACAGCGCCGTGTTCTGCGCGACCTGCATTGCCGGCTATCACGACGAGGGCGGCATGTGCGTGGCAGACGATCCGGACTGTTCCGTGGCCGATCCCTGCGTGAACGGCACCTGCGTGTACGACGGCAGCGTGCAGACCTGCGACTGCAGCAGCCTGTGGGAAGGCGACCTGTGCGACACCTGCGTGGCCGGTTATCAGGATGCGGACAGCGACGGGGTGTGCCTGCCCGACTGCGCCACCGCCGTGGCCCAGGGAATGATCTGCCAGAACGGCAGCGCCTGCGCGGTGAGCCCGTCGACGGGCATTGCCCGGTGCGACTGCAGTCCCGTGTTTCCCTGGACCGGTTACCTGTGTGACACCTGCCCCGCCGGCTATCACGAGGACGGCGACGACTGCGTGGCCAACGAGGTGTGCGGCAGCGCCTCGGGTCCCTGTGTCAACGGCACCTGCAGTGACGCGGGCGGCGTCATCGCGTGCTTCTGCGACGCGGGCTGGGCAAAGGATGTGAATGGCTACTGCACCACCTGCGCCGGCGGCTGGCATCCCGAGGGCATGGACTGCGTGCTGGACAGCGAGTGCGACGTGGACAGCTGCTCGGGCCACGGGGTCTGCAGCGACGGCGGCGGCGTGATTTCGTGCGCCTGTTCGGGCGAATGGGACGAAGCGACCTACTGCGCCACCTGCCTTGACGGCTACCACGAGGACGGCAATGCCTGTGTGCTCAACGATCCCGACTGCGCGACGCTGGACATATGCGTCAACGGCCTGTGCCAGTACAGTGATGGCGTGCAGTCGTGCAACTGCAGCACGCTGTGGACCGGACCCCTGTGCGACGCCTGCGTCAGCGGCTATCAGGATGCGGACGACAACGGCACCTGCCTGCCCGACTGCACCACGGCGGCGGCCACGGGCATGGTGTGCCAGCACGGCGGTTCCTGCGCGGTGAGCGACGTTACCGGCCTGGCCAGATGCCAGTGCGTGGCCCCCTGGACCGGGTACCTGTGCGATATCTGTCCGTCCGGATATCATCTGGACGGCGGCCTGTGCGTGGCCGACGAGGTGTGCGGCAGCGCTGCGGGCCCTTGCGTCAACGGCACCTGCAGCGACGCCGGTGGCGAAATCGCGTGCTTCTGCGACACGGGCTGGACCACGGATGTGCTGGGGTACTGCACCGAATGCGCGGGCGGCTATCACGACGAGGGCGGCAACTGTGTGCCGGATCTCTTCTGCGGGCCCGACACCTGCGCCAACCGCGAGACACCGGGAGGCTGCGACGACACTGGGGGCATCATCACCTGCACCTGCATCAACAACTGGGATCCGGACACCTTCTGCAGCACCTGTCCCGCGGATTACCACCCGGAAGGCAACTTCTGCGTGGCCGACGATCCGGATTGCACCGAACTGAACATGTGCGTCAACGGCGACTGCCGGTACCTGAACGGCATTCAGTCCTGCGACTGCGACGACCTGTGGACCGGCGACACCTGCGCGCAATGTGCCGTTGGCTATCAGGACGTGAACGACGATGGCGTGTGTTCGCCCGACTGCGTGACGGCGGCCTCCCTGGGCATGGTGTGCACCAACGGCGGGTCGTGCATGGTGGACGACGTGGACGGCATTGCGGCGTGCATCTGTCCTTCGCCCTGGACCGGATTCCTCTGCGAGGTATGTCCGTCCGGATACCACCTGGACGGTGGCAACTGCGTGGTTAACGAAGTGTGCGACAGCGCGGCGGGACCCTGTGTCAACGGCACCTGCAGCGACGCGGGCGGCGTCATCGCGTGCGACTGCCATTCGGGCTGGACAGAGGACGGCAACGGCTACTGCACCCTGTGCGAAGACGACTACACCATGGTGGCCGGCAACTGCCTTCCCGGCTGTCCCCTGGTGTTGCTGGGCTGCGTCAACGGCGCCTGCGATGATGGCAACGGCACGTTGCCGCCCCACTGCGCCTGTGACGACGGATGGAGCGGTACGGTCTGCGACCAGTGTTCCGCGCCCGGTACGTTTGCCTGCGGCACCGACTGCTGTGCGACCGGTCAGGTGTGCAATGGCGGATCGTGCTGCACGCCCCTGTTGTGCGACGATCTCGCATCTCCCTGGCAGTGCGGCGCAACCGCTGTTGCCGACGGCTGCGGCGGCACGGTGGACTGCGGCGACTGCGGCGCGAACGGCACATGCGACGGCGGCACCCACACGTGCACCTGCGACGCGGATTTCTTTGTGGCTGACGGCGAACACGAGTGCATCCATGTCTGCGACGGATACCTGCCGGACGAAGGGTGCTGCGACGGCGCGGTGCTGTTCTTCTGCAACAGCTCTTCCGAGGTGGAATACTTCGACTGCTTCGAAAACTACGGCGGCTTCGGCCCGCCCTGGGATTCCTGCGGCTGGATGGCGTCCCTCACCGAATTCACCTGCGGCGGCGTGGACGATCCGTCGCCCCTCACCGCCGATTGCCCGGACGGCATCGTGGAAAACTACGGAGATACGGATTCGGATACGGTTGACACGGACACGGTGGACACGGATTCGGATTCGGATACAACTCCGGCCTGCGATAACGACAGCTGGGACGACGCCGCGTCCAACGAAACGGATGCCACGGCGACGCTCCTTGCGGCAGGCACCTATCCGGGCCTGGTGCTCTGCAGTGGTGAGGCGGACTGGTACCGGATTGCCACCACCGCGTCGTTCGGCCAGACCATCACCGTGACCATCACATTCATCAACGCGGACGGGGACATCGATTTGTATTTCTGGTGGGACCACTTCGACATGATGGCCTCCACGTTCCTCGATTTCAGCGACAGTCACACCAGCAATACGGAGACCGTGAGCTGGGTGGCGGGCGATCCGACGCCCTACGGCGGGCTGGTCACCGGAACAGACGGCTATCTGATTCAGGTGCTGGATGCCTATGCAGCCGGCGTTGTCGGAAACAGTTATTCCATGACCATCGCCATCGAATAGGAAAGACACCCGGGCCTTGTGGGTTTCCAATTGCTGATTACGTTTGACAGTGTTAAGGGGGAACAGGACATGGATATCGAAAAAAATACAGACGGCGGAGATCGCGAACCGGTGAGTGACCATCGTTTGGAGTGGGTGAAGCCCGGCGTGGACGCGCAGGAGAAGTTGATGTCCTTTTCCCTGGCCTGTACCAAGGAATTCCCCTGGACCTGTCCCCCCCAGAGAACCTCCTGATGAGAAAGTACAAACCCGGTCGGTGAACGTGCACAGGCGGATTTCCATTGCCGGTGCCGGTGTGGACATCCTTTTGTCCGGCAGTGACGACAGGTGCATCCCGTCGTTTGTCGACGAGCTGCGCCGGATGCCGTCCCGGGAAGGGGCGGACGAACCGCCGGTGATGCAGTTGCAGTTGCAGGTTTCGGATGAATGGCAAGGGCCGCAGGAGGCGTCGGTGACCTGTCGCGCGCTGCCCGACGGCAGTTGCTGCGTGGGCCTGGAGCGGATGGATTTTTCGGGAGAGCTGAAAAGTGACGAGGGCCTGTATCGAGGGTCGTTTGTCCTGGACGGCCGGGATCCCGCCGTGCTGGCCATCTGTCTGCGGGCCTGTTTTTCCGTTGTCTGCGAAGATCGGGGTGAACTGCTGCTGCACGCATCCGGCGTGTTCCGCCGGGGCCGCCTGTGGCTCTTCTGCGGGCCTTCGGGCGCCGGCAAGAGCACCATCGCGGAGTCCCTGACCGGTGGTGGCGAACCCTGGTCCTTTGATCGGGTGGTGCTGTCGGCAGTGGAAGGTCGCATTCTGGCCCGGTCCACCCTGTTCAGCGCACCTCCGCAGATGCCACCCGGAGACGGAATGTTGCCGGTGGCCGGCATCTTTTTCATCGAACAGGCAACGGCGCCGGCGTTGCAACCCCTCACGGCCGGAGAAACCCTGCGGCGGGTGTTTGCCGAAACCCTTCTCCTCACCCGTCTGCCGGAGAACATGCGCCGTGTCCTCGACACCGCAGGCGCCCTGTGCGATGCCCGGTTGTGCCACGTGTTGCGTTTTTCCCGCGACGCGTCATTCTGGAACCTGATTGACGCCATGGAGGACCGATGACGCTGCCAGACAGAACGGATGGATGTTTCGAGCCCGCCCCGGGCATCGCCTGGCGGGAAATTGGCGGACGGGTGGTCGTCCTGCAGCCCCTGACGGACCAGCTGATGACCCTCAACGCCACTGGCGGCGCCATATGGAAGCGGCTGGACGGCGCAACGGATGCGGCTGCCATTGCCCGGGATCTCGCCGCCGCCTACCGTGTGACTCCCGATGAGGCCATCTCCGATATCCGGACGTTTGTGGACGACATGGTGTCCCGGGGCCTTCTGGTCCGCCGGGACGGAGAACCGGAATGAATTTCCGGGATTCGGAAGACGCCCATTGCGGTGCGCCTCCCGGCGGTCTGTTCCGGGCCATTCAGAACAGCCATCCGCTGCCCCTTTCGGTGGTCTTCGTGTTGACCGACGCGTGCCACCTCGCCTGTCCCCACTGCTACAATGCCTCTGCCCCGGCCGGACGAGGTTCTCTGTCCACCGGCGCCATTTTCGATATCCTCGACCAGCTGGCCGCTGCAGGCACCCTGCACCTGGCCTTCACCGGCGGCGAACCCTGCCTGCACCCCGATTTTGACGACATTCTCCGGGGCGCCCTGAAGCGGCGTTTCGCGGTCACGGTAAAGACCAGCGGCCCGGCCCGGTGCATCGAGCGCCTCACCGACTGGCGCGCATGGGGCCTCGCGCGGGTCGACTGCAGCCTGTACAGCGCTGAGCCGTCGCACCACGATCGCTTTGTGGGCCGTCCTTCCGCGTTTGTGGACACCGTGGCGTTCATGCGGCGCTTTGTCGCCCTGGGCGGTCGCGCCCGGGTGGGCATCGTGGTGATGGACTGGAATGCGGGTGAGGTGTCGAAGCTGATCGATGTCTGCGAAGACAACGGGTTGGAGTGGGCCGTCGATCTGCGGGTGAGTCCCGGGCTGGACGGCAATATGGGCCCCTGCGGCCTGCGGGCGGACGAGGCGGCCCTGGAGGCTGTGCTGGCGGATCGACGGCTGCGGAAGGGCAGCGGAACCGTGGACCGGACGCCTCTGCCGGCGGACACCATCGTCTGCGGCGCCGGACGCGACACGGCCTGCATCCGCCCGGACGGCGAGGTGTGGCCCTGCCTGACCCTGCCCCTGTCCATGGGAAACCTGCGGGACCGCACCTGGACGGAAATCATGGCCTCCCCGGTCCGCCAGCGGGTCTCGTCCCTGCGGTGGGGCGATCAGCAGGGATGTGTGGACTGTGCCGTTTCGTGGGCCTGCCGGCGCTGTCCGGCGGACGCCTTTCAGGAAACGGGCGATTTGAATGCGGTGTGTGCTATCGACTGCCTGCTGGCGCGGCTCCAGGCGCGGGAACGCGGGGACAAATGACGAGCGGCAACGCACGCATCGGAGAACCCGTGGGGGTGGGCACCAGCATGCTGCCGTCCATCCTGCCCGGGGCCCGGCTGGAGCTGGCACCCGTCGCGCCCGGCGCCCTGCGGGTGGGAGACGTGATCTGTTTTCTGGGAGAGGATGGCGGAGGTGTCGCCCATCGGCTGGTGGCCATGCGCAACGGCGCGGACGGCGTTCATCTGGTGGTCCGCGGCGACGCGCAGACGGTGTGCGAGGAAGTGCCCGCGCAGGCAGTCATTGCCCGGGTGGAGGTGGTCCACAATCCCCGATTCTCCTATTCCGCGGACGGTCCCGTCGGGGCCGCCTTCGCCGCTCTGGCCCTCCGGGCCGGTTGGTCATTATCCGTCATGCGCCGACTGGCGATGATCGGCGGTTCGATGGTCCGCGGGGCAAGATTGTTTTTTCATCAGCCCCGTGAAAAATAAGGTCCTGCCGCCCGGGCAGAGTCAAAATGGCGCGTCGCCGGTTCTGTTGTATATTTTCACGGATTCGAGGCCATTCATGAGCAGATGTGCGAAGGATGACATTTCTGGCACTTCCGCCGTTTCACCGACCCGGATTCCGCAGGGTTCCCTGCGGTTTTTGCGTCCGGATCAGCCGCATTTCCGGCTGGCCGGGGATTATTTCGAGGCGCTGCTGAACCGGGAGCGCCATCGCGCAACGGACATGGTCATGGGTGCGCTGGACAATGGACTGGCGTTGTCGGAACTGTATCTCAACGTGTTTGCGCCCGTGCAGTATGAAGTCGGCTGGTTGTGGCAGCAGGGCCTGATTTCTGTCGGACATGAACACTACTGCACCGGTACCACCCAGATGATCATGGCCATGCTGTACCCGCGCCTGTTCCGCACGAAACGCGGAACGCGACGACTGGTGGCCGCCTGCGTGTCGGGCGAGCTCCACGAACTGGGCCTGCGCATGCTGGCGGACTATTCTGTCCTGAAAGGGTGGGACAGCGATTTCCTCGGTGCGGATACCCCGGTGGACGGCGTGCTGCGGATGCTCGAAGAGCGCCCTGCCGCGGTACTCGCCATCAGCGTGACCATGCACTATCACCTGGAGCAGGCGGAGGATCTGATTCGCGCGGTGCGTACATCGCCGCGGATTGCAGAAACAATCATTCTGGTGGGGGGATATTCGGTGCGGATTGTTCCTTCGATGTGGCAGTCACTGGGAGCAGATGGTACGGCCGACGACGCCGTTGCAGCGATGGCACTGGCTGAACGCCTGCTTGTCGAAAGGGAGAAAAAATGAACGAACAGCATCGGGTTGGCCCTGTGCCCGCGGTGTCCGACGAAATTCTGGAGCGGTTCGATGCGCTCTGTCCGGACGTGGAGGCTGAAGTCGTCCGGTTGTGCATGGAGAGCGATGCGCCCGGGCAGGCCATGGGACCGGATGCGGAAAAGATGCTCCAGAACGGCATGCGGTTTGTGTCGAAGATGCTTCGCGCAACCATGCGCTGGGGTGCCGGCGAGATGATTGCCGATGAGGTGGAATGGGGACGCACCCGCCTGCCGGTATACGGGGTGTCCGCGCAGATGGTGTTTCGCAATTTCCAGCGATATGAACAGGCATTGATGCGACGCCTGACCAGGGAAGAGGCAGCGGCCATCGGGCCCTGCTTTGCAGAGCTGCTGAAGAAACAGCAGACCGTTGTGGAAGGACGGGGCTGACCACATGGCCTCCACCGACGAGACGCCGTATCTGGACGAGTTGACGCGGATCAACAACGAGCTGGTCAACCTTCAGCGGCGGCTGGCAAAGAAGAATCAGGAGCTGGAGGAGGCCCTCGCCCGGATCCGGCAGCTTTCGGGCATTCTTCCCATCTGCATGCACTGCAAGCAGATCAGGGACGACGAAGGGTACTGGAATCGCCTGGAGGAATTCATCCAGAATCATTCCGACGCGGAATTCACCCATGGCGTGTGTCCTTCGTGTTTGGAAAAGCATTATCCCGGCGGACGAGGTGACCGTGATTGACCAGGAGAAGCTGAACACGCAGTTGATATCGCTGATTGACCAGGTCGAGAAGCAGCAGCGGTTGATCGGTGAGCTGCAGGCGCGCCTCCACCATGCTGAAGAACAGTCGGTGGAGCTGGACAACAAGGTGTTCGAAATGCGGACGCTCCTGCAGTCCGGCAAGGGATTTTCGCAGATTCTCGATTTGCAGAAGCTGCTCGATGCGTTCATGTCCGTCTGCCGGGAGCGCTATTCGTCCATCAATTCGGCGGTACTGCTGCGCGACGACCTCGAACCGGAACAGTTGAGTTACCGGGTGCGCGCCTGTTTCGGTATTCCTCCCCTGTTTCGATCGGCATACGGCGACGAAGAGATATTCATGTTCCGCATACCCCGGGATCAGGGACTGCTCTGGCAGCTCATCCATCAGGGCAATGTGTTTGCCGTGCGCGATCTGCGAAAGCTCCCCAGGTTTGAATCCGCTTTTCGCAACTGGAATCTGAATGTGCTGCAGTCGGATGTGTGGGTGCCGTTGATCAAGGGCGCCGAGGTCATCGGGATTCTGACACTGGGCGAATGCGAAGACGGCTCACAGATCGCGGAATCGAACTATTCCTTTCTGGAAGAAATTGCCGCCGTGGCCGCCACCAACATTGATTCCACCCTGAAATACGAAAAGAACACGCGCATCCTCCAGAACCTGCGCACCCTCTACGACGTGAACCAGCAACTGACCAATGTGAACGACTTCAAGCACCTCGCGGAGGAAACCCTCGAAACCGCCGTTCGCGCATTGAGTGCCCAGAAGGCCAACCTGATGCTGCTCAATCCCGAAACCGGCTGTCTGGAAATCAAGCTGGTTCACGGCGACATTCCCGATTCGACGGTCAAGGCCATCAACAGCGGTTCGCTCAGCACCCGCGTATTCGAGGTCGGCGAAGGAGTGGCCGGGCGGGCGGCGCAGACCCGCAGGCCGGTGCGCATCAACGATCGCGGCCGCATTGACCAGAGCGGGCCCTATCCGGTTTACTGCATCCTGTCCGTGCCCATCCTTTATGGAAAAACCCTGGAAGGGGTGCTGACGATTACCAACCGGGTCAAGAGGAACGGCAGCGAAACGGAACTTGATCCCATGGGGCGATTCGGAGAGGACGACGAACAGCTGCTCATGTCCCTCGCCGATCAGGCGGCCGCCAATCTGAACAAGTCGCGCCTGTACAGTACGTCCATCACCGATCGCCTCACCGGCCTGTTCAACGCGCGACACTTTGAGAACCGGTTTTCCGAGCTGCTCAGCCGCAGCGTGCAGGCCGGGTCCAACCTGATTCTCGGCATCGTCGACATCGATCACTTCAAGGCGTTCAACGACACGTACGGGCATCGCGCCGGCGACCTGATCCTGGCGCAGACCGCCCGGCTGCTGCAGGAGGTGGCGTCGACGGTGCCCCGGTGCGAATGCTTCCGCTACGGCGGAGAGGAATTCTGCGTCCTTCTGCCGGATGGGGACATGGCCGGTGCAGTGGCCCTCCTGCAGACCTTCCGGGTGTCCGCCGCGCAGCGTCGCTACGAATGGGCAGGCGGGACCATCGGGTGCACGGTGTCCCTCGGCGTGGCGTCCAGCGGGGATTTCAACCACGGGGTGAGCCTGTTCGAGGCAGCGGATCAGGCGCTCTACGCATCGAAGGAAGGAGGGCGCAATCGCGTGTCCGTCCGCCATGCGTCGGGCATTGTGACGCTGCCGTCGGAGGAGGAACCGAAGGCGCCACAATCTGTTTAGCGCCAAGAGCGTGCCATCTCGATCTCCTGCGGAGGTGTGTTATAGTTGCCGCAATGACAAATTCATTCTGCCAGACAACCTGCCGGTCGGCATGGGAGTGTGAGGCCGTTCAGGATGTGGCCACCGGGGAAATCTGCGCGGCCCGCAAAGGTGTCATCCGCGCCGGTGCCCTGGGGTCCTGTGTGGCGGTCGCCCTGATGGACCTGGAAACCGGCGTGGGCGGGATGGCCCATGTCATGCTGCCAGGTCAGGCTCCCGACACGGCGCCGGAGCCCACCCGGTATGCGCAGGATGCCATTTCTGATTTGATCGCGGCCATGACGGACCTGGGTGCGCAACCCGACCGTCTGTGTGCGTGGCTGGCCGGAGGCGGCAACGTGCTGGAGCGTGAAAACGATACGGTCTGTGACGCAAACATCGCTTCGGTCAGTGCGTTGCTGGCATCTTCGGATATTCCTGTGCTGGCGGCCCATCTGGGTGGCCGGTTGCGAAGGAGCCTGTCCCTCGATCTGAACCGGGCCAGGGTGACGTTCACCCACGGCGATTCCGGTGCCCTGACGCTGTGGGAGGCGGAACCTTCATTCGTTGATCGGGAGGTGTGTCGATGAGTGGCACCGGAAATGGCGATGCCGGACAGAACGCGGACCTGCTGGCCAGGATGCTGCGCGAGCGAAAAAAGGAATTGCGGCTGCTCTACGCCATCAACGAGCTGATGCTGGACGGGGCGTCGTCAATGGAAGACATCCTGCAGCGGATCGTCGGGTTGATTCCCGCGGCCTGGCAGTATCCCGAATCTGCCTGCGCCCGCATCCGGGTGGACGACACGGTGTTTGCCACGGACGATTTTTTTGAAACCCGGTGGATGCAGACCGCCGTCATCGTCATCGATGGGCAGCCCGCCGGGGCCGTCGATGTGGTGTACCGGGATGGCCGGCCCGATGCCGACGAAGGGCCCTTCATGGTCGATGAGCGGGAGTTGATTGAATCGCTGGCCCGGCGGGTGGGTTTATTCGTCGATCATTTCCGGATGCGCATGGCCCTGCACCGGACCAATCAACAGCTCGAGGAGCGCAACCAGCAGCTCTGGGCCACAGAACAGCATCTGCGCGCGGCCAATCAGCAACTGGATGCGGCCAATCAGCAGTTGCGCGCCGGCAACCAGCAGTTGTGCGCGGCCAATCAACAGCTTCTGGCCAGCAGCCTGCAGTTGAGCGAAAGCGAAGCGCATTTCCGGGCGGTATTTGATCACGCCGCCACCGGTCGGGCGCTCACCCTGCCGGACGGACGGCTGAACCGGGTCAATGCTGCGCTCTGTGCCATGCTCGGATACACACTGGAGGAACTGCAGGAAAAGACCTTTGCCGTCATCACCCATCCGGACGATCTGGCGGCGAGCGTCGAGTGTGTCCGTTCCCTTGTTTCGGGAGAGCGAAACTCCCACCGCCTGGAAAAGCGCTACATCCACAGGGACGGGCACGAGGTCTGGACCGAAGTGAGCACCACCCTGCTGCGGGACGCCCAGAACCGACCCCTTCATTTTATTACCGATATTCTGGACGTGTCCGCGCGAAAGGAAGCGGAGCGCGGTCTTCAGGTAGCCCTGCATCGACTGGTCCGTAAAACCGGGGAGCAGGACGCGCTTCTTTGTGCGTCCAGGGCTGTCCTGGAAGAGAAGGACTTCGAGCCCATGGCGCGGCGCATCTTTGACAGCGCCAGACAGATCACCGGTGCCCGTTCGGGCTATGTGGCCCTGCTCAGCAGCTCGGGTGAAGAAAACGAGGTGATTTTTCTGGAGGCCGGCGGAATGCCCTGTGCGGTGAATCCGGCGCTGCCCATGCCCGTCCGCGGGTTGCGGGCGAAGGCCTATGCGCAGGGCCGGGCGGTGTACGACAACGACTTCATGAACAGTTGCTGGGTGGAGTACATGCCGGAGGGGCACGTTCCGTTGCGCAACGTGTTGTTCGCGGCCATCAACCTGGCGGGCAGGACCATCGGCATCATGGGTCTGGCCAACAAGGACGGAGACTTCACGGAGGAGGACCGGGAGATTGCGGACGCCCTGGCGGGGATGGTGGCCGTGGGGCTCCAGCGATGGCGTGCGGAGACCGCCCTGCGCACCAGTGAGGAGCTGTACCGCAACCTCATGGACAACATGCGCGACTGCGTGGCCGTGTACCGGATGGTGGACGGCGGGGCGGATTTTACCCTCGTGCAGGTCAATCAGGCGCTGGAGAAGACCGAACAGGTGTCCCGCAACGACATTGTCGGCCGCCGGGTGACCGACGTATTTCCCGGCGTGGTGGCATTCGGGCTGCTCGACGTGCTGCGCCGGGTGGGGGAAACCGGCGTTCCCGAAAAGTTTCCCATTAAAGTGTATGAAGACAACCGCATCCGCGGCTGGCGCGAAAATTACGTCTACCGCCTGTCCACCGGCGAAATTGTCGCGGTTTACGAGGACGCCACCGAGCGCAAGCTGGCCGAAATCGCGCTGCAGGAGAGCGAGACGCGATATCGGGCCCTGCACGAGGCGTCCCACGGCGGCATCGCCGTCCACGATCGCGGTCACATTCTGGAGTGCAACCAGGGCCTGTCCGAAATCACCGGGTATGCGCGCGAAGAGCTCATCGGCATGGACGGGTTGTTGCTGATTGCCCCGTCCAGCCGGGATGTGGTCCGGGCCAGGATTGCCGAGGGCTATGAACTTTCCTACGACGTGGACGGGCAGCGGAAAAGCGGCGAAGTCTATCCCGTCCGCCTGACCGGTCGGAAAATTCCCTACAAGGGCAAGATGGTGCGCAGCGTGGAATTCCGGGACATGACGGAACAGGTGCGCACGAATGCCATGCTGCAGCACGCCCAGAAGATGGAGTCCATCGGTCGCCTGGCGGGCGGTGTGGCCCACGATTTCAACAACATGCTCGGCGTCATCCTGGGGCGCGTGGACATGGCCATCGATCAGGTCGACAAGGATGGTTCGCTGCATCATCACCTGCAGGAAATCCGCAGCGCGACGGTCCGGTCGGCGGAGCTGACCGGCCAGTTACTGGCCTTTGCGCGTCGGCAGACGGCCTCGCCCCTGGTGCTGAACCTGAACGAAGCGGTCGAAAAGACGCTCCAGCTCCTGCGGCGGCTGATTGGCGAAGACATCGAGCTCATCTGGAAACCCGCGGCGGATGCGGGGATGATCTGGATGGACCCGTCCCAGCTCGACCAGATTCTGGCCAATCTGTGCGTCAATGCAAGGGACGCCATCGGGACCACGGGTCGGATCATCATCGAGTCGTCCTCCGTCGACGTGGATGACGAATGGTGTGAACGGAACGGGGAGGCGATCCCCGGGCCCTATGTCCTGCTGTCGGTCGGTGATACGGGCTGCGGCATCGACCGATCGATCATGCCCAACCTGTTCGAGCCGTTTTTCACCACAAAAGCGCAGGGGAAAGGCACCGGTCTGGGGCTCTCCACGGTGTGGGGAATCGTCCGCCAGAACGGCGGCTTCATCAATGTCTACAGCGAACCGGGTCAGGGCGCCGTGTTCCGCGTCTATCTGCCGAGACGGTCGGAATCCCCTTCGGCACCCCTTCTGCCGGCGTCCGTGGAACGCATCTCCCGCGGACACGAGACCATCCTTCTGGTGGAGGACGAGCCGGCCATCCTGCGCATGGCGGAGATGATGCTGGCACGGCGGGGGTACCGGGTGCTGACCGCATCTCTGCCGGAAGAAGCCATCCGACTGGCACGGGAATTTCAGGGGGACATCCATCTGCTGGTCACGGATGTCATCATGCCCGGAATGAACGGACGCGAGCTGGCCCGGCACCTTCAGACGGTATATCCCTCCATCCGCTGTCTGTTCATGTCCGGGTACACCGCCGATGTCATTTCCCATCAAGGCGTTCTGGACGAACAGGTTCAGTTCATTCAGAAGCCGTTTTCCAGTCGGGATCTGGCAAGGAAGGTCAGAGAAGCGCTCGAAGCGCCCTGACAGAGGGTGCGGACCGGATGCTCTGCCAGCTTATCGATCATCGAGGGCGGAACGGACGGCCTTCAGCAGGGACGCGGCGTTGAACGGCTTGGCGATGAACCGGAGCCCCGCGTCGAAAATTTCCTTTCCGCCGATCACGTCGTCCGGATATCCCGACATGAACAGCACCTTCAGCTTTGAACAGCGGGCCGCCAACTGTCTGGACAGCTCCAGGCCGTTGATTCCGGGCATGATGATGTCCGTGAGCAGCAGTTGCAGATGGGTGTCGTGTCGCTGGCAGATCGCCAGTGCATCCGCTGCATCGGTGGACGCGAACACCCGGTATCCGGCGCGGGTCAGAATACTCCGGCAGAGTTCCCGGACCGGCTCTTCGTCTTCGACGAGCAGAATGGATTCGGTTCCCCGTGCTTCAGAAACAGTTCTGTCGGAGGTCGGCGGCTCCGGAATGATGGAGCTGACCGGCAGATGGATGATGAATGACGTTCCGCTTCCCGGCCGGCTTTCTGCCCGGATATCCCCGCCGCACTGAGTGATGATGCCGTGGACGGTGGCCAGTCCCAGCCCGCTGCCCTGGCCGGGTGCACGGGTGGTAAAAAACGGTTCGAATATCCGATCAATGATATGGGGTGGTATGCCTTCGCCGGTGTCGGTGACGATCAGTCTGACACGGGCCATCCGGGGATGGGTAGTTCCCGGTTCGTCGGTGGGTTCGTTTTCAGACACGGGCACGTTTGCGGTCGAGATGGTCAGGGTGCCGCCCATGGGCATGGCGTCCCTTGCGTTGATGACCAGATTGAGGAGGGGCTGCTCAATCCATCCCGGGTCCGCCAGCACTTCGGCAAGGGGTTCCTCCAGTACCGTTTCAATCCGGATGTGTTCGCCGATGAGGCGTCCGATCATCTTTTTCAGATTTTCGATGGAGTGGTTGAGGTTCAGCATCCGGGGCGCAGTCTGGTGCCGGCGACTGAAGGCAAGGAGCTGCCGGGTCAGATCGGCGGCCCTGGTGCCCGCGTCCAGAATCTGCTGGAGGTTGTGTTTCAGAGGGCTCTGGTCGGGCAGGTCCTCCAGGGTGAAGTCTGCGTAGTTGTTGATAATGGTGAGCAGGTTGTTGAAATCGTGGGCCACGCCGCCGGCCAGTCGGCCGATGGACTCCATCTTCTGCGCGTGGCGCAGTTGTTCTTCTACTTTGACGCGGTCCGTGATGTCGTTGAAGAGTGTGGCGAAGGTTCCTTTTTCCATCGACCAGGCGGAGATGTCATACCACCTGGACAGAATCGGAGAGTGTTGCTCGAAGCGGATCGGCCGGCCCGTGAGCGCTACTTCGCCATACCGGCCGATCCAGTCGACGGGGTCGTCGACGATACCGGGAAGGACTTCCGTGACCCGCCGGCCAATGATATCCGCCCGGCGCAGTCCGGTGCACTGCTCAAACGCGGGGTTCGCTTCCACAAAGACGTAGTCCACGGGTTTTCCGCTGGCGTCGCACACGATTTCGTGAAGTGCAAATCCGTTTATCATGTGTTCAAACAGGTTTCGATATCTGGCTTCGCTGTGCCGGAGTGCTTCTTCCGTCTTGCGCTGGTCCGTGATGTCGTGGAGGGTGACAAATGTCCGGCAGGGATGGTCTTCGCCCTGCTCGAACTGGGGAATCGCCGTGATGCTGATCCAGGTGTCTTCGGCCCTCTCCGGGGTCTGAAGACGCGCGATGAAGTTGCGCACCGGTCGTCCGGTCCGCAGGGCCACCATGGAAGGATGTTCTTCGCCGGGCAGTTCCGCTCCGTCTTCCCTGAATACTTTCCAGCGCGGATCGATGGACGTGCGCGAAAGAAACTCCTCCCGGGTGAGCCCGAACAGCTCCAGGGCCTTCGGGTTCACATCGATCAGTCGGCCGTCCGCCTGCTGGTAGAAGATGCCGTACATGTTTTCCTGAAACAGCCGACGGTATTTTTCTTCACTGCGTCGCAGCGCCTCTTCGGTTTTCAGCAGCGGATTCAGATCGATGAGGATGCCCTTCCATCCCACCACTGTGCCGTCCTTCCAGATGGGTGTCGCCTGCAGAAGTACCAGCAGTTCCTGTCCGTCCTTCGTATGGATTCGATATTCCTCCGCTCCTGTTTCCTGTCCCTGACCCGTTGCCGCCTGCCGCTCCAGGGCGCGGGGTCGATCCGCCTCGACAATCAGGTCCAGGGCGTTGATTCCCGCGGCCAGATCGTCCCTGGTGTAGCCGGTCAGGTCCATGGCGCGCTGGTTCACGTAGACCACCTGCATCCGGGCATCCAGCACGAAAATCGCCTCCGGCAGGGACTCCACCAGATCCGCGAAAAACCGGCCGGGCGAGAAGAACGCGTCCCGTTCGGGCTGGTGATCAGTCATGGGAGTTTCCTCCGGTCCGGGCATCCGGCCGGGGTGCGTGAATCGACCCGTCGGACGAGGTGACGAAAATGGGCTCCCATGTTGCCATGAATACGTGCCGGGACATTGTGCCATGAAATGTAGCGCACATTCCCCCTGAGGCAAGAGGACCCTTTCTGCCACAGGGCTCATTTTCACTTCTATTGAAACACAGAAAATATATCCCCGCGGTTTGACCATGGCCGGAGCGGTCGTAGACTTCGATCTGATCCGGAACGAGCGCAGCATCAGATCGGGCAAGGTATGGCGACAGAGATGACGGTGTTGGATTTCAATCACCTGCAGACCATCCTGGACTGGGCGCCGGTGGCCGTATTCGTCGTCGATGGCTCCAGGAAGGTGACGTACGCCAACCGGGGAGCCGGTCTCCTGTCCGGCGATCCGGCGGCGGCCGGGGCGTTCGGACAGGTCGTCCACTGCGTGCATCACCTCGATCATCCCGATGGATGCGGGTTCGGGGAGTACTGCCGGACGTGCCTGATCCGTTCGGCCGTGGAAACCTGTCGGCGGGAACATCGCGAAATCCGGGACCTGGAAGTGCGGTTTCCTGTGACCGGAAGTGATGCGCCGGCAGTGCTGCATCTGCGTGTGACGGCGGTGCCGGTTGCGCTGGAGGGCGAAGACTGCGCGCTGCTGTATGTCATTGACGAGACGAGGTGCCACGAAACCGCCAATGCCCTTCAGGACAGCGAGGCGCTGATTCTGCGGGTGTTCGAGCGGGTGTCCGACGGCATTCTCATTGTGGACAGGGGTGGGGTATTCCATCGCGCCAATGGGGTGTTCTATCGGATGTTCGCCCTGACGCCGGCGGAGCTGGAAGG
Source organism: Deltaproteobacteria bacterium (assembly GCA_029565915.1). Classification (GTDB taxonomy): domain Bacteria; phylum Myxococcota_A; class Polyangia; order JAAYKL01; family JAAYKL01; genus JAKQNG01. The sequence continues at coordinate 26,396 of JAKQNG010000223.1, forward strand.
GCTCCGCCCGGCCGATCTCCATCCCGCGTCAGAGTTTTCCCGGCTCGCCCATCTCTACGCCGTGGATGGCGACCGTACCGAACGATGTCCGGATGTGACCCTGCGCCGACGGGACGGAACGCTGTTCCGCGCGGATATGAGTGTTTATCCCGTGGAAGCATCAGACCGGTCGGGCTTCTTCCGGGTGTATTTTTTCCGGGACATCACGGATGAGAAGTCGCTGCAGGCCACCATGGCCCAGTCCGATCGGCTCGCCTCCATCGGCATGCTCGCGGCCGGTGTGGCCCACGAGATCAACAATCCGCTCACCTATGTTCTCTATCATCTCGAAAGTATCCACTACGCGCTGGAACAGGGCGAACTGCCCGTCGCGGACCCGGGCATGCGGAACGATCTGGGCCGCCGCCTGCGGGAGTCCCTGCAGGGCGTGCAGCTGATCGCGGAGATTGTCAGGGGCCTGAAAGTCTATTCGCGGGTGGAACAGGAGCACGTGGGACCGGTCAATGTGGAGAAAGCCCTGGACATCGCCTGTCAGATGGCCGCTCACGAAATCAAGTACCGCGCCGGACTGTTCAAGGACTATGGCGGCGTGCCGCCGGTGATGGCCGGCGAAGGTCGGCTGTGCCAGGTATTTGTCAATCTGCTGGTCAATGCGGCCCAGGCCATTCCCGAGGGCGCGGTGGACCGGAATGCCGTCCGCGTGGAAACCGGCGTGGAAGAACACCGGGCAGTGGTCCGCATCCGGGACACGGGAAAAGGGGTGTCCGACGAAGACCTTCCCCGGCTGTTCGAGCCGTTTTTCACGACCAGGGAACCCGGCAAGGGAACCGGACTCGGCCTGGCCATCTGCCGCAACATCGTGACCGGCTATGGTGGTTCCATCGAAGTGTCGAAGGAAGCGGAAGGCGGCGCCTGCTTCACGGTCCGTCTGCCCCTTGCGCGGACGACACTGTTGCCTTCGACTGCGGATGACGGTTCGACGACGACCGCTGGAACGACGACGCCCCGGGTACTGATTGTCGACGATGAAGAAGGCATCCTGGCGGTCCTGCACAGGATGTTGCGCGACGAATACGAAGTGCACGCGGTGCCGTCCGTCGAGGAAGCGCGGGCGGTCATTTCCGTCAATCCGGTGTTTGATGGGATCCTCTGCGACGCCATCATGCCCGGAATGATGGGAACGGAGCTGTACCGATGGCTGCAGGAATACCATCCACTGCTCTGCGGTCGATTCATCTTCATGTCCGGCGACGCCTCTGCCGCCGCCATCCGGACCTTTATCATCGAGTCCAGCCGGCCCGTGCTCGAAAAGCCGTTCCGGCGGAATGTTCTCCTGCGCGTGCTGCGGGCGGTGGTCGACATGACCATCCTGCCGTCGTCCGGAGATGACCCATGACCAGACAACCCGATCATTCCAGCCGACGGACAACCGCAGATGCTGCGAAGGAAAACCTGAAGGGGCGGTTCGAGCGGGATGTCGATGACGTGTTCGGCGCCTTTTTCAGGAATTCTCCCGATGGCATCCTGCTGCTGCATCCGGCGAGCGGCGACATCGCACTGGCCAACCGTGCCGCCTGTGAGCTGACCGGCTGTGACATGGCCGCCATCCGGGAGATGAATATCGGTTCGTTTTTTTCTGCCGACGTCACCCAGCTGATTCTGGGCATCCTCCACAAGCAGTCCGAGGTACCGTTGCAGCGGCGCGACAATCTGGTGGTTTACGTGGACATCCAGCCGGTCCAGGTCACCTTTCAGTCCACGGACCACCTGATGCTGTCCCTGCGCGATGTCTCCGAACGACGACGGCTCCAGGCGGAAATGGCCCAGGCGGATCGGGTGGCCGCCATGGGCATGCTGGCGGCGGGCATCGCCCACGAAATCAACAACCCCCTGGCCTGCGTGTTGTCCAACCTGGAAAACCTGTCCGATGATACGGCGGCATTCCTTTCGACCTTCTCCCGTTTTGTCACGCAGATGCACGAGCAGTTCGGAGAAGAGGACGCTGCCCGGATGATGGCCGACTTCGGCAACCGGCCCGTTGCCGGAATGCTGAAGAACATGCTCGAAGGCTTTGAAGACGCCCTGTCCAGCACCTACCGCATCCGGGAAGTGACAAGGGCACTCGGCATCTTTTCGAGGGTGGACACGACATCGGTGGGTCCCGTCAATGTCACCCACGTGCTGGAATCGGCCATTGCCATATCGTCCAACGAGATCCGCTACCGGGCCACCCTGGAGCGGGATTTCGGCAGCCTTCCCACGGTGGTTGCCAACGACGGGCTGCTGGCCCAGCTGTTTCTCAACCTGATCCTCACGGCCGTCCGCAGTCTGAACGAATCGACCGTGGCCGAAAACACGGTTGTCGTACGCACCCGGTTTGAACGCGGTCTCGTTTTCGTCATCGTTGACATCAACGGGAATGCAGCGGTCGGCGAGCCCGGGGCGGTTTCGTCCGCGGCTTCACCCGTGGGGCAGCCACTCCGGTTTCACAGCCTCCACTGGCTGCCGGTTGCCCGGAAAACCCTTCAGGACATGGGAGGCGACGTGGAGGTGACGCAGGAGGACGGACAGATCCGGAAGATGGTGATGTCCATTCCCGCCCGGGCCGAACAGCGGACGTCCACGATTGTGCCCGTTCTTGCCGAGGTGACGCCGCGGAGCCGCAGGGGAAGGCTGCTGGTGGTGGATGACGAGAGCGGCATCCGGGGAATCATCCGGCGGATGCTCCAGTCCGAGTACGACATCGTCGAGGCGGATTCCGGCGAAGCGGCCATGGAGGTGCTGGCGCGGGATGCGGACGTCGATTTCATCCTCTGCGATGTCATGATGCCGGGGATGTCCGGTACGGAGTTTCATCGAAGACTCAGCGCAATGATGCCCGGACTCGCCCGGCGGTTTGCCTTCATCACCGGCGGTGCGTTTACGGAACTGACCCGGCAGTATCTGGCGGAAGTGGATGTTCCCTGCGTGGACAAGCCCTTCCAGTCGGCCATGCTCAAGAAAATGGTGAAAACACTGATGGCGGAACGGTCGGGAGGGGAGCACTGATGCACAGCCGCATGCCGTTTCGTCTGTCGTCGAACTTCCTGGATCAGCTGGATGTGGGCGTCCTGATCTATTCGGCAACAGGGGAGATTCTGGACTGGAACCGGAGCGCAACCCGCATTCTGAAGCTGACCGATGAGGAGATACCCGTTGCCCTGCGCCATTCGGACGACTGGATCGTTGTGACCTCCGAGGGAAGCGACATCCCGCCCTCCGCCTGGGCGAAGAACCGCATCCTCTCCGGCGAAGCCAGTATTGCACCCATGGTCATGGGCGTACGGAGCCCGACGCAGGATCAGATGATCTGGTTGCGGACCGGTGCGTTCCGGCTGCCGGGGGATGCACCGGGGCAGTTTCTGGTCGTTGTGACGCTGGAAGACGTCACCATGCTGAAGCGGGCCGAAGAACAGGCGCGGATGGATGAGAAGCGGCTGGAGATGGTTCTTTCCCTGCGCGACAGGACCGCAGCGCCGTTGCGGGAAGTGGTCGAGTATGCCCTGGAATCGCTGGTCGCGCTGACGAAGAGCCAGGTGGGCTATCTGCATTTCGTCAACGAGGAGGAGCAGACCATCCGGTTGTTCTGCTGGACCGAAGAGACGCTCAAGTACTGCACGGCCGCCTATGAAGAGGTGTATCCGGTGGAACGGGCCGGCATCTGGGCCGACGCCGTCCGTCAACGGCAGGTGGTGGTCCATAATGATTATCCGGCGCTGAACCGCCACCATGCGCTCCCGGAAGGACATTTTCCCATACGGCGGCACATGAGCCTGCCGGTCTTTGACAAGGGACGCATTGTCGCCGTGGCCGGAGTGGCCAACAAGCGCGTTCCCTACAGCGATGACGATGTGCGCCAGTCCGTTTCGTTTCTCGACTCCCTGTGGGCCGTGCTGAAGCGCCGGGAGGTCGAGCTGGATCTGCGGGAGGCCGTGGCGGCCGCCGAATCGGCCGGTGCGGCCAGGGACCAGTTTCTGTCCAATCTCAGTCACGAGATCCGAACGCCCATGAACGCCATCATCGGCATGAATCATCTGCTGTCCCAGACCACGCTGGATGATCGACAGAAGGAATACCTTCACAAGATCGGAAAAGCTTCGTCGCTGCTCATGGAGCTTCTCAATTCTGTGCTGGACATGTCACGGCTGGAATCCGGGCAGATAGAGCTGGAAGCCATCGAATTTGATCTGTCCACCGTTCTGTCCGATGTCATCAATATTATTTCGCAGCGCGCCGCCGACAAGGGAATCGAGTGCATCTGCGACATGACAGCGGATGTTCCCGTTTCACTGGTGGGAGATTCCCTGCGCCTCACCCAGATTCTCATGAACCTGGCCAGCAACGCGGTGAAGTTCACCGATTCCGGCCACGTGCTCATTTCGGTATCCCTGGCGGGTGAGACCGCGACGTATGCGGAGCTGCGATTTGAAGTGTCCGACACCGGCATCGGTCTGACGGCGGAGCAGCAGGCCCGCATATTCGAGCCGTTTACCCAGGCGGATGCCTCCACCACGCGCCGTTACGGCGGCACCGGACTCGGACTGGCCATTTCGCGGGGACTCGTCGAAAGAATGGGCGGCACACTTTCCGTGACCAGTGAACGGGGTGTCGGCAGTTGCTTCTATTTTTCGATCAGCTTTGAAAAGCAGAAGCGAAAAACGCTGATGTCCATTCATCCGCAGACGCTGTTCATGAATCAGAGGGTGCTGATTGCGGATGACAACGAGATGGTGGCGCGTTCCATTGCCCGATATCTGGAGAGATGCGGTTGTCGCACCACCCTCTGCCGCTCGGGCGACGAGGCCCTCGGGCTGCTGAAACATGCCGCCGACCAGCCTTCGGGACGTTATGAAATCGTTCTGTTCAACTGGACATTGCCCGAAGCGGACAGCATGGCCGTGATACGGGCCATGAAGGCGGTGCAGACGGATAATGCGTCACCGCGGATTATCGTCATTACCGGCTATCACGACGCGGAGACGGCCCGGCGTCCGGCCATGGAGGCCGGTGCCGAAGGTTTTCTGACCAAACCCCTGACCCCTTCGGCGTTGTTCAACCTGTTGATGGAGCTCACGTACGGGCGTTCGGCTCCCCTTGCCGCCACAGCGCCTGCCGGAAAGTCTGCTCATCACCAGTTGTCCACAATTCGCGGGGCCAGAATCCTGCTGGCCGAGGACAGCGAGATCAATCAGCAGGTGACCACCGCGCTGCTCGAACAGGCCGGCCTGAATGTGGAAGTGGTGCCGGACGGCTCGGATGCCGTGCGGGCGGTCCTGGAGTCGGAGGAGGGATATGATGCGGTGTTGATGGACATCCACATGCCCGCCATGGACGGTTACGAGGCGACCCGGGAGCTGCGCCGGGATCCCCGGTTGGCGTCGCTGCCGATCATTGCCATGACCGCCAACGCGTCCCCGCGCGACCGGATGCGCGCCCTCGAGTGCGGTATGAACGACCATTTGAGCAAGCCCGTCGATCCGTCGGACCTGTTCACGGTGCTGATGCAGTGGATTCCGGCCCGACGTCGGTCGTCGGCCGTTTCCCCTGATGTGACGACCCCGGAAGCGCCGTCGCTGTTGTCCGAACTGTCTGCGGTGGAAGGGATGGACTATGCGGGTGGCCTGGCCCGGGCGGGTGGTCAGGAGCAGGTGTACCTGCGGATGCTGGACCGCTTTGCGCAGACATCGCCGGACATGCTGGACGATATCGCCAGGGCCGTCCGGGAAAATCGAACCGATGACGCGATTGCGCTCATCCATCGCATCCGGGGCGTCAGCGGCAACATCGGGGCAATCTCCCTTCATCGACTGGCCACTGATATCGAAGAGCGGTTGCGAAAGGGCGAACTGGTAAACCAGGATGAAATCGAATCCATGGAAACGTCACTGGTTGTTGTGCTGACCGGCATTTCTCAACTGCAATCCGTTGCATCTCCCAATGGGGCACCTGCTCCCCATCGTATTTCGTCTCTGGACGATGCGCTGTCGGCCATCGCGGAGCTGGAACTGATGCTGAACCAGTCGGATGCCCGGGCGCTTCAGATGCTTGATCAGATTCGGAAGAGAGTTCCACCGGAGGCGTATTCGATGCACCTGGGGGACATCGACCGGAAAATCAGAAACTACGATTTTGAAGGCGCCCTGGGAGGACTCCGTCGACTCGACGGGCTGCTTCATTTTTCGAAGGAGGTGCCGTGAATGAATGCCGAAACCGTACAGACCATTCTGGTGGTGGATGATGCGCCGGAGAACATCGATGTGCTGGTGGGCATTCTGGGACACCAGTATCGCGTGAAAATCGCGTTGAACGGCGAAAAGGCCCTTCAGATTGCGGCCTCGCCGGAGCCTCCGGACCTGATCCTTCTCGACATCATGATGCCCGGCATGGACGGGCTGGAGGTGTGCCGCCGGCTGAAGGCCGCGTCGGGGACCATTGGTATTCCGGTAATCTTTGTAACCGCAAAGGGCGAAATGGATGATGAATCGCGGGGATTTGAAGCAGGGGCGGTCGACTACATCACCAAGCCGGTGAATCCGTTGCTCGTCATCGCCCGGGTGAAGACCCACCTGGCCCTGTACGATCAGAACCGGGTGCTTGAAAAAATGGTGTCGCAGCGAACGGCGGAACTGGAGGAAGCCTTCAACCGGTTGAAGACCGCTTCCATCGACACGATTCTGCGCCTGTCACGGGCGGCCGATCTGAAAGACGACGACACCGGGGTTCACGTGATCCGCATGAGCAACTATGCGGCGACCATTGCCGAACGGCTGAGTCTGGACAAGTCATTCATTGACCGGCTTCTCTGGGCGGCGCCCATGCACGACATTGGAAAGATCGGCATTCCCGATCGAATCCTGCTGAAGCCCGGGAAACTCGACCCGGATGAGTGGACTTTCATGAAACGCCATTGCGAGATGGGTTCGGCCATCCTCTCGGGCTCGGATTCAGAAATCATCCAGCTGGCCGAAATCATTGCCATGACCCATCACGAAAAGTGGGACGGATCGGGCTATCCCGTGGGACTCCGGGGCAGCGATATTCCACTGGCGGGTCGCATTGCGGCGGTGGCCGACGTGTTTGATGCGTTGACTTCCAAGCGGCCCTACAAGGAGCCCTTTGACGTCTTCCGGGCGTTTGACATCATCAGGGATGGTCGGGGAACCCATTTTGACCCCGACGCGGTGGATGCCTTCTTCGACATGGAGGAGCAGATCCTGCACATCAAGCGGCGTTATCAGGATGGCTCGCTGGTGCCGTTTTCCGTAACGGCGAACGAAGAAGGTCATCATTGAACCGGGTGTCACCATGCCTTCTGTTCTGATTGTCGATGACGAAGAACTGAACCGGATGCCCCTGGCGGCCCTTCTGGGGAGTGAAGGCTATGGGGTGCTGGAAGCGGCCGATGGCATGGAGGCGCTTCACGTTATCGATTCGCAGCACGTGGATCTGGTCCTGCTCGACGTGGTGATGCCGGGAATGGACGGCTTCGATACCTGCGCCGCGATTCGCGAAAAGCCGGGTTTCCTCACACTGCCGATTGTCTTTACGACGGCACTGGGCGATCGAGATTCCCGTGTAAGGGGGAAGGCTGTTGGAGGCGACGACTTTTTAACCAAGCCTGTGGATCCGGTGGAACTCATCATCCGCGTGAAAAACCTGCTCAAGCTGAAGGCATATGCGGACGAACAATTGACGGAAAAACGCTCTCTCGAAGATCGGCTCCTTCAGGCAAGAGAGCAGTTGCTCCACGCTGATCGACTGGCCAACCTGGGCACCATGGCAGCGACCATCGGACATGAGCTGCAGAGTGCATGCGGCATTCTGAACGCCACTCTGGATTTTATCCGGAGCGACCTCGAAAAGGGTGGTAGGCCCAGAGATGAAGATATCAACAACCTCGAACTGGTCCGGGTTCACCTCAGGAATCACGCCACGTCCATGCTGGAAATGGGGCGGCCGGGTACTCCGGATTCGGTGATGATCGAGCTGCGGCAGCTGATAGAACAGACGCTGGCGCTGCTGAAAATGACCGGCCGATTGAAGCGGATTTCCGTCGAGGTGAACTTTCCTCCGGAGGACGTGAACGTGGAAGGGTCGAGGTCGCGGATGCAGCAGGTGTTCATCAATCTGATCGGCAACGGGATCGACGCGCTGATGGAACGGAGCGGGGACAGACGGATGGTCATTGCGCTGACGGTCGATTCGGCCGGTGGCATGGTGACCTGTTCCGTGCGCAACAACGGACCGCCGGTTCCCGGATTGCTGCAGGAGGAAATATTCAGTCCGTTTTATACGACCAAAGGAGACAGCGGCGGAACCGGCCTCGGGCTCTGCGTGGTCCGCCAGATCCTCGACGCCTGCAGGGGCACCGTTTGCGTCCGGACGGTGGACGAATGGACCGAATTCCTTGTGGCGCTTCCGTTCTGCACGGGAGTCGACCGATGACCATCCGCACGCTCATCATCGAAGACGACGCGGTGTATGCCCGCATTCTGGAGCGCATCTGCAGGGACGAGGGTCTGGAACCGTTTCTGGCCGACAGCGGTGAGGCGGGACTCGACATGGCTGAGCGACTGAATCCGGTGGTGGTACTTTGCGATATCGGGCTTCCGGGAATGGATGGCATTGAAGTGGTGAAGCGTTTGACCGCGCAGATGTCCGATGTCCTGCCCATTGTGATCAGCGGCCAGGCCACCGTCGAGAATACGGTGCGGGCCATGAAGGCCGGTGCATTCGATATTCTGCAGAAAGTGTCCGATCCATCGGAAATCCGGATGCGGATTCAGCGCGCACTGCAGACCGCCAATCTCCATCGACAGATTCAGTATCTGAAAACAAGGGATGAGGAATTCGGCGACATCATCGGCGAATCGAAGGCGATGAAGGCCGTTCGTCAGAAGATTTCCGAGGTGGCCGTGTCCCCGTCCGCTTCCGTGCTGATTGTCGGCGATACGGGTACGGGAAAGGAGCTGGTGGCCCGGGCGGTGCATCGCCTGTCCGCACGGAGCGACAAACCCCTTGTTTCAATTAATTGCGCGGCAATTCCCGAAACCCTCATGGAGAGCGTCTTCTTCGGCCACGAGCGGGGGGCATTCTCCGGTGCCGATCGAGCCCGGGCGGGCCTGTTTGAAACCGCTGACGGCAGTTCCCTGTTTCTTGACGAGATCGGCGAGCTGGACCTGCGCCTTCAGGCCAAGCTGCTGCGGGCCCTCGAAGAAAAGTCGATTGGCCGGATTGGCGGAACGCGGGAATTCATGTGGATGTCCGACTGATTGCTGCCACCAACCGGAACCTGGAAGAAGAAGTCAGAGAGCGGCGCTTTCGCGAAGACCTGCTGTACCGGATCAACGTATTCAAGATTCACGTTCCACCTCTGCGGGAACGAAAAGAAGACATTTCGCCCCTGGCCCACCATTTCATGCAGCGCTTCGCCGTCCAGCTGGGCAAGCGCGCGAGAGCACTGTCTCCCGAAACCGAGCAGATTCTTCAGGCATGTGACTTTCCCGGCAACGTCCGGCAGCTTCGCAATCTCGTGGAGCAGGCGGTGATTCTGATGAAATCGGACGTGCTGGAGGCTGACTGCCTGAGAGGCGTGAACAATCCTTCGACAGATGTGTTGCCTTCCGTGGCCCCCGCCAGCCAGGAAGAACGGACGCTTCAGCAGCAGATGAGCCGCATCGAACAGACGCGACAGGAGCTGGACGAACAGGAGCGCCGGTTGATCGATGAGGCGCTTCGCACCTGTCACGGAAACAAATCCAATGCCGCCCGCCTCCTGGGAATCACCCGATTTGCCCTTCAACGCCGCCTGAATCATTGACGGACATGATCTGAGCGGTTGCGCACAGGTGAGCGGAACCGCTCGTGCGCCAGCGCTCACAAATTTCAACCGGATTGTGCATCCGGCCCGGAAACCCACCGGATCGGGGCGTCTCAGCGCTGGCACGGTCCCTGCAATTACCTGAAATCAGCAGAGCGCAGAGTTTCCCGACAGGACGGACGGAATGGAGTCGACATGTCGACGGAGGGGAGATCTGCGCCGATTGAAAGGAGACCGGCCATGTGTTTCAGATCTTCTCGCGCAATGATGACCGCCTGCACGGCACTTCTGGTGCTGCTCACCGTTGGCGGCCAGGCGCAGGCATATGAATACAAGATGACGGAACGCGGCCACAAGGTGCGCTGGCACAAGGCCCATATACAGTTTGTGCTCGACGAAAGCCTGTCGGTCATCGCGCCCATGGATCAGATCGAGAACCTGGTGGCCGAAGTGTTTGATCAGTGGGTTGATACGGCGCTGCTTCCGGTCGAATTCAGTTTCCGCGTGGGGACATGTGAGCGATTCGGCTATGACTCCCGCGGTAACAACGAGAACTGCATCCTGGCCGATGCGCCGTATACGACGGACCGCGCCGCGGCGACCACCCGCATGACCTACGATCCGACAACCGGAATCATCAAGGATGCCGATATCCTGGTCAGCAATGAGCCGGACAAATGGACGCTGGACCACAACCTGTCGAGGCTGAACCTGCGCGCCGCACTGCTGCACGAGGTTGGTCACGCCCTCGGGTTGTCCCACTCGGAAATCGACGAGGCCATCATGGCGCCGGAAATCAATACGGGAACGCCGGCGACACTGTATGTGGACGACATCGAAGGGGCTTCGACGCTGTATGAGGGAATGGAAACCGACGCCCCGGAAATGATGTGCAGCACGGTGACCGTGGGCCGGACATCCACGGCGTCCCTGGCGCTGATGCTGATGGTTGTCCTTGCCCGATTTTCTCTTCCGGTTGTCAGAACGATTCGCAGGAGAAGGGGGTAGCACCATGTGGACCATCGTCATCATCAGTACGGATTTGCGGATGACTGCGGGCCTTCGGGCGGCATTGGAGAGGGCCGGGATCAATCCGATTGTGACCGCCAGCATCCTGACCGCCATCCTCATCATCCAGAATACCCGCGTGGACATCGTCCTTTGCGATTCCAACGTGGAGGGCGGCACCGGGATTGCGAGCTGCCTGGCCATCCGCAGCGAATTCGGCATCCGCGCACCGAAGATGATGGTGCTGGACGATGTGGATTCCGTATCCACACGGGCGGCGGCCATGTATGCGGGGGCCCGGGATATTCTGCTGAAATCGAATCCGATATCGGAAAACGTCAGTGCCGTGTGGAAGAGGATTGAATCCGGCACGGCTTCGAACCCGGCGGATGATGCCGTGGTGGCGGGAGGGACCGGTGGTATTCCCGACCGGGCCCGGCTGGAGCGGCGGATGAAACAGGAATGGGACTATGCGGTTCGACACGACAGCCCGCTGACATGTATCCTGCTGGCGCCGGACCGCATCGATGCCATCGGTTCCTGCATGGGCCACGACATCGCGCAGCGGATTGTCGTCCAGTCTGCGCAGGCGATGAAAGGGATGCTGCGCGCGAGGGATTTTCTGGGATGGTTTGATGAACACATCGTCGGTGCGCTGCTTCCGGAAGTGGATCTGGAAGAGGGACGGGAATACGCGCAGCGGACCATCGATCTGTTGAAGGTGTGCCGCTTTGGAAACGTGGACAACTCGCTGCGCGTGACGTTCAGCGCGGGCATGTCTGCCCGGGCAAAGGTGGATGGTCCGATGAAGAAGGATATGTTCCAGATCGCACTGGAGCGACTGAACGGGGCAACGGGCGCCGGCGGCAACCGCGTGGTCTGGACGGACAGCCATACGCAGCGCGCCGCGTAAGAAGAACGGATGAACGGTGTCGGGAACATTGTCCCGCACAAAAAAAGGAGAACGGCCATGACAGGGTCCATCTATTACATCGGCGATCCGGGTCCGGGACGTAACGAGTCGCTGCAGATCATCCGGCAGTTCGGCATTGAGCCGTTCCGTCTGGGACATTCGGAACAGATGCCCTGTCTGGGCGATGACAGAAAGCCCCTCGCCATTGTGGTCTGTCCCGATGTGGAAGACCGCTGTTCCTACATCACGGCACTCCGGGAGCGGCGGGATCTGTCCGGCGTGCCGGTGCTGGCCCGGGTGGAGCGGGGTACCGACGCCGAAGTGGAGGCAGCCATCCACGACGGTGCGGACGATGTGTTGCCGGACGGAACGGAATGGCATTTCACCGCCTTTCTGGCCCATCTGGGAAAAGTGGAGGACTGGAGCGTCCTTCGCGCGCCCCAGGGGATTGCGCTGGTCGGCGAGATGGATCGGGCAACCCGGGTACGCGTGGCCACTACATTGAGAAAGGGCGGTTACGACGTCGTGTTCGGTGCCGAGCCCATGGAGCTGGTCATGAATATTCCCGTCAGCGCGCCGCGCATTGTGGTGTGCTCCGCCAGTCTTGCCCGGGGTGCCATCGAGCTGGTCAGGAACGGCGAGCTGGTCCTTCACGGCGCGGGGGTTCCCTGGGTGGTCTACGGAAACGATGTCGATGCGGATATTTCCATCGTTCCTGTGCCCGGACTGATTTTCAAGGTCGGTGTTGTTCGCGACATCGTCAACACGGAGCAGTTGATCTTCGCCGTCAACGAAGTGGTTGCGCCCGACAAGCCCGAGGTCCGGCTCACACCCCGCCTCCTGTACGGGACCGCGGTGCAGTTCGGCGCCGAGTCGACGGAACCCCGGCTGAGGGGATTCACCTACAACGTCAATAACGGCGGTGCGTTCGTCCGTACGCTGGTGCCGCTTCCCCGGGGTGCGCGCGTGCTGATGCGATTCCGGGTGCCGTTCAGTGCCACATCGGTGGAAGCTATCGGTCAGGTGGTCTGGGTCCGCGAGTTTTCCAATTCCTCAGGTCCCATGTCTCCTCCGGGCATGGGCCTTCAGTTCGTGGAATGGCAGGAGGGCCATCGCGAAATCTATGAAGAAGCCTACGGCAGACTGCGGGCATGTCAGGAGAAGGAGCGCGCCACTGTGCAGGCGCCATCCGTGTATGCATCACTGGTGGCCGCCCCGACATCACTGCCCCATCTGGATGCGGCATTGGAGAGCACGACGGCTGCACCGTCATCGCCCCTGCGGGCGTTCACTGCTTAGACCGAGACTCGATTGCGTCCGGCGGTCTTGGCGCGGTACAGAGCTTCATCGGCCCGGCGCAGGACGTCCGTGCCGGTTTCGTCGCCATCCATGCAGGCAACCCCGAATGATGCGGTGACCCGTGGCAGAGATTGGCCGTCGTGGGACAGGGGCGGCATGTCTTCGATGTTCCGTCGAATGCGTTCGGCGGCAATGCAGGCCCCATCCAGGGGCGTTTCGGGCAGCATGATGCAGAATTCCTCACCGCCGTAACGGGAAACGAGGTCCGTCGGACGGAGTCTCCGGGCCAGCAGTGTGCCCACGGCGGCAAGAACCTGATCGCCTGCGCTGTGTCCGAACTGATCATTGAAATTCTTGAAATGGTCCACATCGACCATCACGACGGAAAAGGGTTTTTTTGAAAACTGGTGCCGCAGCGCCAGCCGGGTCAGGTTTTCGTCGAGCCATCGCCGGTTGCGCAGGCCGGTCAATGCATCGACGGTGGCCTCCTTTTCCAGAATTCGCCGCCGGGAGAGGCCTTCGCGGATGATCTGGTTGTTTTCGCGCAGGCGGCTGGCGAGAAGAAACAGCATGTTGGCCGCAAACTCGTGGGACACCTTTACCAGTCGCCAGAACGTCGATTCATCCACGGCGATCAGGCGCGCCGCTGTTGTTGCGCACACATCCGCGCTGGCGGGGCTGTCGTCGATGACGGACAGCTCACCCACGGTCTGACCCACATCGATGACGGCAACATTTTCTTCGCCGACGTCGTCAATGCAGACGGTGAGTTCGCCTTCAATGACCAGAAACATCCGGCGATTCCGCTGTCCTCTCGACAGAAGAACGGTTCCCGGCGCGAGGTCAATGACTTCGCAGTGTTCCAGGATGCCGAAAACGGCCTCCCGGGAAACGTTGCGCAGAATCTGCAGCTGTTCGATATCGCCCGGCCGCAGGGTGCGGCGATCCGGGGGGACAGGGGAATTGGTAGTGTGTTCCGACATGCCGTCTGCCTCAAATGGGTTTCCATAAGCATACGCCATGCCGGAGGCGATGCCAGCGGACCCTGGGCAGAACAATATATTTGAATTATTCCCGTATAGTTGCGCCATTGCGGACCGGTGTTAGAATTTGGAAGGAGAGGTTGGCTTTGAAAGGACCCAGCACTGTGACGGCGAACGACAGCGGAATCGAAACGAGGGGAAGCCACGTGCCCTCCGGCGGCGCACGATCTGCCTGGCAGACACCGACCATTGAGGAGCGGGAGTTCCTGCTGACCTTCTCACTGATGTGCCGGCATCCGAGAAAACCACCGCTCTGCTGGCCGGTCAACCCGAAATCCTGAAAGACCGTCATGGAAAACATGCGCTACGAAATCAATCCCCGGATTGCCTATCGGAAAATCGACGGCCGGATGGTGATTGTCAATCCGCAGAACGACGAAATGATGACCCTGAATGAGACGGGCAGCCTGATATTTGAACGGATCGGCACCATGTCCGTCGACGCTATCGTAAACGAGCTGCGAAACCTGTTTGAGGTGGAGGCGTTTCAGGCGCAGCAGGAAGTGGATGCGTTCATCCGGACGATGGTTGACGAAGGACTGGTCGTTCCGTGTCCCTGAGCCTCTGGGAACGTGTCCGGGAAGCTGCCGGATGTCCACTGTCGGTGATCTTTGTCCTCACGAACCGCTGCAATCTCCGCTGTCCGCACTGCTATTGTCCGAAGCCGGAAACCGACGAGTTGTCCACGGGCGAAGTATCGCAACTGCTGCAGCAGATGAAAGACGCCGGTGTGTTCCGCGTGACATTCACCGGAGGGGAACCGCTGCTGCGCGAAGATCTGCTCGAACTGGTTGCCGAGGCACATCGACTCCGGTTCATCATCCACCTGAAGACCAATGGTACGCGGATCGTGGACGGGATGGCCGCGCGGCTCCGGGACCTTGGACTCACGTCGATGGATGTCAGCCTGTACAGCGTAAACAAGGATGCCCACGACCGTTTTGTCGGCGCCGAGGGTTCGTTTGATGCGGCGGTGAATGCGGCAGATGCGTTTTGGGCCGCCGGCGGTGACGTGCAGGTGAACATGACCATCATGAACTGGAATGCCCGGGAGGTGCCGCTCATGCTGGACCTGTGTGCCGCGCATGGCTGGAAATGCGGTATTGATGGCCGGATGACGGCGACACAGCAGGGAGATGCTGCTCCGTTGCAGTATCAGGCTTCATTGGACACACTGGCTCCGGCCATTGAAGCGCAACTGCACCGGGGGATTCTGTCGTTGGATGGAATGGCCAGCTGCATCCGGTCCGGGGAAGAGCAGGTCTGTTCCGCGGGAATCGAAGCGGTCGTCATCCTTCCAGACGGGGAGGTGTGGCCCTGCCTGACACTGCCCTGGTCCATGGGCAACGTGCGCCACACCCCATTCAGGAACATCGTTGTCAACAGCCCGGTGGTGGAGCGGATAAGGAACATCCGCTGGGCGGACAGCCCGGCGTGTGTCACCTGTGACGTGGCCGGTCTCTGCAACCGCTGTCCCGCTGAGGCCTTCCGCGCCCACGGCGACGAAAAAGGGTTCACGCCCACCGACTGCCTGCTGGCGGAAGCCCGGGCCCGGGCCATGGGATTGCCCCGGGATCGCGGGCGGTAGTTTCTGTTTTCCACCCGATCTGCGCCTTTCCGGTACACCTCCGGTCATCGGAGGCAATCATGCACAGATCGATCATGTGGATGCTGTTTGTTCTGTGGGTCGTGGCGGGCTGCACGGGGGCAGACAATGGGATGGAGGCAGGGGACAGCGACGCTGACGCCGACACGGACAGCGACGCCGACAGCGACGCCGACAGCGATGCCGACAGCGACGCCGACAGCGATGCCGATACCGACAGCGATGCGGACAGCGACAGCGATGCGGACAGCGACAGCGATGCGGACAGCGACGCGGATCTGCCGCCCCTGCGCATCGAGGCCGAGTGTGCATGGGGGGCCGACATGGGCGACTGCAACGGCGCGGTGGAGGGCGGCTGTAACGCGGCCCTGCCCGGACAGGACGGTGCGGACAGCATTCCCCTGCTCAAGGAAGGTGAACAGATTGTCGGGTATTTTTACGCGGGCTCCTGGCTGGCGTTTCCGGGCATCGACCTGACGGGATACACCCATGTGGCGATCATGGTAGCGGCGGCCAGGTCGGATGGCGCCTTCGAGGTGCGGCTGGATGCGGCGGACGGGACATTGATCGCGACCATCGCGGTGCCGGATACGGGGGCATGGGATGCCTTTGTTCGCGCGGAGGCGGCCATCAGCCCGGTCTCCGGCGTGCACACGGTGTATCTGGTCAGCGCGGACAACGGCACCTACAACGGCGATCTGGACTGGATCGAGTTCTTTGTGGAAGAGGCAGAGGAGGACACGGACACGACGGATACGGAACCTCCTGACACAGATTCACAGGGGTCTCCGGTTTTCCGGGTATTCCTGCTGATTGGCCAGTCGAACATGGCGGGCGGCGCCGCGCCGGGCGATGAAGACAGGGTGGAGGATGATCGCATCCGCGTGCTGGGTTATGACGCATGTGCGGCCACCGGACGACAGTACAACGAATGGGATGTCGCCGTGCCTCCCCTCCACGCCTGCTGGGCCAACGGCATCGGCCCGGGGGACTGGTTTGCGAAAACGCTGATTGAGGCCATGCCCGAAGGCGATACCATCGGGCTCGTGCCCTGCGGCATTCCGGGGGTGGACATGGACTTCTTCCGCAAGGATGTCATTTCCGCAAGGCGCGATGAATTCACCATTCCGCCGGATAACCACTGGGACAGCGCCTATTACTGGGTGCTGTCGCGGGCCCGGCTGGCGCAGGACGATGGTGGTGTGATTTCCGGCATCATCTTCCACCAGGGCGAGTCGGACTGGACGGAGGAGCTGCGGGCGGTGTGGGTCGACAAGGTGAAAGACATGGTGGACGACCTGCGGGCGGATCTGGGCACCCCGGACATTCCGTTCATCGCCGGGGAGCTGCTCTACGGCGGGTGCTGCCAGGCCCACAACGATCTGATTCATCAGCTGCCCGACGTCATTTCCAATACCCGGACGGTGTCCGCCGCCGGCCTGGCCGGGGTGGATGACTATCACTTTGACACCGCGGGATATCGGGTGCTGGGAGGTCGCTACGGAGAAGAAATGGCCCGGGCCCTGGGCTGGACGCCCTGATTTCCACCCGTTTACCCCGCCTTCTGCCCACATGCCGGGTACGGGAGGATTTCATGAACAGAAATATATCAATGTGGATGGTTCTTCTGCTCGGTCTCTGCTTTGTCACCGGCGGCTGCAAGGAGGCGGACAGCGGTTCGACGACGGATACGGATGCCGACAGCGACAGTGACGCGGACAGCGACAGCGATTCCGACGGGGACTCCGACGGTGACAGCGACGGGGACAGCGACGCGGACAGTGATGCCGATTCCGACGGGGATTCCGACGGTGACAGCGATGGG
>JAKQNG010000236.1 GCA_029565915.1 Deltaproteobacteria bacterium
GAAGGCAGCCGGAACGCCAGATGCGAAACAGCCCTGACTGGTGCCGGTGCCGGAATCGACCGTCGTAACCCAGTAGAACAAACGTGACATCAAAAGCAACGACGAAAAAGGAGAACATCATGAAACGGAAAACAGCGCTTCTTGCCCTTTTGCTTGCGTTGATCGTCGGGCTCTCCGCCTGCGGTACGGCTGCAACAGCCACTCCCTCCAGTGAAGCAGCCCCTGCTTCCTCTGAAGCCGCACCGGCCTCCTCTGAAGCGGCGACCCCTGAAGCCACCCCTGAAGCCACGGAAGCACTCAGCGGCGACGTCATCGTGGACGGATCCGGTACCGTGTATCCCCTCATGGCGCACATCGCGGAAGAATACATGACCAATGTGCAGCCCGACGTCAGTGTTCAGGTTGGTCGCGCGGGCTCCAGCGCCGGTTTCAAGAAGTTCATCCCCGGCGAGCTCGACTTCTCGGACGCGTCCCGCAAAATCAAGGATGAGGAACTGGCCCAGCTCGAAGAAAAAGGTCTGAAGCTCGGCGAAGGCATATTGGAATTCAAGCTTGCCTACGACGGCCTGACCATGGTCATCAACAAAGAAAACACCTGGGCGACCGAAATGACCAAGGATGAAGTGGTCAACATGTACCTGTCCGGCAAGTTCAAGGCCGATGACAAGGTGCTGTGGTCCGATGTCCGTGCCGACTGGCCTTCCGAGGAAATCAAGTTTTATGGACCGAATGAAAACCACGGCACCTACGAGTTCTTCTATGAGAACATCCTCAAGAAGGCCGACATGGTCAAGACCGCGAATCTGCAGCAGGAATACTCCACCCTTGTGGACCTGGTTTCCAAGGACAAGAATGCCATCGCGTTCTTCGGCTATGGATACTACATGAACAACAAGGATGTCATCAGTGCCGTGAATATCGATTTTGGCAGCGGCGCGGTGGCGCCCTCGGCCGAAACCATCGGCGAGGACCTGGCCTATGCCGGCTTCACCCGCCCCGTGTTCACCTACCTGAACGCTGAATACGCCAAAGAAAAGCCGCAGGTGCTGGACTACGCCAAGTATGTGGTCTCGCCGGAAGGCGCCGCCAGACTGGCCGGGGAGAACGGATTTGCACCAATGCCCGCCAGTGTCTACGAGGAATATGCCAAGCAGCTGGAAGCCCTGAAATAAGACAGGCAACAATATGAAAACCATCGGCGGGGGACGCGGCAGCGTCACCCCGCCTGATGCGTTTCTCCGACATACAACCGGGTTCGCTCATGAATCAGCCGGGTTCGCTCGGGAATTGACAGGGTTTGCTCGGGAATCAACCGGGATAAGGAGCAACACAATGGAGAACCTTGTGACGATAGGCGCAAAAAGCAAGAAGCACAGACGGGGAGATGTGGTGGAAACGGCCATGCCGCTGCTGTTGGGCGCGGCGGCGCTTGTGTCCGTGCTGACATCCTTTGGCATCATCATGACCCTTGTGGTGGACGCGTCCGCCTTTTTTCGCGCGGTACCCCTCCGCGAGATGTTCGGCACGGAGCTGGCCCCGCTGCGGCACGACAACCCGGCCTTCGGCTTCCTGCTCCTCATGGCGGGCACCTTCGTCACCTCCGCCATCGCCATTGCGGTGGCATTCCCCATCGGGCTTTCGGCGGCCATGTTTCTCAGTGAGTTCACCACCACCGGGGTCCGCAAGCTGCTCAAACCCGTGATCGAGGTGCTGGCCGGCATTCCCACCATCGTGTACGGGTTTTTCGCCTATTCGTTCGTGACGCCGCTGCTGATGAAGCTGATTCCCGGCCTGGAATCCAAAAACGCACTCAGCGCCGGCATCGTCATGGGCATCATGATCATTCCCCTGGTCACGTCCCTGTCCGAGGACGCCATGTCGGCGGTGCCGAACTCCCTCCGGGAAGGCGCGCTGGCCCTGGGGGCCACCCGGCTTGAGGTGACCTGGCAGGTCGTGATCCCCGCCGGCCTGTCCGGCATCATCGCGTCCTTTGTGTTGGCCGTTTCCCGTGCCATCGGGGAAACGATGATTGTGGCCATCGCCAGCGGCAGCGCCAAAAATTTCACCTTCAACCCGGCACAGCCCATCCAGACCATGACCGCGTACATCGTGGAATTCACCAGCGGCGACGCGGGGAGCGGCACGGTGGGCTACCACAGCCTGTATGCCGTGGGCCTGCTCCTGTTCCTGTTCACGATGGGCATGAACCTGCTGGCCAACCGGCTCATCACGAAATACAGGAGGGTGTACTGAAGATGGAGACGACAACACGCCTGCAGGAGGGATTGGGCATGCATCAGCTGGCAATGACATCCGGCATGATCCGGCAACGGGCACACAAGTCGCGCTTGCGCCGACG
>JAKQNG010000248.1 GCA_029565915.1 Deltaproteobacteria bacterium
GAACTGGCGCAGGAATTTGAGGGGTCCCTGCACCGGAGCGGAACCGAGCAGGAGATTCGCGATCTGCAGGCATCGTACCTGTCGAAGAAGGGCGAAATCGGTGTCCTGCAGCAGCTTCTCGGTGCCGTTTCGCCCGCTGACAGAAAAGAGGTGGGCCAGGAATTCAACCGCACCAAACAGTTGATTACCGAGTCCGTGTCCCGCGCCATCGACCGTCTGAACGCTTCTATCGAACAGGCGTACCTCGACAGCTACCTGGATCTGTCGCTGCCCGGTCGCGTCCTCGCCCGCGGAAGCATGCATCCTTTGTCCATGGTCATGTACGACATCGTCGATGTGTTCACGTCCATGGGATTCGATGTGGCACTGGGCCCTGAGGTGGAACTCGACCACTACAATTTCACCATGTTGAACTTTCCCGATGATCATCCGGCGCGGGATATGCAGGACACGCTGTTCATCGACGAGGGTCGCACGCTGCTGCGCACGCATACATCGCCGGTGCAGGTGCGCACCATGTTGAAGGGAAAGCTGCCGATTCAGATTGTGGCGCCCGGTGCCGTCTTCCGGCGGGATGACGACCCGACGCACAGCCCCATGTTTTTCCAGATTGAAGGCCTTCTGGTGGATCGGGGTGTTCATTTCGGCCATCTGAAAGGTGTGCTGAACGCGTTTCTGCACCAGGTGTTCGGCGCCGACGTGCAGACCCGGTTCCGGCCCAGCTTCTTCCCCTTTACGGAGCCGTCCGCCGAGGTGGATATCCAGTGCATTTATTGCCGCGGGAAAGGCTGCCGCCTCTGCGGGCAGACCGGTTGGATCGAAGTCCTCGGCTGCGGCATGGTGGATCCGAATGTCCTTATCAATGCGGGCATCGACCCGGATGTGTACAGCGGGTTTGCCTTCGGCCTCGGTGTGGACCGGGTAGCCATGCTTCGCTACGAGGGCATCAGCAGCATCAAACTCTTCTACGAAAACGATCCCCGTTTTCTTTCGTGCTTCAGGAGGTAACCCATGCTGGCAAGCTATCGTTGGCTGTGTGAACTGGCCGGGTTTTCGCCGGATCCGATCGAGCTTGCGGAGCGATTCACCTTCAGTGGACTGGAAGTGGACAGCATTCGACAGCGGGGGGCGGAATTCGACGGGATTGTGGTGGCAGAAATCCTGAACCGGGCGCCCCATCCGACACGGAACAATCTGCATGTCGTGCAGGTGTTCGATGGCGAATCGCAAGTCCAGGTCGTGTGCGGAGCCCCCAATTGCCCCGGCCCCGGCACAAAAGTGGTTCTGGCGCGCATCGGCGCCACGGTGGGCGATATCGTCATCGCTCCGCGGGAACTGGCCGGTGTTCCGTCCTCCGGCATGCTCTGCTCCGCGGCGGAACTGGATATCGGATGGGACAACAGCGGCATTCTTCTTCTGGCCGGTATTCCCGATGCGCCGGGAACCCCTCTTGCCGCTGCCCTGTCGCTGACCGACTGGATATACGAAATCGGCGTGACGCCGAACCGGCCGGATGCCCTGTACCATCGAGGCCTCGCGCGGGAAATGTGCCTGTTGTATGGAAGGCCCTTTGCGCCGCCGTTACCGGTGCCGGGCCCCGTCTTTCCGCAGAAGGCAGCGGATGTCGTCTCTGTGACCATTGCGGATGAGGCGGCCGCGCCCCGCTATGCGGCGGCGGTGCTCCGGGGCGTCCGCGTGCAACCGAGCCCTCCGGCATTGCAGGCGCGACTGCACAACCTGGGGATACGACCCATTTCCAATGTGGTGGACATCACCAACGCCATCCTCATGGAATTCGGACAGCCCCTGCACGCATTTGATCTCAACCGGCTTGCCGGCGGTCGCATTATCGTGCGCCGCGCGCAGGAGGGAGAAACGATGGTCACCCTGGACGGTGCGAACCGCACGTTGATCGGGGAGGACCTGCTGATCTGTGACGGACAGATGCCCGTCGCCCTGGCCGGCGTAATGGGTGGACGGGAGTCGGAAGTGACGGATGAGACGACGGACATTCTCATCGAATGTGCCTGTTTCAATCCGTCGGTTATCCGCCGCACCTCCAGGAGGATGAAGCTGGCCAGCGAAGCCTCTTACCGTTTTGAACGGGGCGTGGATCCGAACCATGCCCCTGCGGTGCTGGAGGTGACCTGCGCCATGGTTCACGCCCTCTGCGGCGGTGCAACGATGGACGGCATCGTGGATTGCTATCCGCAGACCGTGGCGCCCCTGCGCGTGCCCTTCCGTCCCGCGAGATATGCAGCCATCATGGGGCGGGCAGTCGAACTGGCGGAGGCAGCCGGCGTACTTAGGGGAATCGGCGCCGGAGTTGTCGAAGAGACGGATCGGTTGCTCGTGGACATTCCCACTTTCCGACCGGACATGTCGCGGGAAATTGATTTGATTGAGGAGGTGGCGCGCATCACCGGGATGGACCGCATCGAACCCGAACTGCCGCGGATCCAGTGCCGGACACCCGACAGGGAGGAATTCGAGCACATCCGGCAGACGCGGCAGGTGCTGTCCCACCTGGGACTGCAGGACGCGGTGACCTACTCATTTGTACCGGCGGAACTCCTGCGGTCGCTGTCCATGGAAAAGGACACTGTTCGCATTGCCAATCCGCTGAACGCCGAGCGGGCCACCCTGCGCACCACACTGCTTGCGGGATTGCTGGAAAACCGGCGCCGCGCCGCATCCCGTTACATTCCGTCGTTCCATCAGTTTGAAGTTGCAAGGACCTATCATGCCCGGGAAGGCAATCCCCTGCCCGAGGAGGTACTGCGGGTGGCCGCCTTGCTTCACGGACCTCGTCCGTCTTTTTTTAACGAAGCGGGTGTGTTTGATTTCTACGATGCCAGAGGGCTGGTGGAACAGCTGTGCGCCATGCTGTCCACCTGTCCGCCGACGTTCACCCCCGCCGCGCGACCGTATCTGCACGATCGGCGGTGCTGCGAGGTGTGGCTGGACGGGGTCTGTGCCGGTGTAGTGGGAGAACTCCATCCCCGGTGCCTGTCTGCTCACAAGCTGGACCGGGGGGCGGTATGCTTCGAGTTGCAGATGGATGTCCTGCGCGCGGCCCGTCGTCCGGCCCGGGCGGTTCCACTCATGGAATATCCGCCGATGACCCGGGATGTGGCCTTTGTGGTGCCCCTGGAGATGGACGCCGAACAGGTTCGCGGAGAACTGGCCCTCGCCTGCGGGGAACTGGCAGTGGAGGTGCGGGTGTTTGACATCTATACGGGTGAACATGTGGCCCCGGATAGCAAGTCTCTGGCCATTTCGGTGCAGTACCGGGCCGGGGACCGCACGCTGACCGATCGGGAGGTCGATGAACGCCACGGTGCCGCGGTGGCGCAGGTGTGTGCGCGTTTTCAGGTGTCCGTGCGCTGATTCGATTTTCACGCCGGTTTTCCAGAACCACTGAAACCGTGCTTCCCCTAAAAGAATACCTCATTGTTTTTGAGCGGTTACGGGTCTTGAACCATTCCGGTTCCTGTGCTTAAATACCAGTCATGCGCACACAGTGCGGGTTGTGTTGAAAAGGAGTTCGGCGGATGACCAAAGCGGACATTATCGAGCGCGTATACGAAAGAGTCGGCGGCTTTTCCAAGAAGGAAGCCTCTGAAATCGTCGAAGCCGTCTTCGAGGTGATGAAGAAATCACTGACGGAAACCCGCAAGATCAAGATTTCCGGGTTCGGTAATTTCCTTGTCCGCTGCAAGAATGAGCGCATGGGGCGCAACCCGCAGACCGGTCAACCCATCGTTATCGCGCCGCGGCATGTGCTCAGCTTCAAACCGAGTCAGGTATTGAAGAACGCACTGAACGCAAGACAGCAGTCCTGAGGTTCAATGGACGCCTTGTCCATCTGCTGAGGATCAGAACAACGTGGCGACCCGCACAGAATTACCCGATAAGCTGTTTTTCAAAATCGGAGAGGTGAAGGACATCGCCGGTGTCAAGCAGCATGTGCTGCGCTACTGGGAATCGGAATTCCCCAGCATTCGTCCCCAGAAGTCGAAGACGAATCAACGACTGTACCGCCGCAAGGACGTGGAGGCCATCCTGGCCATCAAACACCTGCTGTACGATCGCAAGTTCACCATCGAGGGCGCGAAGAAATACCTGCGGGAGCAGGGCGTGGAAAGCAGCCTGCCCGCCCCGGACCCGGAAGCAGTGGCCGATGCAACCCGTCGCGAGATGGAATCGGAAATGAAAAATGAAGTTGCCCGTGCCCGGCGCCAGGTGGCCGATCACTACGAAAAACAGCTGCTGGCGTTGAAGAGTGAACTGCGCGATTTCCTGCGCCGGATCAGGTCTTCCTGATGCCCCCGGGAGGACCCGTTTTAACTTGCCCATCCCACACCCCTCTGATAGAAAATGCGTCGTTCGGGGCGTAGCGCAGCCTGGTTAGCGCGCTTGACTGGGGGTCAAGAGGCCGGAGGTTCAAATCCTCTCGCCCCGACTGAAACGGGGATTCTGCCTGAGCAGAGTCCCATTTTTTTTGGTGTTCGCCTGTGACCTGCATACTGCTCACCAACGACGACGGCATTGATGCCCCCGGCCTGCGGGCGCTGGAAGACGTGTTTTCAACAGCGGACGACCTGGACATCTGGGTGGTGGCCCCGTCCGCCCAGCGTTCCGCCTGCAGCCACGGCATGACCCTTGGCGTTCCCATCCGCGTGGAGCCCCGCGGTGAGCGGCGATTCTGCCACAGCGGGCAGGTGGCGGACGGCGTGTATTTCGCGCTGGTCCATCTGCTCACCGCGCGTCCCGCCCTGGTCATCTCCGGCATCAACGCCGGTGCCAATCTGGCCGAAGACGTCATCTATTCGGGCACGGTGGCCGGTGCGAGGGAAGCCGTCCTGCGCGGTGTCCCCGGCCTGGCGGTCAGCCTTACCGGGGACGGGGACTTCCAATTCGCCGCCGGAAGCACCCTGCGCATCGCCCGCGCCCTCATGGCCCGGCAGGCAGACCATCCCCTGTGCCTCAACGTCAATTTTCCACCCGGTCCCGTGCACGGCCCGTTTCTCGCGCCCGCCGGCAGCCGGCCCTATGCGCCAAAGGTCACCCTGGAACCCATTCCCGGCAGCAATGGAGAAACCGGCTATCGGCTGGGCGGTCCTCCGCTGCGGGACGCGGTGCCCGAACCCGGCACGGACGTGGCGCTCATCGCCCGCGGGCTGGCATCCATGACCCCCCTGCGCATCGACCAGACATCCGGTGCCGATCTGCGTCATCCGGTCCTGGCGTCCTTCATCGGGCCCTCATCGGAAGGTTGAACCCCCGGCAGCCCGTGATATGGTCAGTTCATGCGACCGTTTGTTATTTCTGCCGCGATCCTCATTTTTTGTGCCTGTGCCCACGAGCCGGTTCCTCCCCTTCAACTGCTGGGTGAGTGGCATGCGGTCCGCGATGGTGACACGGTGGACTCCGTGGCAAAAAAATACGGTGTGGATCCGGCGCTGCTGGCGGAGTTGAACGAACTGCCGGCCGGGCTGATCCGGAACCGTTCAGAGATCTTCATTCCCCAAAGGACCGGTGCACCTCCGGGAACGGGAAGCCCTGCGGCGGACACGGCGCCGGAAGCAGGCGGACAACCTGTTGCGGAAAGGCCCACCGCTGCCGACGGCAATTGTGACCCTGTGGCGGATAACTGCCTCGTGTGGCCCGCGGACGGGCCCGTGATTCGTGGCTTCGGATCGGACAGCCGCTCCCACCACGACGGCATCGATATCGGCGCAACGGAAGGCAGCGAGGTCAGGGCGGCGGCGGCAGGCACGGTGATCTACAGCGGCGATGCGATCAAGGGATATGGCAATCTCATTCTCATTCGTCACGAGGATGGCGTCATTACGGTGTATGCCCACAACACCGCCAACGCGGCCAGGGAAGGCAGCGCGGTCAAGGCGGGGGATGTCATCGCCACCGTGGGGAAAACCGGCGCCGCCGATGCGCCCCATCTGCATTTCGAAGTGAGACGTGCCGAGCAGCCCACTGACCCCATCCCTCTGCTGCGCAGAAAGGAATAACCATGGACCAGCCACTCGATCTGATTCGCTCATGTATCCGCGACGTGCCCGATTTCCCAAAGCCCGGCATTCTCTTCAAGGACATCACGCCGCTGCTGCGGAGTGCCGACGGGCTTCGGACGGCCCTGGACCTGCTCGCGGCGCCGTTTCTGGATGCGGGAATCACCGCCGTGGTGGGAATGGAATCCCGCGGCTTCATCTTCGGCGTCCCTCTCGCGGAGCGATTGCAGGCGGGGTTTGTTCCCGTGCGCAAACCCGGCAAGCTTCCCGCTGCCACCATCAGCGAGGAGTTTTCACTGGAGTACGGAACGGACACGCTGCACATGCACCAGGACGCGCTTGGTGCGGCGGATCGGGTGCTGATTGTGGACGATCTTCTCGCCACGGGTGGAACGGCGGCGGCCACGGTCCGGCTGGTGCGACGACTGGGGGCAGGGGTCTGCGGCGCGGCGTTTGTCATTGAGCTGGATTTTCTAGCGGGGCGCAATCAGCTGTCCGGCCTGACGGTTCACAGCCTGCTGCACTACTGAACGATTTTTTTTCGCAGATTCAAGAACAACTGCAGCAATTCCCGCCGGTACATGAACAGGGCGGCGAGAGCAAGGGATACCGCCATGGCGGTCCAGGTGCTG
Source organism: Deltaproteobacteria bacterium (assembly GCA_029565915.1). Classification (GTDB taxonomy): domain Bacteria; phylum Myxococcota_A; class Polyangia; order JAAYKL01; family JAAYKL01; genus JAKQNG01. Next base: position 6,665 of record JAKQNG010000248.1, read on the forward strand.
CGGGGCCAGGCGAAAAACAGGATGAACCAGGCCAGAATCAGCGTCCGTCGCACCCTTGTGACGCCATCGGGAAAACGGTTGCGCGTGGTGCTGATGATGAAGGCGAGCAGCGCCATGACCGCAACCAGCACGATGATGTAGGCGAACACGGCCGGCAGGGGCAGGCCCTTTTTGTATTCGTGCAGGAGGCCCAGCGTGCCGCCGTAGATGATGACGCCCTGGGCCACGTAGATACCCAGTGAGTCCTTGCTCATGGTGAGGGACAGACGCGGCAGGAGGACCACCTTCTTTTCCAGGAAATACAGCCCACCGATGACCAGCATGGCGGAACCGCAGCGGGCAAAGGTGTTTCCCGGCAGCAGGAATTCGTCGCGGGCGACCACCTGCCAGAGCACCTGTTCAAAACCGATGAACGCCGCGCCGGTCAGCACCATGGCGATGATGGCTTTCTTCTCCGCGCCTTTCTGCTTCAGCAGCCAGAACCAGTAGGCGAAGAAGGCGCCCACCAGCATGAAGCCCGTAAACGGAATGAGCGGAAAATCCGAACGTCGTCCATTGTGGGGCAGCGCGTTCAGGGCGGGGGACAGCCAGTGGGGCAGTGCCGCATCCACGGCCGGATCCCAGGTGATGCCGGCAATGCCGATGACGAACACGAACAGCACGGCCGCCGCCTTCCAGAAGTGTTCCCTTTTGCGCACCGCAAACGCCATGGCATGAACGAGGAACAGGCTGAATCCGATGTTCTGGAGCACGTCGAATCGCAGGGATCCGGCCAGCTTTTTCGGTGTGTACCAGTCGAACATGGCGATCAGCGTCTCGCCGTAGAGATGCAGGAGGTAGGCGAAGAACAGGATGTAGCCGATGCGGCGCAACCGCGCGAACAGGCGCGGCGAGAAGCGGACGTAGTCGTCCCAGTACTTGAAGGATGCCACCACAAAGGAGAATCCGGACACCATCAGGAACAGGGCGGAGGTGATGCCCCGGAAGAACTGGTACTCCTGATATCCCTGGCTGCTGCGCCAGGGTTCGCCCAGAAACTGATCGAGGGAATGGCCGGCCATCATCATGATGAGGGCGATGGTCCGGGCCTGATCGATGAAAACGACCCGGTCCTTCGGTCTTTGCGGCTGCGCGGTGTCCGGCTTCGATGGTTCTGACATGGTTGTTCCGTCCGCCCCCGCGGATGGGAATCTCTATCACATTTCATCCGGGTTCAAAATTGAAATGACAGTCCGGAAACGGGCCCGGGAACCGTCAGTTCTGCAGCGAAATGGCGAAGTCGAGCAGGTTGTCGTCGCCGGGAACCGCCGCGGCGCCCGCGGGCAACTCCCGGAGGTACCAGTAGACGGGATCCCAGGTGTAGGAATCGCCGGCGGGGATGCTCTGATAGGCCCCCTGCTGCTCCACTTCTTCGTAGGTGAGGCTGCCGTACAGCTCGATTTCGGCCTCGCCGGAGGCGGCCTGCGCGGCGGAGATGTCGGCGAAGGTTTTGACGAAGACGAGGTCGCCGTCCGTGTGGGCCAGCCAGCCGGTGCCGTCGGAGAACAGCTTGTAGTCGCCGGCGCTCACGATGTCCGCATGGTTGCACCAGACGGTGCCGTCGATGTTCGTGTTGGGAAACAGGGTATACATGCCGCTGGAAATGGCGCCGGTGCCCATTCCGTAGAAGGACAGGCCGTCGGGCATGACCCTTGCCACTTCCCAGGGCGCATAACTGCGGGCGCTGGCATCTTCGTTGGTGATGGTGTAGCTGAGCACCACCGCTTTTTCGTCCGGATCGACGCTGAATGTCTTGGAGATGCCCACCGGCGCGCCGTTGATGAGGATGCCCGTTTTGGACAGGGTGATGGTACTGGCATCTTCGTCCACCTCCACCTGCCAGGTGGCGGTGTTCATGTCGGCGGGAGGCGGCCAGCCCCAGTTCTGCGGGCTGATCCAGAATACAGCGCCGTAGTTGCTGGCATTGACACTGCTCGGCGCCAGGATGTCGTTGCCGTTCAGCTCGAAATCGGTGATGCGGCCGGCGTCCTCCGCCTTGCACGCGAAATACCACGTGTCCGTGCCGTCCGTGAATTCCAGCGCATACACGCCGTCGCCCCGATCCACCGGGCCCACCATTGTCGCGGCATCGCCATCGGAGTCGGTGTCGGAGTCGGTGTCGGTGTCGGAATCTGAGTCTGAGTCGGTGTCGGTGTCGGAATCTGAGTCTGAGTCTGAGTCGGAGTCGGCGTCGGAATCGGAATCAGAATCGGCGTCACTGTCGCTGTCCGAATCGGTGTCGGTGTCACTGTCCGAATCGGTGTCCGTGTCGCTGTCCGAATCGGTGTCCGCGTCGGAGTCGCTGTCCCCCGGAGGCAGGGGGGTCTCCGTTTCGCAGGCTGGAAGCGCGAACAGAAGTACGATTGCCAGAGGTATCCATTTCCAGTTCATCAGGGCACCACCTTTCAAAATTGCGTCGGTTTAAACTATATCACAGGGACAGGCGGCGCTCACCTGATGCAGTTTGTGTTGCTCCGTTGAAACTGAATTTATCTACCATGAATGGAAACAGGATAGAGGATGAGCAGAAGCGTCCATCAGGAAAACGGAATCATGTCATCTAAGAGTGCACGGAACGTGCGGGGATGTGCCAATATTTTGTATTGAAAGGTTCAACCAAGGAGAGACTGTCATGACTCAGAAGATATTTGTACTTTTTGTCGTCGTGTTTGCTTTCGCAGCCGCCTGCGAAACGGAGAATGCCGTTACCGGTCCGGGAATGGATCTGGATTCGGATGGGGACACGGACAGTGACACGGACACCGATACGGACAGTGATTCCGATGGCGATTCGGACACTGGCGATATTGATACCGAAAACATGCCCGCGGGCTGCGGCGACGGAGAGCTGGCCGAAGATGAGGCCTGCGATGACACCAACCACAACAACGGCGACGGGTGCCAGGGCGACTGCCTCGCGGTGGAAGAAGGGTGGTCGTGTTATCCCCCCGGCATGGCCTGTCATCGGATGGCCATCTGCGGCGATGGCGATGTCCTGCTGCCGGAGATGTGCGACGACGGCGACAACGATGACGACGACGGGTGTTCGTCCACCTGCAAGATCGAAATCGGTTACAAGTGCAGCGGCGAGCCGAGCGACTGCACGGAGACGACCTGCGGCGACGGTAATCAGGAAGGGGCCGAGACCTGCGATGACGGCAATGCGCTTCCCGGCGATGGGTGCAGTGTAATTTGTCAGGGAGAACCCTCCTGTGAGGCCGGTGAAGGTTGCACCTCGGACTGCGGCGACGGCATGGTGCTGGGCACCGAGGAGTGCGATGACGGCAACGGCATTTCCGGCGACGGCTGTTCCGATATGTGCATCATTGAAGATGGGTTTGACTGCGAGGAGAACATCGTGCTGGGCGAGACGATGACCGTTCCCATCATTCTGCGCGATTTCCGGGCAAGCCACGAGGATTTCCAGTTTGCCGCGGACACGGACGGCGACATCGCCTATGAGATGGAGGATGCAACAAAGGACCTGGTGGAGACCGAACTGTCCGCAGACGGCGTTCCGGTTTTTGCCCGTGGAGATGCCAGCGAAACCAACGCGGCCGCGTTCCGGGCCAACGGGCTCATCCATTCCGCCGACAGCTTTGACACCTGGTACCGCAATCCGGACGACGAGGACGCCACCGTGGTGGGCACCCTGGTGCTCTGGGACGACGGTGCGGGCAACTACATCAACCGCTATGGCGAAGACGGAGAGCTGTGGGAGCGGCTGGGCCACGAATACGACGGCAATCCCGTGTTCTTCCCCCTGGACGGGCAGGGCATCACCCCCGAGAGCGAATACACATATTCGAAAATTCCGCCCCACTATTTCGGGCTGGCCGAGGGCATCAGCCTTTCCGACCTCGTTTACAACGATCCCCGCTGCCAGCTCAACGAGGATCCGGATCTGGCCTGCAACCCCTGCTGGCCCATCGAATGTGTGACCGGCGGCAGCTGGAACGACGGCGACTGTAAAGAGGTTGACACCCAATACACCTGCTATGCCAGCGTGCCCGAGCACAATTTCCACTTCACTACCCAGGTGGTGTACTGGTTCCAGTACGATGCCGACGAAACCTACGTGCTCAACTTTGTGGGTGACGACGACCTGTGGGTGTTCATCAACGGCAAACTGGCGCTGGATCTGGGGGGCATCCATGTGGCGCTGGAAGATTCGGTGACCATTGACGACGGCAATGCGGATGATTTCGATCTGGAAGACGGCGGCGTGTACGAAATTGCCATCTTCCATGCGGAGCGCCAGACCTACGCGTCCACTTACAAGCTCACCCTGTCGGGCTTCAACACGGCCCGCAGCGAATGCGTGCCCGATTGCGGCGACGGCATCGTGTCCATCGGCGAAGAGTGCGACGACGGCGAAAACGACGGCGGCTATGGCCAATGCGATGAGGATTGCCGGCTCGGCGAATACTGCGGCGACGGAGAAGTGCAGGAAGAATTTGAAAACTGCGACGACGGCAACTTCCGCAACGACGACGCGTGTCCCTCCTCCTGCCGCCTGATCGAAGTCGAATAGCCCGCGGATTTTTCAACCAGCCTCAGCGCAGGAACACCGCGGTCACCGCATCGCCGCCTTCACCTTCGTTGCCGGGACGGTGGGTTTCCACGTAAGGGGAGCGCTCCAGATGCCGGCGGATGCCCGTGGTCAGGGCCCCGGTGCCGAATCCCGTGAGAATGTATACGACATCGGTCTGCTGCCGCAGGGCGCGGTCGAGAAACGCGTCCACCCGGGCCGCCCCTTCCTCCACCGTGGCGCCCCGCAGATCCAGCGTATTGGCCGACGTCCGGATGGCGTCCCCCGCGAGGAGCGGACCGGTGAGGGGGCGATGGGCGGTCGACGGTCGGTCGGCGGGCCTGCTGTCCAGGATGCGGACGTCGTCGATGGACACCCGCATGCGCACGTTGTTCACCTTTGCTGTCACCGTATTTCCCTTCAGGGGCACCTCGACGATGCCGGCTTTCCCCATGGAAATGATGTGCACCGGTGCCCCCGGAACGATGTCGGCGGGCGTTGCCGTCCGGCCTGGCAGACTGCTCTTTGCGCTGGAAGAGAGGGTGCCGCCTTTTTCAAGCTCCGCGGCAATCCGGTTGATGTCCGTCCGTGCGGTCTTGATGGCCGCCGGATCCGCGCTGCGCCGCTTGATGGACTTTTCCGCATCCCGCACCGCTTCCCTCGCCTTGCGGATGGCGTCCCACAGGGCCTCGGTTTCCTTGTCCACAAAGGCGGATTCCTTTTTTTTCAGCGCGTCGAGCTTTTGCGCATACTGCCGTGCGAGATCCCGGGCCGCCAGTTTTTCCGTTTCCATTTCGCGGCGTTCTGCGGCCAGTCGGGCCTGCTCCGCCTCCACCGCCTGTGCGGCCGTATTCAGGCGGCGCACACTCTCGGGCAGCAGCAACCTTGCCTGCTCGACAATCGATTCGGGAATGCCGTATCGCTGGGCCGTGGACAGGGCGCTGGACGTTCCCGGCGTACCCGGTTTCAGGCGGTAGGTGGGTTTCTGCGCCAACAGGTCAAATCCCATTCCCGCGTTCATGAACTGCGCATGATCCGTGGCATGGCTCTTCAGCGCGTCAAAATGTGTGGTGGCCAGCGTGGACACCTTCATGGCATTCAGGCGGTCGAGAATCGAACGGGCCAGACACGTGCCCTCCGTCGGATCCGTGCCCGCGCACAGCTCGTCGAGGAGGACAATGCTGCCCTCGCCGGCGGCATCGAGAATGCCGGCAATGTTGCGCATGTGAGCGGAGAAGGTGGACAGGCTGTCGGCAATGCTCTGGTCGTCCCCGATATCCGAAAACACGTCGTCCAGCTCGCCCGCCGAGGAGTCCGGCCCGGCACTGATGGGAAACCCGGCCTTCAGCATGAGGGACAGGAGCCCGACGGTTTTGAGGACAACCGTTTTACCGCCGGCGTTGGGTCCCGAAATCAGCATCGTCCGTCCGGGTGTCACATCGATGTCGTTGGCCACCACCTGAATGCCGTCCAGGATGAGCAGCGGATGGCGTGCCGCGCGCAGGGACAGGGCGCCCGGGGCGCCACAAAGGGGAATGTGCCCGTCGATATCCCAGCAGACTTTTCCAGAGGCGATTCGCACGTCCGCCTCAATGGTGGCAGCAATGGCTCGTCGCAGATCGGCCGACTGCTCGCGGATGGCACCGCGCAGGGCGTTCAGGATTCGCTGCTCTTCGTGCCGGACGGCTTCTTTTGCCAGCGTGAGGTCGTTGCCTTCCTCCACCGTTTCCCGGGGTTCCACAAAAATGGTGGCGCCGGTGCCCGAGCTGCCGTGGACGATCCCCGGCAGAGGGTGGTGGGCGTCGGCGCGCACGGCCACCACGTAGCGATCGCCCCGCTGGGTAATGGTGAGTTCCTGAAGAATGTCGTCGTTGTTTCTGACAATGGCGTCCAGATGGGCCAGCAGGTTCTGCCGCAGGGACTGGATGCGCCGCCGGAGGCGTCCGAGCTCCGGGCTCGCCGTATCGCGGATGGTGCCGTCTGGCTCAAAGGTGGCGTCGATTTCGGCCGCCAGTCGCGACAGGGACACCGGCAGTCCGGCCGCTTCTCCGCGGATGACCAGCGCCGCGTTTTCGGGGCAGGTGTCCGTGCGGTTTTCGAGATAGCGGAACAGGGAAACAAACCGGCGGATATTCTGGGCGATGGCCAGGAACATGTCCACGGTCACGCTGCCGCCCGCATCGATGAGCGCCAGAGCCTCGCCGCAGGGAATCACGTCGAGGAGGGGCGGCGGGTCGTCGTTGTCGATGCAGTTTTTGAATTCCATGATCAGCTGCATGCGGGACCGGGCAGAGGGAACGTCGACAAACGGGAGCTGCCGGGCAAGCGCGGCGGCTTCTTCTGCGGCGCAGCGGGCGGCCACGCGGTCGAGAAACGAGGTCCACCCCAGATCGGAGAGGGTTTTTTGTGCAACCGTCATGGCGTCAGGCGACGATATCCTTCACTGTGCCGTCGGCCAGCTCCAGGGTGCGGGGCATCTGCCGGGCCAGCTCCAGGTTGTGGGTCACCATCAGCATGGTGGTGTTGTAGTGGCGGTTCATTTCGAAAAACAGCGCGTGAATGCCTTCGGCCGTGCGGTTGTCCAGGTTTCCCGTGGGTTCGTCGGCCAGCAGCAGGGGAGGTCGCAGGACCAGCGCCCGCGCCAGGGCCACCCGCTGCTGTTCGCCGCCGGACAGCTCCCCGGGTTTGTGCGTGAGCCGGTGGGACAGGCCCACCTCGCCGAGGATGGATTCGGCCTGTGCGCGGATGGTGGTGCGGTCCATGTGCTGAATCAGGCCCGGCATCATCACGTTTTCGAGGGCGGTGAATTCCGGCAGCAGGTAGTGGAACTGAAACACGAAGCCGATGGTGCGGTTGCGGAAATTGGACAGGCGGCGGGCCGACATCCGCGTGATGTCCTCGCCATTTACCTGAATATGCCCGTCCGATGGCGCATCGAGCGTGCCCACCACGTTGAGGAAGGTGGACTTGCCAACGCCGGACGCGCCGACGATGGCGCACATTTCGCCGTGGCGGACCTGCAGGTTCAAATCCCGCAGGACAAGGATGACCTTGTCCCGGTGGATGTAGCTCTTGCTGAGTTGCCGGATGTCCAGCAGCAGGGTGTCCGTGGTCATTCCTTTAATCCTTCCACCGGCGTGATGCCGGAAGCCACCCGGGTCGGATAGATGGTGGCCAGTGTGGAGATAATGAGCGACGTCAGCCCGACAAAGAGGAATTCCATCGCGGAGATGTCGACCGGCAGCTTGTCGATGTACCACACCTCCGGCGGAATCGGCAGGCCCACGTGCTTGATGGTCATGCACAGGATGAATCCGACGATGAGCCCCGTGGCGGTGCCGATGGAGCCGATCAGCAGGCCTTCAAAACGGAAGATGGAGGTGACGTCGCTGCGGGTGGCGCCGATGGTCATCAGCACGGAGATCTCCGGCCCTTTTTCGAGCACCAGCATGGTGAGCGTCGCGATGATGGAAAACGATGCCACGAGGATGGCAATGGACATGAGGATGAACATGACAATTTTTTCGAGCTTCAGGGCCGAGAACAGCTCCGCGTTCATGTCCTGCCAGGAGCGTACCCGCAACGTTCTTCCCAGCTTTTTTGAAATCGTGGCGGCCAGCGGTTTCGCCTCGTCGGGACGGTCCACGCGGATGTGGATTTCGCTGATGGTGTTGCCCATATTCAGAAATTCCTGCGCCGCGGAAATGGACGTGTAGGCATAGTGTTCGTCAAAGGCGTACATCCCCGAAAAAAATGTGCCGGCAATGCGGAAGGGCCGGCTTCTGGGAATGGGCCCCGTGGGGCCGATGTCGCCGAGAGGGGAGATGACCTTGACGTCCTCGCCGAGGTAGAGGCGCAGGGTCCGCGCCATTTCCCTGCCCACGATGAGGGGGGGCAGCACTTTGTTGCCGGGCAGCACGGGCGCGGGAATCAGCGCGTCTGCCGAAGTGGGGCGCGCGCCGTTTTCGCCGGAGGAGGTCAGCGGCGACAGGGTATTGCTCCGCGTGTCCTTGAACAGGGCATCGGGATGGTCGAGGTACTTCAGCTTTCCGGTTTCCAGCCGCGCGAGGACGCCGCTCACCTTGCCGAGGGATTTCGGGTCGACGCCTTTCAGCATCATGCCGTTGTTGTTGATGCGCGCGTTGAGCATCACTTCGCCGGCCACGATGGGAGTCGCCGCCTGCACCTCGCGCAGGTTTTCCAGGCGGCGGATGAGCGGTTGCCAGTTGTCGAGGGGCGCACCCCGGTTGTCCACCACCACATGGGCGTTGGTCGACAGGATTTTCTGCTTCAGATCGTCGGAGAACCCGCCCATCACGGACAGGACGGTGGTCAGCGTACACGATGAGAACGACACGCCGACGATGGACAAAAGGCCGATGGCGGTCAGGGAATTGCTCTTGCGCCCCCGCAGGTGGCGGATGCCGACGAACTGGTGGAACCGCAGGCGGCTGCCCAGATTGTCGATGAGGCGCACCACCAGAAACCACCCGCCGATGTTCAGAAACACGGCCAGTGAAATCATGGCAGCGATGTAGATGACGATGCGTGAATAGTCCACGGCCCTCTGTCTCCTACCGATTTTCTGCGGTGGCCAGCAGATAGGCCCGCACAAAGCGATCCAGGTCGCCGTCCAGCACGTCGTCCACGCGACCGGTCTCTTCCTGGGTGCGCAGATCCTTCACCAGCTGATAGGGGGCCAGCACGTAGGAGCGGATCTGGCTGCCCCATGCGATGTCCCTTTTTTCTTCGTGCCGCTGCTCGGCGGCCGCGCGGCGCTTGTCCATTTCGAGTTCGAACAGCCGGGAGCGCAGCATCTTGAACGCCTGAGCCTTGTTCTTGTGCTGGGAGCGTTCGTTCTGGCACTGCACCACAATGCCCGTGGGCAGGTGGGTGATGCGGATGGCCGAGTCGGTGGTGTTGACGTGCTGGCCGCCGGCGCCGCTGGAGCGGAAGGTGTCGATGCGCAGATCGTTTTCGTTGATGTCAATCTCCACCGTGTCGTCGATTTCCGGTGTGACGTCCACCGCGGCAAAGGAGGTGTGCCGGCGCGCATTGGCGTCAAACGGCGAAATCCGCACCAGACGGTGGATGCCCCGTTCGCTTTTCAGATAGCCATAGGCGTAGGGCCCGCAGATGCGCAGGGTGGCCGATTTGATGCCCGCCTCGTCGCCGGGAATCAGGTGAACCGTTTCAACGGTATATCCTTTTTTGTCGGCATATCGCGCAATCATGCGCAGCAGCATCTGGGCCCAGTCGGCGGATTCCGTGCCACCCGCCCCGGGCGAAAAGGCAACATAGGCATTGGCCTCGTCGAATTCATCGTTGAGGATCCGGCGCATTTCGAGCTGGTCGAGGGTTGTCTTCGCGTTGTCGAGCTGCCGGGGGATGTCCGAAAGGACGGACGGATCGTTTTCTTCCCGGGCCAGCTCAATCAGCGTGAGAATGTCCTCCAGCTCGCTGTCCACGCGGCGGAAAGTGCCGGCCACCCGTTCGAGTTCGGCGCGCTCCTTCAGCAGGGACTGGGCTTTTTCGTTGTCCGTCCAGAAATTTTCGGCGGTGGAGAGGTGATTGATTTCTTCGATGCGTTCGAGTTTGACCTCGAGGTCAAAGATACCCCCTCAGGTCATTCAATTTGACCTGCAGCGGGGCAACGCGCTCTTTCAGTTCGTCAAACATGGGCGATGTCATATGGATACCGATGGTGGAAAGTCAACGAAATTCGAAGACCGCAACGTCATTCCGGCGCGCCGTCCTTCATGCGCCGCGCGGGCAGCCCGGCCGTGAAGGCGGGCAGGGAGAGGCGACCGCAGAACACCTTGTACGCATCGTTGATGAGCGCGATGCCCGACGCGATGCTCTCGTCGCAGAGGGACAGGGCCAGGTGTTCGATGGACGGGTGGACGTCGGCGCGGGTTTTCACCCAGGGGGCCGGTATGCTGTGCAGGTAGCCGAAGAGGCGCAGGCTCCGCAGGCATTTTTTCAGGTAGGCGGCGGATACGCGGATGTCGGCCGTGCGCTGGAGCAGGATGGCGAAGTCTTCGGCCCACCCGCAGGGAGGCGTGATGGAGAGGGCGTCGCGGCAGAAGGCGCTGCCCACGCCGGGATGGCCCAGCCGATCGCAGTGGCAGAGGATGCCGATGTCGTTTTCGAGCACCTCGTGCACAATGCCGTCTTCTCTGACGCGGCGCTCGATTTCCAGGTGAAAGGCAATGTCCGCGGCAAAATGGGACAGCATGCCCGCCGCCACCGCGAATCGGGATTCATCGGTGGAGGCGCCCACGGCGTCGGCGCAGAGGGCTCCGCAGCGGCGCTCGTGGATGGACGTGCCAACCGGGGACCAGGACTGGGGGCGTCCCGACAGTTTGTTGCGGGCGCTGGAAAACAGGTCGTCGTAGAAGGGCAGGTCGAATGCCACCGCGCCCAGATCGAGGGCGGATGGATAGCGACGAAGGAGGTCTGCCGCGGCGGTGTCCAGTCGGGGATCGCCGATGATCTGCCGTGCCAGGGTGATGTGCAGCAGGGTATCGGCCATCAGCGCAGGGGGGAGTGCGTTGGAGAGGAGACTCGTATGGCCCCCAGTTCCTCCACCAGGGCGGCGATCAGCGCTTCGGCGTCGTCGAGGAATCCCGGTGCGATGGTCAGGTCCAGGATGTCCGGCTCATCCGCCCGGGTGGTCGACACCGCGATCCCGTCGTGGGACTCCAGGCACCAGCGGATATAGCCGATATCTTTTTTAAATACCTTTAAGGAGCGGACCGGCATGGACATGTCAACGGTGGCCATCGAGGCCGGTGTAGCATGGGCAGGAACAAATTCCGCACTTTTTTTGACCTGTGTACTACACGCACCTACAATGTAACCAGCTACAGGGAGCCTAACAAAGGGCAAGGTTATGAAAGACACAGGTGCCATCCGTTTCTGTTTCATGCTGGTTGCGCTGCTGCCGATCGGCTGTTCGAAATCCACGGATCCCGCGGCGGAGACCCTGAAGGAGATGGAAAAGCAGCTCCTGCAGATCCGCGCGGAGAACACCAATCTGCAGGCCCGGCTGGCGGACCTCGACGACAAGCTGCTGGTGTATGAGAAGAAGGACGCGCGCAACGCGGCCGTGGATCGGAAGGATGCACTGAAGACCGTGCACCTGCGACCGCAGGACGAACGCGAATCCGCAAAGGCGCCCGTGGCCCCGCAGGAGATCAGCATGGCGGCCATGGATGATGCGTCGTCGGCGGACAGGCCCGTGCTGCGCCTCATGGAAGGCGAATCGGGATCAGTCCGCCTGGATTCGGTCACGACGTCGGCGCGGACCGCGTCGGCCGGTGGGCCCGTCCTGTCCCTGCCCATGGAGGGCGGTGACAACCTTGGCGTGGTGAAGGACGGCGGTGTCGGCGAACTGTCGGCGGAAGATCCGATGGGGCTCTTTCACAGCGCGTACCGGTCCTACAACAACAGCGACTACGCGGCGGCACTGGCGGGTTTTTCGGCATTCCTGCAGAAGGAGAGCAGCCATCCCTACGCGGATGACGCCCTGTTCTGGATCGGCGAATGCTATCTTGCGGAAGGGCGGATGATGAAGGCCGTGGGCGAGTTCGAGCGGCTGCTGCGGCGATATCCGAATTCGGAAAAAGGCGCCTCCGCCCTGTACCGCATCGGCTTTGCCTATGAAAAGCTGAATGATCGGGAGCGGGCGCAGGATTACTATATGAGAGTTGTGGAGCGGTATCCGGATACGGACGCCGCGCGCCGGGCCGGTTCGCGAATGTCCGATAACAGCGGCAGCAGCAATCTGCTGCGGACCTCTGCAAAAAGGTGACAGACATGAAAGCAATTCTGAGAGCGGGGTTAATCGCGATGTCCGCAGGCCAGTGCCTGCTGTGGTCATGGATGGTGCAGGGGGCCGATCTGGGTCTCCAGATCAGCGGTGATGCAGAGGTGAGTGACAGCGGCGCTGCTGCGCAGGGGGATGCATCGGCGGAGGCCTCGACCGGAGATGAGGACAACTATCAGGAAGACATGAAGCCGGGCATCACCTACCGCAAGGTGGAGGATAATCCCTCTCCGCTTCAGGAAGCGGCCCGCAACCGCCAGTCCATCTCCATCGGCGCGACGACGAAGGCCCCGGCGATCGATCCCGAAGAAGGGCAGAAAAAAGTCTATCAGGTGAAGGACGGCGACACCCTGTGGGATATCTGCGATGCCCATTTTTCTGACCCCTATCAGTGGCCGAGGGTCTGGTCCTACAATCCGGGCGTGACGAATCCCCACTGGATTTATCCCGGCGACATGCTGTGGCTGTCACCTCCCGTGTCCGGAATGTCCACCGCTGCCGCCTCGCCCGATGATGAACCGACACCGGAGTCCCGGGCCCTCTCCGCCCGCCGGGGAGATGCCATCCTGAACCGCAATCGCGGCTTCGTGGATCAGGAAGTGCTCGAGCAGTCGGGCATTGTGCGCGGCGCCCAGAAGGAAGTGATGATGCTGTCGCAGTACGACGAGGCCTATGTGGAATTCAAGAAGAACAAGGACGTGCAGGTGGGCGACGAATATGCGGCGTTCCGCGTGCTGCAGGATGTGGAGTCGGACGAGGATCCGGGCACGGAGGTGGGCAAGCTGGTGGAAATCCTGGGCGCGGTGCGGGTGATCAGCTTTGACAAGGACAAGCGCATTGCCCGGGTGGTCATCGATGAATCCCTCCAGCCCATTGAGCGGGAAACCCTCATCGGCCCGGTGCACCGCCGCTTCGAGATGGTGCCGTCAAAGACCAACCAGAAGGAAATGAAGGCAAATGTGGTGGCCCACCTCGATCCGACGCTGCTCTACAGCCAGTACCAGATTGTCTTCGTGGACAAGGGACGGGAGGACGGCGTGCAGGAGGGAAACCGGTTCTTCGCGATTGCCAAGCGCGATCGCCTGCGGGAAGCAGACGGCAAAAAGGATGATCACGACAGCTACCCGTTTGAAGTCATCGCCGAACTCCGGGTGCTCGAAGCCCGTCCCCACACGTCCACCTGCATCGTGGTGGGCGCCACCACCGCCCTCGAAGACGGGGCCGACCTCGAAATGGTCAAGGGCTACTGAGCCTCTTCGCCGATTTCACGAAGTGACCCCGGCCGGAAATCTTTAAAAAAAATGGAACGTTTTCGGCGTCCCATGAAATTGCGTTTTGTAACCCTCAACAAAACAATTTCACGGGAGAGACAATCATGGCGAAAACGTACCAGAGGATACTTGTCCTGCTTCTATCGGCTGCAATGGCGGCATGCAGTGACGCGTCGAACGGGGCGGGCGACGGAGATGGGCAGGATGAATCCCAGGCGGGCGACGATGACATCATGGATGCGGAACAAGGGAATGGGGACTTCGATAGCGAGCCCGGGGATGATGGTTCGACGGGAATCCAGTTTCCGGGCGCTGGAACATCCGGCGTCGGTGACCCGTTGCAACCGGGGATAGGCCCCGAAACTGCCGGGCAGTGCGCCGCGACCGTGGCTGACGCAACGCAGAGTGAGGTGATTACTCTGGAGACGGGTTGCTTCTACAGTGAGGAGGAGCCCAACGTTCCGGCGGCTTCCATCGAGCAGATTGTTGAGGTTGTGGAGGACCAGCAATGGGTGCACCTGAGACTCACGTTGAACCCGTCCTTTGTGGACAATACCTACGGCGAGACCAGCCTGGGTTGGGAGGACAGCAAGAAGAAGGAACACACTTTCGATGATCTGGTGGGAAGTGACCATGCGGAGATGCTCCTGTACGACGCAGACGGCAACCTGGCCCTGCACTTCAAGGTGGACTACATCTCGGAGGACGCGCAGAGCCCATCCGGTTACGGCACCTTCGGCGTCAGCGACAGGGAGGGCGAAATGATTGTCGGGGATGAATCCTTCGTCCTCGGTGTCGCCACCTCCCTGGACAGGAACCTGAACGGGTGCGGTCTGGAGTATGTGGTCGACTCCCCGGTCACCAGCAATTACGCCCCGCCTGAAGGAGCGGAGGAATGGGATTTCCGGGTGGTGTATGAGGTGTGGGTGGATCTGGATGCGTTTGGGGACGCCGGTTTCGGCCAGGCGGTGATAGAGAACGTCCATGCCTCCCCCTCCAAGGCCGAGGATAATACCATAGAAGTCATTCCCGGGGATTGCCCACCCTGTGACCCGACCGTGGAGGACTGCGATCCCTGGAGGGACTGCGATCCCGAGGTCGAGGACTGCGGTTCATGGGACACCGACGACGATCAGGACGATACGGACCCGGTCGACGATACGGATTCGAACATCCATGTAGAATAGACCCGCTCATCCCACCTGACCCGGCAGGAAAGACTTCTTACATCGCGTCTGATTGTCGTTTGAACAGGAGCAGGACGGGCTCCCGGCCGGCGGCTTCGCTGGCGATGAGCATGTCGCCCGATGCCGTAAAGGTGATGCCTTCGGGCTGAGGAAAGAGCCGGGGCGAAAGGGCGGCATAGCCGGTCACCCGTCCATCCTGATCAAAGGACAACAGTACGCGATCGATGGCGGAGAGGATGAACACCTCGTCGGTGACGGGATTCACGGAGAGGGAGGATGGGAGAAAACGCAGCAGCGTGCGGCGTTTCTGCTTTTTTGCCTTTTTGCCTTTCTTCTGTGGGACATCAATGCCATGGGCGTCTGCGAAGGCGGCAACGTCATTCAAATCAATTTCCATCACCGGCTCCGCTGAGCGGATGCGGGTCGCCGGGTCCACGGCGAACACCACCCTTGTCGCCCGGAATTCCTTTCCCTTTCCCGGGCGGCTCTTGGGGGCGACGAGGAGCCGGTTGCGGCGGGCGTCGAAGGCGAGTCCTTCGTTGTCCCTGGTGGGAAGGTCCAGGGGGTGCTCGGAAACGGTGCGGCCGTCGTCGCGTACTTCGAACAGGACGCCGTCGCTGCGCAGTACATGGAAGATGCCACTGTGGGCAGTGAGTCCCTCGTAGTCGCCCGGGTCACCAAAGGGAATCCGGCGCTCGATGCGCCCCTCGGACAGGTGGAAGATGAAGATGGCGCCGTCCTCGTCCTGCACGCAGGCAACCCGGTTTTCCGGCAGATCCGTCAGGCCGGAGACTTCGGTCAGCTCCACGGGCAGAACGAACCGGCGGTCCGGGTGGTCCAGGCGGTAGGCCGCAAACGTGGAGGTAACAGGGTTGGATCCGTTGTCCGCGGAACGCTTCAGCCACCGGGATGCCACAAGGCCCGTGATCAGCAGGGCGACGGCGATACCGGCCGGAAGCACAACCATCCGCCATGGCAGTCGCCGTTCAGGCATGGTCGGCGGGCTTTGCAGCTGCGGGCTTCGGCGCGAGGAGGAGCTGCAGGATCATGAGACCGATGCCGACGACGATGGCCGCGTCGGCCACGTTGAAGGTGGGCCAGTGATACTCCTTTGTGCCGACCACCACATACCAGTCGACGAAATCGATGACATACCGGAAGAGCATCCGGTCAAGGAGATTGCCGAGGGCGCCGG
>JAKQNG010000249.1 GCA_029565915.1 Deltaproteobacteria bacterium
CCCTGCAGCAGCTTCACCCCTCTGCGCGCGAGGGTATGGGGAAACACGCCGAACATCTTCTCCGGCAGGGGGTGCTTCGGCACGCCGTAATGGTGGTATAGTCCTGCCTGTGCGCCCCAGCAGACATGAAAGGTGGAGAAAACGTGATGCACGCTCCAGTCCATGATTTCCACCAGCTCCGGCCAATAGTCGACCTGTTCGAAATCCAGTTGTTCCACAGGGGCACCGGTGATGACCAGTCCGTCAAATTTCTCATGGCGAACCTCGGAGAACGTGCGGTAAAACGCATCAAGGTGCGCTGTAGGCGTATTTCGGGACTGATAGGATTCCGGATGGAGCAGCACCACATCCATCTGTATCGGCGTGTTGCCGATCAGCCGCAAAATCTGGGTTTCCGTGACGATTTTGGTGGGCATGAGGTTCAATATGGCAATGCGCAGCGGACGGACATCCTGATGCTCCGCGCGTTCCTTGGTCATGACAAAGATGTTCTCGCCAGTCAGCGTTTCCCTGGCCGGCAGGTTGTCGGGGATATTGATGGGCATGCTGTACCTCCGCAACAGGAGATTCCCTGTTACTCCACTGATTCTTGTCAGAATTATATCCGAAACAGTCGGGAAAGACAAGTCTATTTAATTGTTTTCCTATGTTTTTTATCATATTTATGTGTGGCGATACAAAAAGAGAGAGCCTCTCCCACGCGGAAGCGGCTCCCTCTGTACCGGACAGCAACAAATGGCCGCCGGCTACCGCACCAATCCAATCCGGCTGAAGGGAAACAGCCGGACAAACGCCTTGCCGATGATGCGTTCCTCGCTGACAACGCCAAATACCCTGGAATCCCTGCTTTTGTCCGGATTGCGGTTGTCCCCGAGCACATAGACGCAATCCGGGGGAACCTCCATGTCCTGATACAACGACCCCTCGGCCAGGGTTGCCACCCCGTTGACATATGGCTCTGACAGCGGCACGCCATCGACCTGCACCACACCGTCGGCAATGCGCACCCGCTGTCCCTCCCGCGCGATGACCCGCTTGATGGCATAGGTTCGGTTGCCGCCAAGCAGTTCGGGGATTTTCATCACCACGATGTCCCCGTTTTGAACGCCGGACAGCCGCAGCGAAAGACTCTCCACAATCACCACATTCCGGTTCTGAAGGGTGGGCTGCATGGAATGCCCGTCCACAACCGTGAAACGGCCGAGAAAATGAACAATCAGCAGCGCAAGGATCACCGAAACGGACAGATAAACCACCCATTCAAGCACTTCCTGTTTCAGGGTCTTTTCCGGCACATCCTCTTCTTTCGCAGGGTGAAAAAAGCGGCGGGCGCTCATTCGACTTCCTCGACGGACCGAAGCGACGCAATCTGCAGTTCGGCGAGCTGCTTGTCGTCCACCACATCCGGCGCGCCGGTCATCAGACACGAGGCCGTCTGTACCTTCGGGAACGCAATGACGTCACGGATGCTGTCGGTTCCAAGCATCAGCATGGCGATGCGGTCGAGTCCGAAGGCCAGCCCGCCATGCGGTGGCGTGCCATAGCGGAACGCGTCGAGCAGGAAGCCGAACCGCAGGTTGGCCTGTTCCTCGGTGAACCCGATGGTGCGGAACATGAGCTGCTGCAACTCCTGGTCATGGATGCGGATGCTGCCGCCGCCGAGCTCCACGCCGTTGAGCACGATGTCGTAGGCCTTGGCGCGGACACGGCCCGGTTCTGTGGCAAGGTACTGCAAATCCTCATCCATGGGCGCGGTGAAGGGGTGGTGCTTGGCCACCCAGCGGCCTGCCTCCTCATCGCGTTCGAGCAGCGGGAATTCAGTCACCCACAGCAAATCCCAGGTGTTGGGCTTGAGTAGTCCCATTTTTTCTGCAATGGCAAGGCGCAGATGCCCCAATGCGTCAAAGACCACCTCGTCCTTGTCCGCCACAAACAGC
>JAKQNG010000257.1 GCA_029565915.1 Deltaproteobacteria bacterium
TACCGCATGATGGGCCTCAAGGTGCTGCTGCTGGCCGACTCCACCTCCCGCTGGGCCCAGGCCCTGCGCGAGATGTCCAATCGAATGGAGGAACTGCCCGGACAGGACGCCTTCCCCGTCGACCTGCCCGCCATCGTGACCAACTTCTATTCCCGGGCCGGTCTCGTCAACCTGCACAACGGCAGCACGGGATCCATCACCTTCATCGGCACCGTGAGCCCCGCCGGCGGCAACCTCAAGGAGCCCGTCACCGAGTCCACCAAGAAGGCGGCCCGGTGCTTCTACGCCCTGTCCCAGAATCGCGCGGACAGCAAACGCTATCCCGCCGTGGACCCCATCGACAGCTACTCCAAGTACCTGGAGTACGACGAGGTGGCCGCCTATCTCGAAAAAACCATCGAGCCCGGCTGGGTCAACAAGGTGTTCCGGATCAAGGACATTCTCCTGCGGGGCAAGGAAACCCAGGATCAGATCAACATCCTCGGCGACGACGGCGTGCCCCTCGACTACCATATCATCTTCAACAAGGCGGAGACCATCGACTTTGTCATCCTGCAGCAGGACGCGTTTGACAAAATCGATTCATCCACGCCGCTGAAGCGCCAGCAGTACATGGTCAACCGGGTGCTCGGCATCTGCGATGCGGACTTCGAGTTCGATAACTTTGAAGAAGTGGGCACCTACTTCAAGAAGGTGATCAACCTGCTCAAACAGATGAACTATCAGGAATTCCAGTGCGAGAACTTCCGGTCCCTCGATGCACAGCTCGATGCCCTGTTGAAGGAACGGATGAAAACCGGCGCGTCCGCGTGAGGATTGGAACGATGACAACCAGAGCATTTCAGAAAATCTATACACGGATCGAAAACATCACCAAGGCCACCTGCACGTTGAACGCCGACGGTATCACCAACGAGGAAATGGCCACGGTGAACGGGCGTCCGGCGCAGGTGGTGAAAATTGCAGGGTCAAAGGTCACGCTGCAGATTTTTCCGGGCACCCAGGGCATCGGCACCGACGCCGAAGTGGTGTTCCTCGGCCGGCCCCCCACGGTGAAGGTGAGCGATGAGCTGCGGGGCCGCTTTTTCAATGCCTACGGCGCGCCCATCGACGGCGGCAGCGAGGTGGAGGGAAAAGAAGTGGAAATCGGCGGTCCTTCGGTAAATCCGGTACGTCGCCGCCAGCCCTCCGAGCTGATCGCCACGGGCATCGGCGGCATCGACCTGAACAACACCCTGGTGACCGGGCAGAAAATTCCCTTCTTTGCCGATCCGGATCAGCCCTTCAACCAGGTGATGGCCAACGTGGCCCTCCGCTCCAAGGCCGATATCATCATCCTGGGCGCCATGGGCATGTCCAACGATGACTACCTCTATTACAAGATGCTGTTCGACAACGCGGGGGCCCTCGACCGCATCATCTGCTTTGTCAACACCACTGACGACCAGCCCGTCGAACGGCTGCTGGTGCCGGACATGTGCCTGACATCCGCGGAGTACTTTGCTGTGGAACAGAATGCCACGGTGCTCGTGCTGCTGACGGACATGACCCTGTACGCGGACGCCCTGTCCATCGTCTCCAACCGCATGGACCAGATTCCCTCCAAGGACAGCATGCCCGGGTCCCTGTACAGCGATCTGGCAAAGATTTACGAGAAGGCGGCCCAGTTCCCCAGCGGTGGTTCCATCACCATCATCGCGGTGACCACGCTGTCGGGGGGCGACATCACCCATGCAATTCCCGACAACACGGGGTACATCACCGAAGGGCAGCTCTACCTGCGGCGGGACACGGACGTGGCCAAAGTGGTCATCGATCCGTTCCGCAGCCTGTCGCGACTGAAGCAGCTGGTGATTGGCAAGAAGACAAGGGTGGATCATCCCCAGGTGATGAACACGGCGGTCCGGCTTTACGCGGACGCGGCCAACGCAAAGACGAAGCTCGAAAACGGGTTTGACCTCACCGACTACGACAAGCGGACCCTGCGCTTTGCAAAGGACTATTCGCGGTCCCTTCTGGCCATCGACGTGGACGTGGAAATCGACACGATGCTCGACACGGCCTGGCAGCTCTTTGCAACGCATTTTTCCCGCGACGAAGTGGGCATCAAGCTGGAGCTGATGGATCGGTTCTGGCCGAAGAAACAGGAGTAAGGGCGGCGACGCCCCGTTGAACGGACGCACAGATGGCAATCCGGTTTCAGTACAACAAGACCTACCTGCAGCAGCTCAACAAGGGACTGCGCGTGCGGGAAAACGCATTGCCCACGCTGGCCGCCAAGGAATCGGCCCTGCGGCTGGAAGTGAAACGCGCGCGGGATGAGGCCGCCCGGGTGGCGGAGCGGTTGGAACAGGAGATGGCCGGCCAGGCCGCAACGCTGCGCCTGTGGGCGGAGCTGCCACAGGATCTGGTGAAGGTGCTGAAGGCCGAAGTGGCGGTGCGCAAGATTGCCGGCGTCAAGACGCCCGTGCTGCAGAACGTGGTCTTCGACGTGATGCCCTACAGCGCATTCGCCTCTGCTGCGTGGCTGCCGTCCGGCGTGGAGGTGATGAAGCAGCTTGCCACCCTGGAAATCGAGCTGCAGCTGGCAAAACAGAAGGTGGCCGATCTGGAGTTTGCCCGCAAGAAGACCACCCAGAAGGTGAATCTGTATGAGAAGGTACAGATTCCCGAGTACAAAGCGGCCATCAGCAAGATCAAGCGCTTCCTGGAAGACGAGGAGAACCTGTCCAAATCGTCCCAGAAGATCCTCAAGAACAAGCTGGCCCGGGCGGAGGCGGATGCATGATCGTATCGATGAAAAAGATATCCGTCCTTTTGTATCACCGCGAAAAGGAACAGTTCCTGAAGGCGCTGCAGGAGCAGGGCGTCGTTCACATCGTGGAGAACCGGGTGAGGGAAGTTGCCTCCCTGGCGGAGGTGACCAACCGGGTGCGGCGGGCGGAAGTGACCGTCCGGGAGTTGAAGGCAGTGGCAACCGATGCCGCGGCAGAGGCGCCTCAGATGGACGCGCCGGCCATCATCGCCGCATTTGAGGAACTGGATGCGCGGCGGACAAAGGTGGAATCCACCCTGCAGTCCTGCAGCAAGGACGAGGCGGCCCTTGCCCCCTGGGGCGAATTCAACCCTTCGACCCTGGATGCGCTGGCTCAGGTGGGCGTGATGGTGCGGTTTTTCCGGATGCCCGTGTACTTTTTCACCAACTGGAAATGGGAGGATGTGGTCGTATCGGAAATCCGGCGGGACGACACGTCGGTGTATTTCGCGGCGGTGACCACCGGTCAGAAGATGCCCTCCAGCGCAGAGGAAATCCGCCTGCCCCATCGATCCCTCTCGATGATCGTGGCGGAGATGGACGCGTGCAGAAAAGAACTGGACGACATCGGTGCCGCCATGCGGGTGTTGGCGAATTCTCTTCCCGCGGTGGAATCGTACCGGCGTGCGGAGGCGGATCGCCTGCAGCTCATGACAGCCCAGCTCGATTTGGAGAAGGCGGCTGACGGACGCCTGTTCGCCCTCACGGGCTGGTTCCCCGCCGACAGGGAAGCGGCCATTCGCCGGTTCCTCGACGGTTTCACTGCCGTGGTGGACATCCGCGACCCGGCCCCCGGCGAAGATGTTCCCGTTCTGGTGAAAAACAACGCGTTCAACCGGATGTTCGAGCCCATCACGCGCCTCTACTCGCTACCCGCTTACAATGAGCTGGATCCCACTCCGTTCTTCGCACCGGCCTTCGCATTCTTCTCGGGGCTGTGCCTGGGCGATGTGGCCTACGGAATGATTCTGCTGGCCCTGGCCTTTCTGCTCTACCGAAAAGGCCCCGTGAGCGCGCGGCCGCTGTTTGCGCTGGCGATGATCCTGGGCGCCATGACCATTTTCAGTGGCATTTTGCTGAACGGATTCTTTGGCCTGCCCATCTTCGGCGGGGAGGGCATCAAGGATGCGATTTTTCCCACGGGCGCGGACATGTTCGCACCGCTGGCCGCCTACGAAGGCGACAAAGGCACCGTTTATCCAGCCATGAGTTTTGCCCTGGTGGTCGGCTTCCTCCAGATGCTGTTTGCCATGGTGCTGCAGATTGCCAACCGCATCCGGCGCGGCGAAGCGGGCACAGCCATCCTGCCGTTTTCGTGGATGATGATGTTCGTGGGTGTGGTCATCTGGGCCGCTCATGCCAACTGGTACGACCTGCGCGTGCACGAGCTGACCGTGTCCCGGCTCCAGTTGGGGCAGATGCTGCTGGAGATTCCACAGGTGGTGGGCCAGACCATCTGCCTGTCGGGCATCGGTCTCATGTTTATTGCGGGCATGGTTCATGGAACGGCTAACGTGTTTCTGCGGCCGCTGGTGTTCCTCTGGGATTTCTACAACTTTGCCACGGGTAACATCGGCTATATGATTTCGTACATCCGTCTGTTTGCCCTTGGTCTCACGGGCGGGCTGCTGGCGATGACGTTCAACAACCTGGCCCTGGGTTTCATCACGTCGGATGCGGGTGTCGTCAACTGGGCCTCACCGATGGTGGTGTTCACCATCCTGCTGCTGATTGTCGGCCATGCGCTGAATTTCGCTCTGGCGTTTGTGGGTGCCTTTGTGCATCCCCTGCGCCTCACGTTTGTGGAGTTTTATCAGACATTGCAGTTTTCGGGCGGCGGCAATGAATACCGGCCGTTGCGGCGACATGAATAACCACCACCAAGGAGGGTGCGGTCATGGATAACAGTATTCTGGGAATCATCGGTCTCGGACTGATGGTCGGCGGCGGCGGCGCCGGATCGGCTATCGGACTGGGCATCAGCGGCTCGGCCCTGCTGGGCCTTGTAAAGAAAAAGCCCGAGTTACTCGGCGTGGGGCTCGGTCTGGCCATGCCGCCGGCCACGCAGGGACTCTACGGCTTTGTGGGCTTCGTGCTCTATCAGGGGTTCGTCAAGCCGGACATGACCATGTTCCAGGCGGCGGTGGTGCTGGCGGCCGGTGCGGCCATGTTCTTCTCGTGCATGCTGTCGGCCATTTATCAGGGCAAGGTGTGCGCGGACGGTATTGCGGCCACGGCCCAGGGCAAGAACGTCTTCGGCGTCACCATGATGCTTGCCGCGTTCCCCGAGTTCTACGCCATCCTCTCCCTGGTGGCAGCCATCATGATGCAGGGGCTCCTCAAACTCTAGCTTTCGACTGGACGGTTGGCTTCAGTCCTTGTCCGGTTCGAGATCGAACAGTTCTTCGGTGAGGTCTTCGAGGTGCTGCCGGCGGTCTTCTTCGAGCTCCTTGTTGGTGCTGCGCAGCCGGCCCGACAGTTCCTGCAGGAACGCCCACAGAAGCTTGTTGGCCATCCGGGGCTCAGCCTTGATGATCTTGAAGAAGTCTTCGCGCGCAATGGCCAGCAGCTTTCCCGTCGATGCGGCGGATACGTCCGCGGAACGGGGCGCCTTGTCGATCAGGGCCATTTCGCCGAAGTGGGAGCCCGCGGGCAGGGTGACGATATCCACGTCGCCCTTGTGCACCCGGACCGAGCCGGTCAGCACGATATACAGCGCGTCGCCGGGTTCACCCTCCTTGACGATGGGCTGGCCCGACTTCATTTCCCGGACGGTCGTGATGTTCAGCACCTGGACCAGTTCGTTGTAGGTCAGGTACTTGAAGATCGGCATCCGCTTGATGGTTTCGATCTTCTGTTCAATTTCCTTGTTGAGTTCGTCTGCCTTGCCTTCCGTGTCGACGATGCGCACGATAATGCAGGTGATATTGTCCTTGCCGCCGCGATCGTTGGCGAGATCGATGAACTTCTGGGGAATTTCCTTGATGGCGCTGCTGAGGGTGAGGATGCCCGGGATTTCTGCTTCCTTCAGATATCCGGTCAGGCCGTCGGAGGCGAGCAGGAACTGATCGCCGGGCAACACGTCGAAATCCATGGTGTCGACTTCGACGCTTTCGTACACGCCAACGGCGCGCGTGACCGCATTTTTATAGGGCGAGTCTTCCGCCGTGGCCGCTGTCAGCTTGCCCCGCTTGATGAGCTCATTGATCAGCGAATGGTCTTCGGAGAGCTGGATGACGCGGTTGGCGCGCTGCAGGTAAATCCGGCTGTCGCCCACGTGGGCAATGAAACCGTCCTGGTTGATCACCAGCAGGGCCGACAGGGTGGTCCCCATGCCCCGCTTTTCCGGATCCCGCTCGCCGATGCTGTAGATTTCTTCGCAGGCCTTGTGCACCGCGTGTTCGAGCAGGTTGGCGACGTCCTTTTTAGAGGCGATCTGGGAACCTTCCTTGTAGGCGTCGAGGAGGTCCTTGTTCTGGGACACCACGTCCCGCATCGTTTTCACCGCAATGCCGGAGGCTACTTCTCCGGCCGCATGACCGCCCATGCCATCCGCGACGACAAAGAGGTTCATGTTCTTGTCCACGAGGAAGTTATCCTCGTTGTGATCCCTCACCCGGCCTACGTCCGTCTGGGCCCAGAAGTGAATCCTGTCCTGTGCATGTATGTCGGAACTCATGTCATTGTCCTGTTTCCGGGGTTGCGGTCTGTTTCAGCTGGCCGATTATACCCGAAATCCGATGGCGGAAAAAGGTGGGAGCACGGCAAAAATCCGTGCGTCAGATGACCGCCCGGGTGGCCGGCGGAGCCTGTGGTGGCGCAGCCGGAGGTGGCGGCGGGGCAGGAGGTGCGGAAAGCGCGCGGCGGATGTCCTCTGGAGAAAATCCGGGAACCAGCCGTCCGTTGATTTCGAAAATCGGCACCCCGGACGTGGAAACTCCCTGGGACTGGCCCTTCCGGGCAAGCGCGGCCGCGGCCTCCGGGTCCTTTTCGAGATCCACTTCGCGATAGGGGATCTGCTGTTCCAGCAGCCATTTGCGGGCCTTTTTGCAGTGGGGACAAAATGGGGTCACATACATGATGACGTCCCCGTTTTCAGCAACCGGCGCGGCATCGGCCGTCTGCTGGGGATGTCGACGGCGCTCCCATTCTTCGCGCGCAATCGCCCGGACCCGGAAGTTTCCCTTTGCGTCGGTCCGGGTCAGGTCGGCCAGATACACGATGGACGGATTGCGCTTTTCGGGCGGAATGGTCGGATCCTGCACCCGCACTTCCTTTCGATGCGCTTCGGGCACATCTCCGGGGCGGGTTGCCGTGGCAGCCGTGCCTCCGTCAAACCAGCTGAAGATGAGATGACCGCTGTTTTCCCGGACCACAGGGACAGGGGATGCCGCCGTCGGGGATGGCTCCGGACGTTGTCCATCGCCGCAGGCGACGGACAGAGGGAGCAGCAGCATGACAAGAAACAGCTTCATCATGATTGCCATAACAATCGTCTTTGCCGGTTATTTCCGCAGTTGTGCATCCAGCGCCCGGCGGGATGCGGTGCACTGGTTGACCATTGTTTCCGCACTGTCCAGCAGGACCTTTGTGTCGTTGATGGCGGTGTTTGCCTCGGTGTGCCGGCGGACCAGAGCGGCGGACGGTTCACCGCTGCGGAGTGCCCTTTCCAGCGACTGGATCTGTTTGCGCGCCTTCGCCATCCGGGCGGCTGATTCCGCCCACGTTTCATAGGCGGATACACAGGTCCGGCGCAGATCCTGCACCCGACGGGACCGGATGGACAGGGCCTTCACCGCGTCGAGACGGTCCATCCAGCCCGGGTCCGCGTCAGCCCCCACGGCGTCGATGAGGGCGGTCAGCTCGGCGAACTCCCGGCGTTCGTCCTGCATCGGGTCGGTGCAGGCGTTGAGCCCGGTGGCCATGATGGCAAACGCCGGCAGAAAAATGTCACAGGGAAAGCGCACTGCAGATCATCCATCCATTGTTGCTGTTGGGTGTCACCACGTTGCACCAGTCCCCGTCCTGCTTGACCAGGCGCACCTGGTTGGGGGCGCTGATGGTGCCGATGGCTTCCGCGTTGGCATCCGGTTCTTTGCGCACGCGCACCTTTGTTTTCGTGACCGCCACCACGCGGCCTTCCCCGGCCGGCGGCGCAGAAGGCACAGTTGTCGCTGTTGGATCGTCATCCGCCTCCGCCGTCGCGGAGGGTTCTGCCGACACAGCCGGGGCCGGAGGTGGTCCGAAGGCCACAGGAAAGTAAATCCGATATCGCGAAAAGCGGTGAGCGATGCCGTCGATGGGCAATCCGGACAGGGCCGTGCGCAGGCAGTCGCCGATGTCCCGGGCGTTGCGGATATCTGATGCGGCGCCATTCCACAGGCTGACCGTGTTCTGGGCAAAATCGACCTCCGCCGCCACCTGCAGGCGCCCGGCGGTCCCTGCTCCCGCGTGCTCGTCCCGGCAGCGGGCCACGACGTACAACCGCCCGTCAAAGCGGGTGGTCAGCGCATCCAGTCGGTCGCACTCGGCGCCGTCGCGCTCGATACCGCTATCGTCCCAGCACTTGAGGTAGAGCGGGTCTCCCTCCCGCCGCGTATCCGCGGGAATCTCCCCTTCGGGGATGGTGGCGGCGGCGGGCGCGGCGGTGACGGATGGTTCCGGAACAGCGGGAGCGACGTTGGCGGCCGGGGTGGACGGAAGGGGTGCTTCCGGTGCCGCTTCTTCGGCAGAGACGTCGGGCGATGAGGGTTTCAGAAAAAAGAAGATGATGGCGAATCCGGTCACAAAGGATGCGAGTGCAATGGCAAAGGTTTTCACCAGCTCCTTCTTCAACCCGGATTTCCCCTTTGTGTCTGGCCGTGGTTCTGTCATGCTGCTATACCTTCACCGGTTTTAAAATTCGCCCCTTTGTTATCAACATTGCCCAGTGCGGGCAAGTGGAACTCATCCGCGGATACGGGGCGGGGAGCATGCGTTGAAGCCCGTCGAAAAACTGCCCCTCCTGCTGATGCCGCCCCTCGGGGCAATCGCTATCTTTGTCATCAGCGGACGTTCCGGCGCGGCGGCCCACGACCTTGTGTCGGGCGCCCGGGACTGGGTGCTGATCTGCGTGTCGGTGTACACGGTGGCCCTGGTCGTGGCCTGGTTTCTGCGCCATTCCTGGCCCGCGGCCATGGGGCGCATGCTCCTGTGCGGGCTGTTCGCCTACGTCGGGATATCGCGCATCGTGGATATCGTTGGGCGCCACTGGTCCAACGTCTGGCAGATCTTCGGCGCAGCGGGTTCCCTGCCGACGGACGAGGTGGCCGCTCTCCGCTGGGCGCTGGCAGCCTGGACCGTCTGCCTGGGAATGATGGTTACAGCGATTGCAACGGGATTTGAAGGGGAAGGGGAGTCCTGAGGGATTACTTGCCGGCGGCGTTGGTGGTGCAGTTGGTTACGTCAGTGCTGCAGGCGCTGATCGCATCGATGTCTGCATCTGCCGTTGACGTACCGGCCGGGCAGGCGGTTTCATAACAGTCAATATAATCGAAGTAGCATGAGAAGAGTGCGTCACAGTACGCTTCAAGGTCGGTCCCGGCGGCATCGGCGCATGAGTCGATCATGGTCTGCGCAGCACTGACCATCGTGCAGATGCCATAGTCGCATGAGGTTGTATCGGTGTTGGTGCAGTCGAAGTCGCCCATGAGGTCCGCGTCGCCGTCAGAGTCGCCGTCGGAATCGCCGTCGCTGTCGCCGTCGGAGTCGCCGTCGCTGTCCGCATCCGACGCGCCGTCGTCGTCTTCGTCATCGCAGCCGATGGCAAACGCGGTGGCGGCAATCATCATCAGAACCAGTACGAGCCAATTCATCTTCGTCATGGAAATCCTCCTGCTTGTCAAAGCATGTGGGTTGAGAGTGGCATGGAGTGTACACCTGAAACCGGATTTCACAAGAAATCGGAATGGAGGAATTCTCTCATTCCACATGACATTTCCATGAACACTGAAATGGTCGGGTCAGCCGCCGGCCTGTTTCTTGTAGTGGTAATAGAACTTGAGGACTTTGTTGATGTACGCGTGAGTCATCTGGTAAGGGGGCACGCCGCCGTACTTCCGCACCGCACCTTCCCCCGCGTGATATCCCGCGATGGTCAGCACCATGTCTCCGTTGAAGAGATTGGCCAGGTGGCGCAGGTAACGGGTGCCTCCCTGGATGTTGTCGTGGGGGTCAAAGGGATTGGTGACGCCCATCCGCCGTCCGGTGGCGGGCATGAGCTGCATGAGGCCCTGGGCGCCGGCCACGGAGACCACCCGCGGATCATAATCGGATTCGACGCGGATGATGGCCCGGATGAAGGGCTCGGGAATGGTGTGAGTGCGGGACGCCATGGCGATGGAGGCGTCGTACCTCGAGTAGCGGGCCGGATCCCGATCCTTTGCGGTAATGGGAATAACCCCCGGACGGGCCTTTCTCTCATCCGGGGTGGTCATGTACAGCTTATATCTGCGGGCATGCTTGCCGCTCGGGGTGAGGTTGGTGAAGTGGGTGATGCCGTCGTCGTCCGTAAAGGAATAGATGTTTGCGCTGACCCGCATCACGGGGGCCAGCACGAGAAAAGCCGCCAGACAGGCGGATGTGAATCGGACGCGGAGCATCATTTCAATGTTTACCGTCTTCCTTGTGTCTGATCCAGTTTCCATCGGATTTATTCGAACAAATCCTCCCTTCGCGGGTGTTTCTTGACAGCCCCGCGGGTGCCGCCTACCGTCCGGCCATGTTCCCTGTTTCCATCCGCCAGCTGTCCCTCGACCTGCTGCTGTTCAAACGGAAGATGGTGCCGGTTTCTTCCCCTCGTTCGCAGGAAGATGAGCTGGTCCTGCACGAAAAGCGGATTGCCTCCCACTTGTCCATCCTGATGGGCGGCCCCGTGGAAGTGCGGTTCACGGACAACCGGACCACCATGATTTCCTGCCGACGGAAGGGTGCACTGCACGTGCGGCTCCACCGGATGTTCCAGCAGGCCGATGATCGGGTTTTGAATGCTCTCGCCCTGTATCTGAAGAAGGTGTCCCCGGGGAATTGCGCCCATATCCTCGATGAGTTCATCGCGCGTCACCGCAGTGAGATCCGGACCGTACCCACCAGGCGCCGTCCCGTCTCTCCAGCCGGCGCCGTCATTCAGCTGGATGAGGTGCTGGAAAGAGTGAGCAACCGGTATTTTGGCGGCGCCGTCGGAGATGTCCGCATCGGCTGGGGGAAGGAGCGGACCGCTACCCGTCGGCGCCGGCGGACCCGGATTCACAGCTGTGCCCTGGCCACCTACTGTTTCGAGGACACCACCATCCGCGTGAATCCCGTGCTGGATTCGTTGAAGGTGCCCGATTTCTTCATCGACTGGGTGGTGTATCACGAATTGCTGCACCATGTGCTTCCCGTCGAACGAAGCGCCGGCCGCACCCGATATCACGACGCGCGGTTCCGTTCCATGGAGCGGGCCTTTGCCCGACACGACGACGCCCGGCGGTGGGAAGCGGACAACATCAGCTGGCTGGTGAAATAGGACAGGGAAGCGGGGGCGCTATTTCTGGCGTCCCATGCGGTTGATGGCCCACACTTCGATGGGGCGCAGCAACTCGAACTGAATGCCGATCTGGCGCTCGCTGCGCCAGCGGACGATGCTGGGAATCCGGCTGGTTTCTTTCACGCCGGGCAGATCGATGAACAGGACAACGGAGGCGCCGAATTCCGGCAGGGGCGCGGTGTCGATGAGGGCGCCGCCCTGGCTGATGTTGACCGTCATGCCCGGTTGGCGGTTTCCGGCAACTTCGAGCGCCACAGGGGCTGCGTATTCGATGCGGGTAAATTTTCTCTGCTGCTCCATGAACGGAAACTCCGGGCGCCTGAATGTCAATTGCGGTTGGTCGGGTAATACGCTACATTGCCGCTGATTCTCGAATCCTTCATCCGGAAAAATATGAAGCATGAAGTGCACAATTGCAACGGTTTTCAGGGGAACTGAGTGACGTCGGAAGATGCATCCCGACCCGGATTTCCGGGGCGTTGGAAATTTCACCTGTTGGCCGCGGCCGCTCTTACGGTCATCGGCACCGGCGTTTATCTGCTCAGCCGATCCGGTTCCGGACGGGTTCCCGATATGCCTGCCGTGGCGGTTGATGACGAGCAACTGGCATTCGCCCTCAAACGACTCAAAGATCGCGCGGCGCTGCCCGTTGAGGCCGACTATGCGGAACGGGTGACCGGGGCCTACTATCAGCTGAACCGGGCCGAGTCGGGGGTGGATTCCGTTGACGGCCTGAACCGGCTGATGGCGCAGTTCGAGCAGACCACCGGAATTCCGTCCACCGCCCGCAAGGAACGGTATCTCCTGCTGGGCGATCGGCTGGCTGTGGCATTCGAGGTGCGCCTGCAGAAACTGCTGGCCGCTGCTTCACAGAAAGGCCTGTCGCGTCTGATCAAATCCGGCGCTCCGGAGTACCTTTCCGTGGTGGAGATCAGCGGCAGCTTCGTGTCGACAATGGCCCGCATGAATACCCTGCGCGAGGACGGCACCCTCACCGTTCCGTCGTATATCCCGCAGATCGTGTTCCGCCGGAGGTGGCGGATGCTGGGCGGTCTGCCCTACCGCTATCAGTTTCTTCCCGTCGAATCGCTGGTGGACAGCTATTACCTGCTGAGATGGTCCAGTCCGACCCTGGTGGACGAACGGGTGCGGGCGGCGGCCCGGGTCAAGCGGTTCGTGCCGGCGTTTGACGAGATCCTCGCGAGGGCGATTGTGTATCACGAGGGCGGCGAGACGAAGAAGGCCATCGCATTGCTGGAGGCACACCGGACAAGAAAAGCAAACCGGGATGTGCTGGAACAGTTTCTGCGCTTTTTGAAAAACCGATGAACCTGAAAAAGACCATCTTCATCGTTCCCAACCTGCTGACCGCGGCCAGCCTGTGCTGCGGCGTATTTGCCATCCTGCAGTGCGCGGCCTCCGAGGTGGTCGGCGACGATATCTACAATTCGGCCCTGCTGCTGTTTTATGCATTCCTGTTCGACCTGTTCGACGGTCGGGTGGCGCGACTCACGAGAACCCAGAGCGCGTTCGGCGTGGAATTTGATTCACTGGCCGATCTGGTGTCCTTCGGCGTGGCGCCGGCAGTGATCGCGTGGCGGTGGTCCCTGGAATCGGCCGGCGTAGTGGGCACGGTGGTTGCCAGCCTCTATGTCCTCGGCGGTGCCATCCGCCTGGCGCGATTCAACGTGGCCGCCCACTCGGTGGTCAAGAAGAGCAAACCGGGAAAGTACATGCTCGGGCTCCCCATTCCCATGGCCGCCGCGTTCATCGTGGCGTTCATCGTGGCCGCCCGGGCCATGGAGGACGGGGAGTGGCCCTGGTTGACGTTCCACGGCTTTACGGTGAACGGGGTTGCGTGTCCGATGCTCGCGCCGTTCATGCTGGTGCTGGCGGTGTTGATGGTCAGCACGGTGAAGTTCCGCTCGTTCAAGGATTTCAAGTTCAAGACGCCGTTTGCCGCCTTTGTGATGTCGTGCACCCTGCTGGTTTCGGCGGTGCTGTGGATCTGGTATTCGCCGGCCTACATCCTCATCGGGCTGCTGCTCATGTACGTGACCATGGGATTCATCGAGGGCATTTACCTGCTGATCACGGGCCAGAGCAGGGCGGAGCCCGTTCCTTCCACGCCGTCCGTTCCCCCGCCGCCCGCAGATTAGGGAATGTCCCGGCCGAGTTTCTGTCGCAGGCTGTCGAGCTTGCCCTGCAGCCGTCCCCTGGCGCCCTTGTGGTAATCGAATTTCACGGTGGTGTAGATGCGGTCGCAGTCCGCTTCGAGGGCGCTGTGACAATGGCGGAGCAGGCCGAGCAGCTGGTCCATGTCGCCCTCCACGACGGTGCCCATGGGGCCCGTGCGACAGGCCAGGCCGCTGCGGTCGATCAGGTCGACGACGCGGGCCACGTGGGTGGAGAGCGAAACGCCCCGGTCCAGGGGGAAGATGGACAGTTCCATGAGCATGGCAGTACCTCCTGAGGGGGAGGATAGGGGATTCAGGCGGCCTGATCCAGTCGTTCGCGGGAAACGAGCACGTCCCGCAGGGCCCGGCGTCCCCGGTGAAGGCGGGACATGATGGTGCCGAGGGGGCAGGTGAGCTTGTCCGCCGCTTCGGCGTAGGAGAGCTCGTCGATGTCGCAGAGCATCACCACCTGGCGGTACTCGGGCTTCAGTTCATCGATGGCGCTGCGGACTGTGTCACAGAACCCCTCGTCGCGCTGGACGCCGCCGTCTTTCGCGGTGGCGCGCAGTCCCATTTCGCCCACGGACCACTCCTTCAGCGCGTGATGGCCCTCGGATTCCATGATGTGGGTTTCGAGGCTGCGGCGGCGCAGGATGCTGATGTGGCGGTTCTTCATGATCCGAGAGAGCCAGGCCCGCATGTTGGTGCCGTCCCGGTAGCTGTCCCGGAAGCGCAGCGCGAGCACCATGGTGTCCTGAAACAGGTCCTCCGCGCAGGCCCCGTTGCGGCACAGGCGGGAAGCCAGTCGCATCAGGTTGTCGAACTGTTCATTCAGCTGCATTTCAAAACCGGCGGTCTGATTCATGGTTCTTCTCCTCATGATAGCAAGTGGGCATCTGCAGGAGGGATAGAGCAAATGGGATGCCATACGACTCCGACTGGTTTTAACGAAACTGAAATTTCCAAAAAAACAAATGAAATCAATATTCACGGATGGGGTGCACGACCGCGGTGGGTGGTCGGGAGGCGGGGCTGCACATCCTGAAAAGCCGAGGTGTGTATCTGATAAATAGATTTTGTTTATTTATCGAAGACTTTAATGGCATCAATGATGCACCGGGCTGCTGCCTCCGGGGCAAGGTGGTCCGTATCGATAATGTGGTCGGCAGCGGCAGCGTAGAGGGGTGTGCGGTGGACCAGGACTTCTTCGATTTCTTCAGTGACGGTTTTCCCGTCTGTCAGGGCGGGGCGATCCGTTCCCGATCCGATCCGGGCGGCAATGACCGGCACGGACGCCCGCAGCCAGATGAGCGTTCCGTCTTTCCGCAGGCAGGTGATGTTGGCCGGCCGCAGGATGACGCCGCCGCCCGTGTCGATGATCAGCCGGTCACCCCGGGCAGTCTGTTCCACAATGCGCTCTTCCACATTCCGGAAGAAGTCCCAGCCGTTTTCTTCGACGATTCGGGGAATCGGCATGCCGCAGTCTTTGACGATGGCTTCATCCAGGCTGACGCGTTGCCAGCCGGACAGAAGGGACAGGTGATGCGCCACCGACGATTTGCCGGTACCCCGATATCCGATGAGGACGATGTTCATGTCAGCGACCGAGGAGGCGTTCCAACGCGACTTCGCGCATCAGATCTTCGGGGGCGTCCTTGCCGGTGAAGGCTTTGAACTGGATCGCTGCCTGATGGATGAACATGTCGATGCCGCTGACGGTGGAAATGCCCATGGCCCGGGCGTCCCGCAGCAGGGCGGTCTCCAGCGGGTTATAGACGATATCCATGACGCGCAGCTCTTTGTGGAGCAGGCGGGCGGGAATGACCCGTTCATCCACCCGCGGGAACATGCCCACCGGGGATGTGTTGATGACGATGGCCGGGTTGCCGAGGGCGGAGGCCACTACGTCGTCCGAGCGCAGCAGGCCGGTGGCGGATGCGCCGCTCTTCCGGTTCAGATCCGCGGCAAGGGCGGTCACTTCCGCCTCGATGACCCCGATGAGGACGATTTTGCGGGGCGTTGCGTGGAAGGCCAGGTCGAAGGCGATGGCTCGGGCCGCTCCTCCGCTGCCGAAGATGACCACGTCTTCGCCGGCGGTGGAGATTCCCTTGTCGAGAAGCGCTTTGCGCGCGCCGGGACCGTCGCTGCCGAAGCCCCGCAGGCGGCCGCTGTCGTTGATCACCGTGTTGATGGAACCGATGGCCGCATCGGTTTCGTTGAGTTCATCCACGCAGGCGACCACTTCCATCTTGTGGGGGATTGTAACGCTCAGCCCCCGGAAGGTGTCCATCACCCGCATGGCGTCCAGCACGCGGCCCACCTGTCCGCGGGCCACCCGGAAGGCCAGGTAGACAAAGTTCTGCCCCGTCGCTTCAAACGCGGCGTTGTGGATTGCCGGGGACATGGAGTGCTCCACCGGGTCGCCGATGATGCCGCACAGGGCGGTGGCCGGCTGAATGGCGGAGATGGAGGTCATGAGGGAAGTCAGTCTGCGGCAACAAATGCGGCCCTGTCAAGATCGCCGCAGCAGGTGTCGGGTCGGTCGGTCACTTCGAAGAGCTTGATGGGCGTGCGGCCGGCCTTTCGATCTTCGACCTTGAACTCGGTGAACAGGGTCTTCGGCTGGATGACATCCCCTTTGAGGCGCAGGCGCAGGTTCCACCAGCGGTTGATGGCCAGGGCAGCGATCCGCAGCAGTCTGTCCTTCACGGACGGGGCACCCACCAGTTCCGTCAGTCGGGCATCCAGATTCAGGGCCCGCAGGCGTTCGGTTTCGTTGACCGCGTTGGCGACCACCACCGGCAGCAGGGTGGCGTATTCGAGAGCCCGGGCGCGCAGCTCGTCCCGCCGGAGTCGCAGGGTGGCGTCCAGATCCGTCCTGGCCAGCAGTGTTTCGTAGCCCCGCACCGAGGTTTCGATGACCCGGTAGATCGTGCTGGAATTGACCTCGTATTCCTTGCGGAACGCGCCGTTCAAAAAGGTCTCGGCCGCATTGCCGGGAAACGCGTGGTGGCTCCAGTTGAGCATCTTCTGGCCGTGCCATTCTTCGAAGGGCAGATCCTCCCGCAGCAGGCCTTTTGATTTCATGCGGCGGTAGAGGGCCGTGACGGGCAGAGGGGTGAACAGCATGAACTGCACGGTGTCCGCCTCAATGTCGATCATGAAATCGATGTCTTCCTGGATGTTGTCGGGGGTGTGGTGCTCCATGCAGAGGATTCCGGAGCCCAGCACGGAGATGCCATTGTCCCGGAGGGCGCGGACCAGATTTTTCGGTGTGATGCCGTCGTTCTTTTCGAACATGGCCTGATCGGTCTTTGACTCAAACCCGATCCACGCGAACTGCACCCCCAGCCGCACCATGTTGTCGATGCCGAAGGCGGTGATGGCTTCCGATGAGGAAAACACATGGAACCTGAAGAA
>JAKQNG010000259.1 GCA_029565915.1 Deltaproteobacteria bacterium
CGGCGCGGCCACGGCGGCGGTCAATCTGGCGGCGGCCCTGACGGAGCTGGAACAGGTGGCAGCGGCCCTGCGGCGCTATCGGGACGGCATGGTGCGACTGTCTTCTGTCGGACGTCCGGCGGAAGTGGCCCAGGCAGGGGCCAACTACGCCCGACTGCTGCATCGGATTGGCGACGCAGAAGGTGCCCGGCAGGCCGCGGATCGGGCCCTGCAGCGGGCGAGGGAGGGAGATGCCCCCACCGTGTTGACTGCGGCCATGGCGGTCTGCGGTGAAGTGAACGCGGCGGCGGGGTTCGCGCAGGAAGGTGCGGCGTTCCTCGAAGAAGCTCTGGGGCGGATGGAAGGGGAAGGGGTATCGGATGCGGCGGAGCGCTGTCGCGTGATGCTGGCGGATGCGCGCCTGCAGCAGGGCCGGACGCAGGAGGCTCGAGTGCTCCTCGCCGGGGTGAAGGCCCGCGGGGGAAAGGTGGCGATGGGGCTGGATTGCCTTGCTGCGCAGGTACTGGCGGCCGCGGATGGGGAAACAGAGCTGCCCGCCGCGGTGGAGGTCCTGACGGGGGCACTGCCACAGACGGACCTGCTGTTGTCGGGGGAACACTACTTTCCCCTCTGCGCGGCGGCCTTCGGCTATGAGCGACAAAAACGGATGAAAGAGGCCGCGGCCTGTGCGGAACGCGCCCTCGGACTGCTGGCCCGCATGCGTCGGGCCACACCCGCACTGCACCGTCCCGGCGATTATCGCCATGAAAACCGGCTGTCGCAACTGCGCGGCCTTGCCAACCGAGGAGCATCAGCGATGAGAACCGATTCTGCGGACCCGGATGTCCGGGCCCTCTGGCTGGAGCGGATCATCCGCATCACCGCCCGGCTCAACTCCGTGCTGGAGCTGGATGGCCAGCTGGAGCTGATCATGGATGCGGCCATCGATGTCACCGGCGCGGAGCGGGGATTCCTGCTGCTCTCGGACGCGGACGGTGCACTGGCGGTGCGGTGTGCGCGGAATATCGACGCGGAGCGCCTGAACGGCGGAGAACCGCACTATTCGCGCACGGTGGCGGAGCGATCGGTTGCCGTCGGCGAGATCATCGTGACCACGGACGCCCGGGAGGATGCGCGCTATTCCGAGGCGGGCAGCATTGCCGCGCTGCATCTGCGCTATATCGTGGCGGTGCCCCTGGCCGTGAAGGGACGGACCATCGGCACCATCTATCTGGACAGCCGATCGGGTGGCCATTTTGACGAGACGAGGCTTTCCCTGCTGCGGGTGCTGGCGGATCAGGCCGCCATCGCCATTCACAATTCATCCCTCA
This sequence comes from Deltaproteobacteria bacterium, assembly GCA_029565915.1. GTDB lineage: Bacteria > Myxococcota_A > Polyangia > JAAYKL01 > JAAYKL01 > JAKQNG01. The sequence goes on from JAKQNG010000259.1 coordinate 1,311, forward strand.
TGGCGGATGTGCGTCGCCAGGCCGGGACCATTGCGGAGCTGAACGGTCGACTGGAGGCGGAGCTGCAGACCACCCGCAAGGCCCTGGGCCGCGCCTGTTCCGAACTGCGGGATATCAACGGGGAACTGGCCATCCGCCACAGCTACTTCGGCCTCATTGGACAGTCAAAGGCCATGAAGGATCTGTTTGGGCTGCTCGAACGGATTGTCGCCACGGACATGCCGGTGGTGATTCTGGGGGAATCCGGCACCGGCAAGGAGCTGGTGGCCCGGGCCCTGCATGTGGGCGGGCCGCGGAAGAAGGGCGCCTTTGTGGCGGAGAACTGCGCGGCGATTCCCGCACCGCTGCTGGAGAGCATCCTGTTCGGACATGTGCGCGGCGCGTTCACCGGCGCTGTGGCCAGCCGGAACGGACTGTTTGCCGAGGCGGACGGCGGCACCCTGTTCCTCGACGAAATCGGCGAGCTGCCCCTGGACATGCAGACCCGGCTGCTGCGCGTGCTGCAGGAAGGGGAGGTGCGCCCCGTGGGCGGCAACCGGGCCGTGAAGGTGGACGTGCGGGTGCTGGCCGCATCCAATCGCAACCTGCGCGAAATGGTCAAAAGGGGAACCTTCCGCGAGGATCTGTTTTACCGGCTGCATGTCATGGAAGTGGCGCTGCCGGCCCTGCGGGAGCGACAGGAGGACATTCCGGTGCTGGTGCGGCACTTCATCGCCAAGCACCAGCCGAAGCGCAAGATTACCGTCACCGGGGACGCGATGGCGCTGATGATGTCGTTTTCGTGGCCGGGCAATGTGCGGCAGCTCGAAAACGAAGTGATGCGGGCCACCGTGCTGTGCGAGGACGTGCTGGATGTGGAGCATCTCAGCGAAGGGTTGAAGGACCCGGTCGGTTCGAGCATCGAGGAGCTGGCCGATCTGCGGCTGGAGCCCCATGTGGATCGCCTGAAGAAGCGCCTCATCCGGCTGGCCCTGCGGCGGAGTGGCAACAACCGCAGCCGTGCGGCGGAGCTGCTGGGCGTCTCCCGCTTCGGCCTGTCCAAGATGATTGAGCGCCTGGAACAGGAGTAGGGGCATGCCCGGTATGCATTGGTGGATTTCTGTCGCACTCTCGCTGGGGCTGGCCTCCTGTCATGAAAAAACGGAGGATGGCGCGCCGGACGTTGACGATCCGTATGCCGATCCGGGCATTGCCGACCATCTGTCGGACCCGGCGGCGGCGGCCTGGTACATCGACGCGGCAAACGGCAATGACGACAACGATGGACGAACGCCGGACACGGCATGGCAGCACCTGGCAAAAATTCATTCGATTGTCCTGGCGCCGGGGGATGTCGTCCGTCTGGCCCGGGGCGCGGTCTGGTCGGGTGAATCCATCCTTTTTGACAACGGAGACGGCGGCACCGCGGACCAGCCGGTCATTGTGGAACCCTACGGCACCGGGGCAGCGCCCGCCCTGCGAGCCCCCCGCACCCTGTGGGACCCCGACCAGAAAACCACGGCGGTCACCTTTGGTGCCGGTTCGGCATACATCGCCGTTCTGGGGTTGTCCGTCAGCGGGACCGAGGAGTTTTCCGGATTCGGCATGTCGGACGATACCCACCACCTCGTGATTGCCGGAAACGACATCCAGGGTTGCGGCACCGGCATTGACGTTCGTGGCACCGATCAGAAAATCCTGTCCAATACCATTTCTGACAGCGGATTCGACGGCCGGGGCAGCGGTGTGGCCATCGGGTTCATCGGATCGCGGCTGGAGATGGCCTGGAATACCATCCGCAACAGCCGGGTCGAAAAGGACGGCCGCATGGACGGCGGTGCGTTTGAATACTACGGCCGCTACTTTGATGATGACAACGTGGAGCGGTATGACCTGTCCGACGACATTGCCATCCACCACAACGTGCTGGACGACAACCTGATGTTCATTGAAGCCTACGGCAATGCAACGAACATGGTCATTGCCCACAACCTGTACATGAACAGCGGTCCGTCGGCGCTGATTTTCCATCTGGACGACTGCGAGCACGAGACCTGGACCCACGAGTGCACCTATCAGGTCCGTCTGGAGAACAACACCTTCGTCACCGAACGGGGTTCCGATGCCGGCGGCTGGGGTATCGTCGGCCTGCTGGTGGACTGGGACCATCCGGCCGATCCCGCGAAGAGCAGCGTTCTCGTCAGGAACAACATCTTTGTAACGGACTACCGGATCATGGCCTTCATCAATCCCCTGGGGGACAACCTCGTCCATGACCACAACCTGTTCTTTTTTGAGGGCGAAGGCGCCCTCAGCGACAACGCCGATGGCTGGTCGTTGTCGCCAACCGAACAGATCGCCGATCCCCTGTTTGTCGATCCGACGGCGTCCGACTACCGGCTGACCGGCGCCAGTCCGGCCATCGATGCCGGTGCCGGTTCCCTTTACAGCGCCGATTTGACAGGGGTTCCGGTTCCGACAGGGGATGCGCCCGACCTGGGCGCCTGCGAATGGGTGCCCTGACGCGCGTGCGGCGATGCGTTGATGGGGGTGAGGGCCGTCATTTCCGCGCAGGCGGGAATTTATCATCATCATGATCTGCAGGGACCTCCGTTTTCACGGGGGCGACGACGAGTCATTACCGCGCATACAGATAGTCCGTCCGCTCCGCGGTCAGGTCCGGCTGGTCAGTTCTTGTCCGGCGGCATGATGCCGTAGTCGAGCATGCTGGTGTCGAACTCCGTTTCGGAGTCGGTGGGGATGATGCCGTATTCCATCGCGGCGGTTTCCGTGTCGGGCACGCCGTAGTCCGCATTCGTCTCCGAATCGGGCAAACCATAGGCCGGCGTGTCCGAGTCGTAGGGGATGCCGTAATCCATGGCGGCGGTTTCCGAGTCGGGCATGCCGTACGCCGGCTGCACGGACGTATCGCTGTCGGTATCCGTGTCGCTATCCGTGTCGCTATCCGCGTCGCTGTCTGCATCCGCGTCGGATGTATCATAAGGAGGAGCCCCGTAGAGTGGCGTCGGATCGTCCACTTCGTCGCAGGCGCCCATGCCGGCGCCGAGCAGGGACGCCAGGGCCACGGCCGCCGCCTGTGCGGCATGTAGACGGGAACCGCCCTCCATTTCGAGCGCCCGGTACACGCACATGGGATTTTCCACGCCGTTGCCCACTGTGACCTTCTTTGCCATGCAGCCCCCCCGGCACAGGGCGGCATGGTCGCAGGTGCGGCAGAACCCGCCCAGATCTGCGAGCTTCCACTGGCGGTTGTAGGCAAAGGCGCCCTCTCTGTGCCAGATGTCCGCCAGTCGTTCACTGCGGATGTTGCCTTCCACATAGTCCACGCCGTGTTCGTTGTAGCCGGCCAGGATGGAGAGGCAGCCTTTGATGTTGCCGTTGGACTCGATGCCGATGACCGATTTTCCGGCGCCGCAGCCCTTCCAGTGGGTCATCTTCGACGCCTTGCGCAACAGCCCTTCGTTGGGGCCGAAGTAGCCGATGGAATCGGAGGGATGGATGCGCAGGGAACTGCTGCGGATGAGGTCGCCCAGGGTTTCTTCCACCCCGATGAGCTGGGACGGCGACAGCAGCATGTCCCGGTGGTCGCTCAGGTTGCCCATGTCCGTGCCGAGCTGCACCTGCCACGCGTAGGCACCCCGGCTCTGGATGATGTCGTGCATCTGCCGCAGTTCACCCAGGTTGCGCGTGTTCAGGTGGGTGACCACCGCAAAGGGGAGCCCAGCCTGTCGGCAGGTGTCCATGGCGTCCGTCAGAATCCGGAAGTGGCCGATGCGACCGCGGACAAAGTCGTGGGTCTGCGGTGTGCCGCCGTCCAGGCTGAGGCCCATGCCGCACAGGCCCTTGTCCTTTGCCAGCTTTGCGGCGTCCAGGTCCAGGATGATGGCGTTGGTGAACATGCCCGTGCGGATGCCGGCAGCGGTGGCCGCCTCGATGAGCTGCGGCCAGTCGTCCCGGGTCATGGGTTCACCTCCCGAGAGGGTGAGCCACTCCATGCCCAGCGCCGCGAGCTGGCGGAACAGGTCGGCGCATTCGTCGGTGGAGAGCTCGTCGGGCCGCGCCTCGCCGGCCCTGGAACCGCAGTGGCGACAGCGCAGGTTGCATTTCAGCGTGGTCTCAAACACACCGCGCCGCGGAACATACGGGGACTGTGCAGACATCGGATACCTCCATGAAAAAGCGTTTTTGATGAAAACATAGTATCAGTGACTGAGTCCGTGTGGTTGAAAAAAAACTTGATGGGTCGTTTGAATGAAGGTTGTAATCCGCCGGAGCAGAAGGAATTTCAGAAGGGAGTCTGCAGATGAAAACAGTTGGTATTGTCGGTTGGAGAGGCATGGTCGGTTCGGTGCTGATGGATCGGATGCTGGCCGAAAAGGATTTTGACCATTTTACACCGGTGTTCTTTTCCACTTCCCAGGCGGGACAGGACGGCCCCGCCATCGGCGGCAAGACGTATCCACTGAAGGACGCCGGCGATGTGAATGCGCTGAAGGATCTCGACATCATCGTCACCTGTCAGGGCGGCGCCTACACGAAGGACATGTTTCCAGAGCTGAAGGCCGCGGGCTGGAACGGCTACTGGATCGATGCGGCCTCGGCCCTGCGCACGGACGACGATGCGGTCATCGTGCTCGATCCGGTGAACCGCCACGTCATTGACGCATCGCTGCAGGCGGGCGGAAAGAAGTACATCGGTGGCAACTGCACGGTCAGCCTCATGCTCATGGCCATCGGCGGCCTGTTCAAGGCCGATCTGGTGGAGTGGGTGACGTCCATGACCTATCAGGCGGCCTCCGGTGCCGGGGCACAGAACATGCGGGAGCTGGTGAAGCAGATGCAGGTGGTGGGTCTGGCGGCCGGCAACCTGGTCGATCCGGCGGCATCCGCCCTGGAGCTGGACAGGAAGGTGCTGGCCACCATCACGTCCCCGGATTTTCCCACGGAGCACTTCGGCGGGGCGCTGGCGGGCAGCGTGCTGCCCTGGATCGACTCGGAGCTGGACAACGGCCAGAGCCGCGAGGAGTGGAAGGGCATTACGGAGACGAACAAAATTCTCGGGACGAAGCAGACGATTCCGGTGGACGGCACCTGCGTGCGGGTGGGCGCCATGCGCTGCCACAGCCAGGGATTGACCATCAAGTTGAAGAAGGAAGTGCCCGTTGCGGAAATTGAACAGCTGATCGCCTCCCACAACCAGTGGGTGAAGGTCGTTCCCAACCGCAAGGCGGACACGATCCGCCACCTGACGCCGGCGGCGGTGACGGGTACCCTCGATATCGCGGTGGGCCGCATCCGCCGGATGAACATCGGCAAGGAGTACCTGAACGTCTTCACGGTGGGCGACCAGCTCCTGTGGGGCGCCGCGGAGCCTGTCCGACGCATCCTGCGCATCGTCCTCGATTTTATCCGCTGAGGTCTTTCCTTCGCGCTGCCGCCACCCGGGCGGTGACCGTCCGACTACATGCAGGGATTGAGGCAGGCGGCGTAGTCCATGGCGCACGACACCATCCGGGACGCGTCCGGCATGGCGGGATCCGGGCAGGCGTCTTCGATGCACATGATCTGCACGATGAGGCAGGCTTCGAGATAGGAACAGCCGCATTCCCCTTCCTGCGCACAGGTCAGCAGGCGCTCGTTCCAGGCGTCGATGGCATCGCAGATGGTTTCACCGCAATCGTTGGCCGGCGCATCGCATTGCCACTGTTCTTCGTAGGTGAGTTCTTCCGTCCCGGTGTCCGCCGGTTCCGTGTCGGCGCCGGTATCCGCGTCGGTGTCGTCGGACCATTCGCTGGATGTGTCCGCATCGATGGCATCGGTGTCGCTGTCCGAATCGGCGTCTTCCGTATCGGCGGGATACCAGTCGTCATCGTCGTCGCAGTCAGAATAGTCGTCGCAGTAGTAACAGGTGCCGTCGTCGCAGCAATCGCTGTTGTCCTCCTGGATATCCATGATGCAGCCGGAGGTGGAGAGCCCCAGAAACAGGGCGGCTGCGGTGGTCGTTGTCCATTTTAAAAATAAGCGGGTACCCATGGCATTCATCCTTTCGTTGATGGCCGTTCAAGCAATCATTCTCCGCACAGTCTGCGGTGGATGCAGAGCAAGGGCCGTGCCAAAGGCAGAAACGGGCGCAGAATGGAAAAAGTGTGGCGTTCACACCACAGAGGGCTGAGGGGCGGGACAATTTTTTCCGGTCACAGAAGCGGTGAAATCAGAGGAGGCTTTCCACGAAGGCCAGCAGGGATGCGCTGCCTTCGGAGACGTCGACGTCGTCGGGAATTTCCCGCAGGTACCAGGTGACCTGCCAGGTGCGCTCGCCGCCGGCCGGGATTTCGGTAAAGGCGCCCTGTTGTTCGACCTCCACGTAATTGCCGTTGGTGTAGAGTTCGATTTCCGCTTCGCCGGGGGCCGCGTCGGAGGCGGGGATATCGGGGAATTTTTTAACGAGGATGATGTCGCCGTCCGTGGAGGCAATCCAGCCGTCGGCGGCGTCGGAGAACAGCTTCAGGTTGCCCGACAGGTCGGTGCTGTGGGTGAACCAGGTGATGCCGTCCGACCGGGACACGGGCATCATGCTGGTGCCGGTGGGGTCTCCGTTGCCCTGCGGGTAGAACGTCATCCCTTCGGGCGCCACGCGGGTGATTTCCCAGGGAGCAAAAGACCGTGCCGCAGTGCCGATGTTGCGGATCGTGTAGGTGATGACCACCGTCCGGTTGGCCAGATCCACCTGAAACCGCTTGACGATCTGCACGTTGAGTTCGCTGGTCTCTTCCGGGCTGGTCAGGGTGATGACGCCTTCGTCCTCGTCCACGTCCGCGCTGTAGGCGTCGCCGTCCACCTCGGGGGGCGGCGGCCAGTCCCAGTCCGACTGGGGGCTTGTCCAGAACGTGGAGCCGCAGGTGGGGTCGATGGATGCGTCCGCGATGATGTTGACGCCGTTCAGCGAAAACTCAACGATGCGGCCGCCATCCGCCTCTGTGCAGGCAAATCGCCAGACGTCGTCGCCGGCGGTGAATTCCAGCACCTTCTGGTCGCCCCGATCCACCGGCGTTACCAGCGATGCGTCGCTGTCCGCGTCGCTGTCCGTGTCCCCGTCGGCATCCGCGTCTCCGTCGGCGTCCAGGTCGGCCGAGGGGGCCCGGGCGCCGCTTTCTTCCGTGCAGGAGACGACGGCGATTCCCAGAACCATGAAGATGAGCAGTATGAGCAGTTTCATTCCATCCTCCCCGGATGATTCGAGTGATACAGCGCCGCCATCGTACAATCCGCCACCCACCGTGTCGATACGGTTTCGGCATGGAAGGTGCCATCTCCATGGCGCCGGAGGGCCGGAAGGGAGGGAGTCTCTGTCCTTGACGGGAACGACGCCTTAAATGTATGACGTGTCCATCCATCAACGGGAAACCGACAGTGTTTTCCCTGTTCCAACTTCTGCGCGAGGAAACAATTTCATGAATCATTCCAGAGAGAACGGCCTGACCAGCACCACCCCGGCATCCATTGCCGATCCCATTGCGACCTTTGCCGACTTCAACCTGAAGCCCGAAATCGCCGACGCCATCCGCGACATGGGTTTCACGGTTCCCACGCCGGTGCAGGCGCGGTGCTTCGAGCGGGCGATTTCCGGCGGCGACGCCATCATCATGGCCCAGACGGGAACCGGCAAAACTGCGGCCTTCGGCCTGCCCATCGTCCAGACGCTGAACGTTGATCGGAAGGCCGTGCAGGCCCTCATCCTGGTCCCCACGCGGGAGCTGGCGCTGCAGGTGTCCAGGGAGATCGCCGCCATCGCGAAAAAGCTGTCCGTCACCTGCGCTCCCGTATACGGCGGCACCTCCTTTACCACCCAGGTGGACCAGTTGAAGGCCGGCGCCCAGGTGGTGGTGGGCACGCCGGGACGCGTCCTCGACCACATCCGGCGGGGCACGCTGCGGCTCGATGCCCTCACCACGTTTGTCCTCGACGAAGCCGACGAGATGCTCTCCATGGGCTTTGAAAAGGAGCTGTCGGAGATCATGGAAAACCTGCCGGCGAAACGGCAGACCATGCTGTTTTCGGCCACGATTCCCGACGACATCCGCCGGCTCGCGGGGCGCTACATGAGCGACGCGTTGACCATCAGCGTGTCCGGCGACCACGTGGGCGCCCAGGAAATCAACCACTTCGTCTATCTCTCCTCCGGCCTCAACCGGACCGCCGATCTGGTGCGGATCATCGAGGCGGAACAGCCCGAATCGGCCCTGGTGTTCTGCAACACGCGGGATGAAACCCAGCTTGTGGCGGCGGGGCTCCAGCAGGCGGGCTACAGCGCCCTCCACATCAGCTCGGACCTTTCCCAGGGGGAGCGCGAAAAAGTCATGGACGCCCTGCGGCGCAGGCAGGTGCGGTTCCTCGTGGCCACGGATGTGGCCGCCCGGGGCATCGACATTTCCCACCTGAGCCACGTCATCAACTACAGCTTTCCCGACTCCCTGGAGCGGTACATCCACCGGACCGGACGGACCGGACGGCAGGGGCGGCAGGGCGATGCCCTGTCCCTCATCACCCCCCAGGATATCGGCAGCCTGTACATGCTGCGCCTCACCTACAAAATCTTTCCGGTGGAGAAGGTGCTTCCCACAGCGGAAGGGCAGCGCCGCCTCGATGAGCTGTCCCGCCTGGCCCGGTTGCGGGAGGACTTTGCGGGGGAGGTCATCGACGACATGTGGATGGCCCTGGCCGATCGCGTCATCCAGTCGGTGGATGCCCCGCGGCTGGTCAGCGCCCTCCTCAAACGGTATTTCGACGGCGCCCCGGCGACGCGTCCGATTTCGGTCACCGAGCCCATGAAGGAGGCGCCGCCGACGTTTGACGACATCGACCCCGGAGAAGACGAAGCCGACATTCCCTCCGAGGACGAACTGCTGGCCGGCCGGACGTCCGTTGCACCGGATCTCAGCGATCCCTCCGGGTCGACGGATATCTTCATCGATGCGGGCCGCGCGGACGGGTTGCGGATCTCGGCCCTCATGAAGGACGTCGTCGAAAAGAGCGGCCTTCAGCGAACCGATATCGGCAAGGTCCGGATGCTCACCCGCTCCACCTTCATCTCGGTGCCGAACCCCTTCTGTGAGCGGGTTTTCAAGGTGCTGCAAACACTGGAACAGGACGGTCGAAAATTTAAAGTGGCATATGCAGAAGAGTCATGAACTCATTGAAAACAATCGTTAATTCGTTTGCATTCATTCTGGTTTCGGCACTGCTGGGAGCGGGCCTCTGCGCTGCCCTGATCATTCCTGTTTCCTCCCACATCGCGGATGTTTCCGTGTCGGTTTCCGACAATTTTGTCCTGGTGGGCCTCTTCATGGCCCTGTGTGTCCTGTCGTCCTTTGCCCAGATGCGGCTGCTGGTCCGGCTGATCTGGGGAAAGTCCGGCGTCGCGACGACGGCAGAAGAGGGCGATCTGGCAGCGTCCATGCGCGCGATGCGGGTCACCGGCACCAAGATATCCCTCATCTTTCTCGCTGTACTGACCGTGAACATCTTTGTTTTCGATGCCCTGGGACGGGGCACCCTGGTGACCGCTTCGGCCCGCTGGGGAGTGCTGACCCGTCTGCGCTCCGGCGATGCCCAGACCCGGGCGGATGCCATGCCCCGCGCCATCCGGCTGATCGGCGACGAGGACGTGGCCCATGCCCTGCGCAGGGTGATCCGCCAGAAGGGCCCGGCGCGGGAATGGGCGGCCTGGGCAGCGGGGATCCGGCGGGATGCCGTGTCCCGGGATGCCCTGCAGGATCTCATGCGTTCGGGCACGCCCCGGGAGCGGGCGGCGGCGGCCATGGCCCTGGCCCGGCTGCTGGACCCCGATCTGGTGCAGCTCGCCCTGGAAGTCTGGCCCCAGATGGGCGACTACCGGGCGGACCTGCTCATTGCCCTGGGCACGGTGGGCAAGCAGCGGCGGGAGAACAAGGACACCATTTTCAGCAACGGCGACCTGAAGCTGGCCGGGGACTTTCTGGTGGCCAGGCTGACCGGCGATGAACTGAAGGGCGACAAAGTGCTCACCCGCCTGGCCATCTGGGGACTGAACCGGTTCGAGAGCCCCGAGGGGCTGCCCTGGCTGGAAAATCTGTTGTCGCCGCAGACAGACCTGCAGACCCTGTGCATGGCCCTGGAAGCCCTGGGCAATATCGGCGCCGCGGATTCCTCACCGAAGATGGTGGAGTTGATTGCCCGGGCGGACCGGAAAGCGGAGTGCCAGGAGATGGTGGCCACGGACTTCACCGGCGCCCAGACCCTGATCTGCAGCCGCGCCAACCTGATTGGTCGCATCATCCACGAGATTGCCCACATCGGCGACCACCGGGCCGTGTCTCCCCTGGCCCGCCTGGGCGACGACGAATCCTTTGACCTGTCCATCCGCAATCTGGCCAAAGAGTTCGTTTACCGGATGCAGTACGCCCGCCCCGAGTGAGATGCCGTCCGGTTGTGTCGTTCAGGACACCTTCGCGGTGATGGCCCGGCGGGTGACCTTTACGGTGAGCACGACGAGGAAGGCGAGGCCCGCCACCATTGAGACGAGGAAGATGGTCAGCATGCCCCACTGGGGATGCACAGGCACATCGGTGAGGGAAAAGTGCTCTTTCAGGTATGCGAGGCGGACGAAATCCCGGGCGGCCACAAAGCTCATTCCCTCCAGGCCCAGGAGCGCGATGCCGGCGATGGAGAGAGGCAGGGATTTCCGCCTGTTGCCGACAACGACCAGGGTTGTGACGCAGAGGGCCGCGGCGAGGCCGGCGAGGAGGTGGATGAACGTGCGTCCATCTGCAAAGGCGAATTGGCGGATGTCGTTTGGCAGGGTGGCGATGAGGGCGACGGCGCACAGGAGCATGACGCCCCGTCCGAGCAGGTGGGCCCGCAGTCCGAGAAGGGCCGTGGCGGGGCCGTCGGCGTTCTTCCAGCGGTCGAGCAGGCGTCCGGCCAGGGACAGGGCCGCACCGGCCACGACGAGGGCGGGGGAGAGCAGCAGCAGCCAGCGGGGAAAGAGGGTGGGTTCGGCCAGGTGGAGGTTGGCACCGGCCGGACTGGCCGCGTAGAGGCCCATCCAGCGCTCCGGATGCATGGAGAGGGTGATGTTGTTCACGTACATGAAGCCCACGTACAGCATGCCCAGCAGGGCCACGGCGAGGAAGGCGGGCTGGCGGCGCGGCCTGGTGGCATCGGTCAGCTTGTGCAGGTACAGCAGGCCATAGGACAGGATCAGCGCGGGGATGATGAGAATCCAGAAGGCGCCGACAATGACGGACGAGGTGTAGAACAGCTGGCCGTAAACCACCTGCACAAAGAGCAGGGGCGGAATGCCCAGGGTGACCAGGTAGGAGAAACCCAGGGGCAGGCTGGCCCGCAGGAAGCCGGACGCGGTGGCGTGTTGCGGCTGGCGGACGATTTTTGTCCACAGGAGTAGCATCAGGGCGCCCAGGGTGAAGTTCACGGCGAGAAAATGCAGAGAGAGCGTGAAATGGGAGAGGAGCTGCAGC
>JAKQNG010000229.1 GCA_029565915.1 Deltaproteobacteria bacterium
ACGGCATGTCCAACCGTGCCATCAGCGCTTCCGCGCCTGTTTTGTCCAAGAGATCCCGCAATTGACCGGCAATCCAGTCCGCGGTCTGTGGCCGCGACAAGTCCAACCACGCGGCCGTCCTTTCCCTGCGCCGATCCTCCCAGACATGCCCCTTGGGCCCCAGCAGGCAATGCCCACGCACAACCGCCTCCCGAAACAGCTCGGAATCCATGTCCACCATCGGCAGCACCGGCAGAACGGGAACCACATCCATGGCACGAAGATCCGTGATCAACTGCGACAGATGCGGGTAGCCGGTTCTGTCTGGCTCCCAGGCGCAATCCATCATCCCGCCGGCCAAGGTGTGCCGCATGCCCTGCCAATCCACCAGCGCCACGTGCAGCGGAACAGCCGCGACATCCGCTGGTGTCCCCTCCGGCCCCTCCGCTGGTGTCCCATCCGGCCCCTCCGCTTGTGTCCCATCCGCTCGAGTCCCATCTGTTTGAATTCCATCTGCGTGTGCCCCATCCGCGTGAGAAGCAAGCACGCCAATCTGTTCCCGGACAGCGGTTTCCCCGCCCTGCGCCGCAAGGATTGAAGGCATCGCTTGTGTTGGATCCGGCAGTTCCTGATGCATGGCATGTGCGCGCCGCAGCGCGTCACACGCGGCAGCGGCAGATGGATGCTGCGAAAGCCGCAATTCGGCCTGCGCGTGCCACACGCGCACCTCGAGACCGGATGCGGCACCCATTCCGGGTTTGGCCGCGTTTGTCCTGAATTGGGCAAACACATCCGGAGAAACGGACAAGGCCAGGCCACCACCGGTATGGCATCCCATCACGGGATATGGCCTGTCGACATCCGCCCAAAGGATGGCGGCTTCGGTCGCGACGCGATACAAATCTCCATGGGGAACCAGGCGTTCCTGTGCCTGCAGCGCCAAATGGAACACCACATGATTGTGATCCCAGGGCAGTCCCTCCACACGGATGACACACCCGTCAGCGCTTCGCGAGAGCAGCAGGTGTGCCCCGGACGGCTGTCCGCGATGCAGCAGCGGCACGCGGACCTCGTCCGGAAGCACCGAACAGTTGCCTGCCCGATAGTGGGTGTACCGTGTTTTGTCCCGGACGGACACCGGTTTGCCGCGCCGGCTCCGCACTGCGTGCGTGCCGCATCCGGACGAGAAAATCGTGGTGCCCTTCCCGACGGCGATCAGTGGTCTTTCATCCATGCAAATCCAGGATGCATTGCGTGAAAACATGCGCTGTCCCCCCGGCCGAATTCCTCTTGCGGTGGCGTCAAACGATCCGGGACGGGCATGGCGCCGGCCGCCGTGGGCGGCGGTTGCGGGGAGCCATGGTTCCGGCCATTTGGCGGAAAAAAGTCATACAACAAGTGTATCCGCTTCCCTCCCCGCACGCAACCGGCGCTGTTTGCATTCATCTGTGATTCTGATATGATGATTCCGGTTCGTGACGTCGTGATGCGGTTTTCGCCTACAACATGGCCGTGTGCCATTCAAATCCATCGAAACACTTGGGAGGAACACCAATGAAACCCGAACAAATCCGTCAACTCGCGCAAAAGG
>JAKQNG010000303.1 GCA_029565915.1 Deltaproteobacteria bacterium
CTTCGAGGTTCATCGCGGCCACCGTGCAGGACCTCGAAGAGCAGGTGACCCGGGGAACCTTCCGCGAAGACCTCTTCTACCGCCTCAACGTGCTGCCCATCCGCATTCCGCCTCTGCGGGAGCGGGGCGACGACATCCTCCTGCTCGCCCGGCACTTCATCGAACGCAACAATGAAAAGATGGGGGTCCGCGTGCAGGGCCTCACGGATGACGCCTGCCGGTTGCTGCGCGCCTTTTCCTGGCCCGGCAACGTGCGTGAACTGCAGAACGCCATCGAGCGGGCCCAGGTGCTGGCCGAAGGGGATTTCATCGCCGCTTCGGACCTGCCCGCCTCCATCCTGAACGCAAACGATCCGGTGCGCACCGCGTCTGCAGGCAGCGACCTCTCCATCAAGAAGGCTGTCCGGTCCGTGGAAGAGGAGCTGATTCGCAGGGCCCTCGCGGAAACGGGCGGCAACCGGACCGCCGCCGCGCGACTGCTGGAAATCAGCCATCGCGCCCTGCTGTACAAACTGAAGGAATTTGGAATTTCGTAACTTCCGGGGATCAGGGATAGAACGAACTACTGGGCAGGAGTGGCAGCAGGTGCTTCCGCGGCGGGGGCTTCTGCAGCAGGTGCTTCCGCGGCAGGTGCTTCCGCGGCAGGTGCTTCTGCAGCCGGGGCTTCCGGCCGGACGATGTGGAATTCCACGCGCCGGTTGGCGGCCTGACCTTCCTTCGTCTTGTTGTCCGCAATGGGGGTTGTTTCTCCCTTGCCTTCCGCCACCAGCCGGGACTCTTCCACACCCGCATCCACCAGGTATTTTTTCACGGAGTCGGCCCGATCCTGGGACAGCTTCAGGTTCTTCTCATCCTTGCCCACGTCGTCCGTATGGCCTTCCACCCGCACGCGGATATCCGGCTTGGCTTTGACGACGGCAGCCACTTCGTTCAGCAGATCAAAGGACTTGTCCATGATGGCCGCCTTGCCGAACGTGAAGTAGATGACCTGCAGGATCTTGATCTGATCGCCTTCCACGCGGACGAGGTCGGGACAACCATCTTCATCTTCTCTGCCGTTTTTCGTTTCGGCCTCATTGGGGCATTGATCGCTCGCATCGTCAATGCCGTCGCCGTCGTTGTCCGCTTCGGGGCAGCCGTCCGCATCCTGATAGCCGTCCATATCTTCGGCTTCGCCCACGCACTGGTCGTCCATGTCCGCAATGCCGTCGCCGTCATTGTCGTTGTCCGGGCAGCCGTCTTCGTCCTCGAAACCGTCCTTGTCTTCCGGATCGTCGGCGCAGATGTCGTCCTGGTTTTCGATGCCGTCGTGGTCATTATCGGTTTCGGGACAGCCCTGTTTTTCTTTGATGCCGGCCTCGTTGGGACACTTGTCATCCGCATCGTCAATGCCGTCGTCGTCGTTGTCCGCTTCGGGGCAGCCGTCTTCGTCGTCAAAGGAATCCATGTCCTCGGGCTGCTGCGGGCAGCCGTCCAGCTCGTCGATCACGCCGTCCATGTCCATGTCGCCGGGGGTCGTGTCGCCGGCAATGGAGATGGCCAGGCCGCCGGAGATCGCCATGTACTTGATGCCGTCGCCGATGGCCACGTGCATGAACCGCACGTAGGGACCCATGTTGATATTCTTGAACAGGGCAAATTCGTAACCCAGCCCGATATCGTATCCGCCATGGTCTTCATACACATGATTGATGTAGTCGAAGTGTGCATCCAACCACAGGTTGCCCGCAGCGGAACCGCCCTCCGTGAGGGCGCCCTTCGTGGAGGCGAAGAACCGCAGCCGGAGACCGGCGCCGACGAACGCACTGGTGATGCTCTCGGATTTATCGCCGGCAATCAGCGAATTGAATCCGCCCTGAAACGACAGGGCCAGGGGTTCCACCAGGACCACGTCGAAGCCCACGAGGCCCTGCACACCCATGTTCTCATACCGGTTGTCGGAGAGATCGTCGCCGATGCCGTACACGAAACCCACACCGAGGTGCAGATTGAAGCGATCGTGAGTCGGCCGGTATAACTGCGTCCCCTGCGGGCCTTCGGTCGTCTCTACTTTCGCCGAATCGAGCGATACGGACGCGGAGGCGTCCTGTGAATCGTCCGCGGCTACTGGAAGGCCCGACAGAAGCAGCCCGGAGAGGGCTGCCGCAACAACTGTTCTGCTGATGATAGATGCCATGAATTTCTGTCTCCCTGCAGATGAGGCGCATCCGCGCCTGTTGTTTCGCTGAGTTTTCTGTATGCTAGTCCAAGGTCCGCGCATCAGCAACAGCTAATTTGTCTATAAATGGTTATCATTGAAGCAGTTTTGCATTACAGTCCGGGTCAGTCACCAAACGGGAAAAAAAATTTGCGCCACATGAAACAAATCGCGATTGTCAGCCTTATCGTTCTTTCCGTCACCGGCTGCGCGGCAAAGAAGAACAAGACCACTTTTCTCAATTACACGCAGTCCGCTGCGGCGCTCTATGAAGAAGGTGTCATCGCCTATGAGCGGGAGCGCTGGACGGATGCCCTGGACCGGTTCAGTCAGGTCGTCACGGATTTTCCCTACAGCCGCTATGCGCCGCTGGCAGAGCTGAAAACCGCCGATTGTCATTTCTTTCAGGGTTCCCATCCGGAGGCGGCGGTGGAATACGAGCAGTTCCTGAAAGCGCATCCCACCCACCCGATGGCCCATTACGCCGCATTCATGAAGAGCCGCGCATACTACGAACAGATTCCCGGTGAATTCTTCATCACGCCGCCGGCCCACGAGCGGGATCAGACCGCCACACGGGACGCGCGATCGGCCCTCGCGAAATTCATCCGCACCTGGCCCGACAGCGAGCATATGCCCGCGGCAAAGGAACTTTACGTGGAGGTGGAAAGCGCGCTCGTGCGCCATGAGCTGTACGTGGCCGATTTCTATCTCCACCGCGACAAGCGCAACGCCGCGGCACTGCGCCTCGACAGCGTCGCAAAACAGTTTCCGGGATCGCCGCTGGTGCCCGATGCCATGTTCCTCGAAGCCATCACCTACCTGGAGATGGGCAGAAAGGAACACGCCGAGCGGATTTTCAATCAGATCATTTCGCTTTTTCCCGACAATCACCAGGCGGTCCGCGCCCGCCGGTATCTGGACGCGCTGGCGACCAGCGACGAGGAAGGGAAGAACAATGGATAAGCAGATTGCTATTCTCGACCGGGGCAGGGACTACTATCAGAAACGGGAATTCGAAAAGGCCGAGGAGTGTCTCCGCCAGGCGGTGGTTCATTTTGGCAATTACGCCGATGTGTGGAACATGCTCGGCGTCATCTGCCACGACAAGGGCGATATCGACGAGGCCCAGCAGAATTTTGAACAGGCGCTGGAGATCAACCCGCGCTACACGGAAGCCGCCCTCAATCTGGCGGTCACCTACAACGAGCAGGGAAAGTACGCGCGGGCCAAGGAAGTCCACGAACGGGCCTGTGCCATCAAGCCCGGCACTTCCCAGATCGAGCCTTTTGCGCTGGGCAAGATTACCAACATGCACGCGGAGCTCGGACAGGCTTACGCCGAGCTGAAGATGACGGATCGCGCCATTGAGCAATACCGGGCGGCGCTGGCCCTCAGCCCCGACTTCGTCGATATCCGCACCCGGTTCGGCCAGTTGCTGCGGGACGCGGGATACATGCGGGAAGCCGTGGTCCAGTTCAAGCTGGTGCTGGAAACCCGCCCCAATTACGTTCCCGCCCTGATCTCTCTGGGCACCACCTACTACGCGCTCGGCGAAAAGCTGAACGCGGGCATCCAGTGGGAAAAGGCGGTGGAAATCGATCCGGACAACCGCACCGCAGGCATGTACCTGCGGATGATCCGTCAACTCCAGGCCCTGGAAGAGGCGGAGGAAGCCGGGGTCCACCTGGAGGTGGAAGCCTGCCCGCCGCCGGAACGACCGGACGCCACCAACGGCGAACTGCAGTTCACCTTCGACGAAGACAACGACAAGAAGTAGTTGCGGAGTCCCTGTTCCGGGGATGGGTCAGTACCAGGTGTACGGGCCCGGGGCGGTTACTTCCACAAGGGGCGCAGTGGCATTTGCGCCGTGGGCCGCGTCGCCGATGGACGCAGTGGCGACAAATCCGTAATACACGCCGCTGGACAGATTGCCTTCCAGCTCCATGTCGCCGTAGAGCTGAGCCGTGCCGGAGATGTTGCGGTTCAGCATGTTGTACACGGTTTCCACCCGTGCATCGCCGCTGACCGAACCGCCATCCATCAGGGTGCCGCCACCCACTATCGCGTTGTCCGACACCGTTCCGCCGTAAATCACCGCATGTCCTTCGATGCGCGCATTGCCCGATACCGTGCCTCCCAGTACCATCGCGTGGGGCCCCACAAAGGCGGACGAGGCCACCGATGCGGAGGACGATACCCAGCCGCCGCCGTTGGAATGGGGAGCACCCGCACCCGGGGACGGGGCATCCGGTTGATACCCTTCGGGCCACGCGCCTGCCATCTGCACCATCCAGGGAAAGCGGTAGATGGTGGGATAGAGCTGGTCCCACCGGATCTGATGTACCTGCGTCGGCGCGCCGACCACCACCAGCCAGAGTTCCTCGTTGGATTCCTCCAGTGAAAAGGTCAGGTCCCCCGCGTCGTCCCGCTGCAGCGCGCTGTATCGGGGCATGCCATCCTGCCCGGCCGCCACCAGTCCCCAGCGCCAGCCGGACGCCGGATCGGGAATGGCATCGGGCACATCCGCCCACCCGCCAAAATCCGCATTGGCCGGCGCATCCTGCACCACGCCCCGGAAGGTGACGGTCACCTCTGTCGCACCGTCTTCGGGAAACAGGCGCACCAGGTTGTAGCCCCAGCGCTGGGGTGCGAAGTATCCGGGCACCGCGTAGCGTCGTTGTTCTTCGTCGATGGCGACAAGGGGCGTCACCCGGCGGTGCCGCAGCCCCGTGCGGTTGTCGTAGGAACCGAATCCATCCCGGTACACCTCGCCGTTGTCGTAGTCCCAGGTGACGTTGTGCATGGCGAAATAGCCGAATTCGTCGTTCATCCGCCGCACGTCCCAGCCCAGATTGTCCATGATGACCGAGAAGGGATCGGCTTCGTAGCGCGCCGGATCGTCGTACTCCGGCGACTCTTCCCACATGTCGTTGATCACGCGGTAGCAGTATTTGTCCTTCAGGAATTCCCAGAACTGCCAGTTGCAGTAGCGGTTCCGGGTGCTGCCGTAATACAGGTAGGGCGCGTTCACCATGTCGTTGGCGCAGTCCACGTCGTCGTGAAAATACTGGTGCCGCATCCACTGGGCGTGGGATTCCCATGCCCAGCCCACATATGATGAATCCCGCAAGCCCCGGGAGGCAAACTGCAGGGTGTGGGCAAACTCGTGGGCGGTCACGCCAAGAGATTTGTAGGCATTGTAGTGGACCCACAGCTCCGGATCCATGACGCCGGTGCCGGCGCCGGTGGCATAGCCTTCATCGCTGACGTTGACGCTGACCTTGTAGCGGGTGTCCATCCCGTTGTAGGGCGGCACGAAGCCCACCTGATCCATGTACAGGTCCCACACGTCCTCGAGACCGGTGAGTCCCTGCTGGATTTCCCCGTCGCTCAGCACCACGCCGTCATCCGCATTCCACCTCGCGACAAAGTGCTCCGATTCGTGGAAGACGTCCGAGGTCTCCGGGCGCAGGGTCTGGTAAGTGGCATCATCCACGTAGACGGGCGGGTTCGTGCAGTAGTCCCCGAGGTCCGCCACCACCGGATCCGTGTCGCTGTCGGCATCACTGTCACTGTCCGTGTCGGCATCGGTGTCGCTGTCGGTATCCCCGTCGGTGTCCGTATCGCCGTCGGTGTCCGTATCGGCATCGGTGTCGCTGTCG
>JAKQNG010000323.1 GCA_029565915.1 Deltaproteobacteria bacterium
GGACCCGCGCTGTTCAACCGGGTCCTCGTCCGCTATGACGGCAGCGGCACCATCTCCTACCACTGGTCCGCCGTGAAGGTGGAAGAGGCATCCGCGCCGGGCGCAGACGTGGTGGAGGTGTCCACCGGCAACCATCTGCTGCAGATCGACGCCACCGATCCGGCCGACTACCTGCGGAACATCTCCATCGTGCCCGAACCCCTCGTGCCGGATTTTGACAACGGCGAGACCTTTACCCCCGTGTGGCTGGACCGGATGAAGGAAGTGGGAGTGCTGCGCTTCGCCAACTGGACCGGCCCCATGGATGTCGGGGCGCCGCGCTGGGCGGACCGTCCCCTGCAGACGGATCGGAGCTGGACCGTGTCGGGGTTTCCCTGGACCGCGGCCATCGACCTGTGCAACCGGCTGCAGGTGCATCCGTGGATCAACGTGCCCCTTCTCGCGGACGACAACTACGTGCGGGAGCTGGCAACGGCATTCCGCGACACCCTCGACCCGTCCCTTGTCGTTCTGGTCGAACACGCCGATCGAATCTGGGACCCGCAGATGCGCCGTCAGCCCGAGGCCGAGGCGGAGAGCTTCGCCCTGCTGGGGGATGCCCCGGATGCCCTGCTCCAGTGGCACGCGGCGCAGACGGCCGCCATCTGCGACATCTTCAAGACCGTCGTGTTCGCCGACGCTCCCCACCGGGTGCGCTGTGTCCTCTCCCTCCCCGAAGACGCCACGGCGGCGGCAGAAACGGCCCTCGCCTGTCCCGACTTCGTCGCACAGGAGAGCGGACGTGTGCCCTGCGCAGAACACGGGTTCGATGTGCTGGCCATCTCCGCCGCCTTTGACGGCTGCCTGGGGGACGAGGCGCACATGGATCAAATCCGGCCCTGGTTTGCGGACAGCGACGGCGGCCTGACCCGGGGTATGGAGCAGCTCGCGGACGGGCGGCACCTGTCGGGCTGTACAGGGGACGTGGCCTCCAGGGAAGCGGTATACCGGGGCTTCGCGGAGCTGGCAGCCGACCGGGGCCTGTCCCTTTACGCCTTCGAAGGGGGCCAGCACGTGACCGCCGTGGGTACGCCCCTGCAGGAAGACCCGGACGTCATCGCGTTTCACCTGGCGCTCAACCGGGACGGGCGGATGCGGGACCGCTACCTGGAGCACTTCGACGTGTGGCAAAGGGCCGGCGGACGGCTGTTCGTCCACTTCGGCGATGCGGGAATCCCGGGAAAATACGGCAGCTGGGGGGCCCTGGAGTCCATTGTGCAGGACACCTCGCCCAAGTGGGAGGCCCTCATGGAATTTGCGGCCACGCCGATCTGGTGGAGTGACTGACCCTCCCGCCGGGAAACCCGGACGGTCAGGGAATCTCGATGCGGAAGTTGTCGAAGGCGATGCGGGATACGCCCTGGAAACAGATGTTTTCGATGCGGACCCGGAACTGGACCGGGTTGGCGTTGCAGGCGTCCGCGTCGATGGTGAGGTTCTGCTGGTTGATTTCGGTCACCGCATCCCGGGAAATTTCGCTCCAGGTCTGCAGGGTGGTCCAGCCGGACCCCGAGCCGCACTGGAGCAACACATCCCCCATGGTTTCGCATTCGTAGTCTTCGTCCTTCAGGTAAAAATCCATCACCACGTTGATCTGGCTGCAGGCGGCCAGGTCCTGGGCAGGGGAGACGGCCATGGTGAGGTCGGAGCTGTAGGTGGCTGGCGCGGTGAAGGACGGATAGAAATTGCCGCCGGTCCAGGGCTGCTCCTGACTCAGATACCAGTTGGAGCCGAACGTCCAGCCCGAAGAAGGCAGCCCGGTCTGAAAATTCCACGTCCGGTTCTTGTCTGTCGCCTCGCAGGTGAAATTGACGCATTCACCGGCGATGCAGGTATCCGTGGGCGCCACGCACTCTTCCACCACGGAGGGATACGAACAGGCCGGCGATCCGGTCGTCGCGCTGCACACCCCGCCCGTGTACACCACCGCATCCCCGTCGACGTTGCAGGAGTCGTCCGGCACGGCAGTGCACGGGCTGCACGACGCGGAAGATGCGTTCGAGGTGCAGATCTCGCTGGACGTGCAGGTATCCAGATTCTCCCAGACCGGCGACGAGATGGGAGTGCACACGCCGGTCTGACAGGAACTGCCGGTCACCTGTCGCTGGGGCTTCGCGGTGCAGTCGCTTGTGCTGCATCGATAATCGGTGGTGGAGCTGCCGCAGGCGATGCCGTCCGCCTTCGGGTTGGGGGCACATTCGCCGGCCGCATTGCAGGTGTCGGGATTGTCGCATTCGTCGCTGCTGCTGTCGCCGCAGGGCGTGTGGACCGTTTCAATGATGTCGACGGGACAAACAGGGGGATTCACCCCCAGGTTGCAGGATTCCGCCGGGTCGCATTCCCCGCGGCTCGGCCGGCATTCCCGGGGCGTGATGGTGAACGTGTCCGCCGGACACTGGGCGGATTCGCCGTCGCAGCGCTCCACATTGTCGCATCCGTCCACCGGGGCCCGGCAGATGTAGTGCAGGGGCCGCAGGGTGCAGGTTCCCTCAAAGCCGGGAATCCGACAGGACGCGCATTCGCCGGCGCACGGCGCGTTGCAGCAGTAACCTTCCACGCAGTATTCGCCGGGGGCGCAGTCGAGGGCCACGGTCTGGGCGGTGCATTCATCGCCGAAGGGCACCGTGTCGGAGTCGGCGCTGTCCGACGACGTGTCGGGGGGAAGGGAATCCGTGTCGGTGTCGGTATCCGTATCCGTATCCGTGTCGCCATCTGTGTCCGTGTCGCCATCCGTATCCGTGTCGGTGTCGCTGTCCGACGAATCCGATCCGCTGTCCGGGTCTGTCGGGCTTTCCGTGCCGGAATCGGTCGTCTCCGTGTCTGTATCCTCACCGCCGTCCATTCCGCCGATGGTGGCGGTGATGCAACCGGGCAGCAGCACTGCGGACAGCAGAATCATCCCCACCGTTAATCGACGTATTATCGTGAATCCCATTTTCTAATCCACGCTGATCTGGAACTCGTCCACGATGATCCGGTTCACGGCGCCGGCGCACATGTTCGCGACCATGAAGCGGAACTGGACCTGTTCACTGATGCAGGCGGTGGCATCCGCTTCGATGTCGAATCCGCCCTGGTTGTTGGTGTCCATTTCAAACTCTTCGTGAACCAGTGTCCATGAGGTGCCGTGGCCGCATTCGAGTCGCAGGCTGGCCTTGGTGGGAGAACACTTGGCCCAGTTGTTGTCGATCCAGTAGGCAAAATTGACGGTCAATCCGGTACAGGCGGCAAATTCAAAGGTGGGAGACAGCAGGACATGATCCGCCGGTGTCGTTATGCCATCGTTCAGATTGGCGATCTGCAGATAGTATTCCGTGTAATTGTAGGGCCAGTTGCTGGAGTGCTGCCAGTTGCCGGAGAGGGCCCAGCCCATGTCATCAGCGGCCGTGTCCCAGGGATAGGACTTATTTTTTTCGGCCGGGATACAGGTGAAGCCCGTGCAGATGCCGTTGACGCAGTTGTCGGTCGGGTACGCACAATCGACGACGCTGGACGCGTAGAAACAGGCCGGGGCAGCGCCGCCGGCATCGCAGGTTCCCGTGTCGACGTACTGTACGGAATCGAGGTCGTCGTTGCAGGAGTTGTTGGGTGGACTGGTGCAGGGACTGCAGGTGGCCGACGACGAACCCGCCACGCAGATCTCGCTGGACGTACAGGTATCCAGATCGATCCAGGCCGGCTCCGCGATGGCCGTGCACACGCCGGACTGGCAACTGCTGCCCTGCGTGCGGCTCTGGGGAATGGCGTTGCAGTCAGTGGTGCTGCAGCGGTACTCGGTGGTGGATGTGCCGCAGGGAGTGTCGTCTGCCTTCCAGTTGGGAGAGCACTGCCCGGCAGAGTCGCAGCGATCCGCGTTGTCGCAGTTGGAGGTGGCGCCGCTGCCGCAGGCGGTGCCCGAGGCGAGCACCACATCTTCGGGACATTCGGGACCGGCGCCGTTGCACCGTTCTTCGGGGTCGCATTCGCCGACGCTCTCGCGACACAGTTTGGTGGCGCCCGTGAAGGTGTCTTCGGGACACCAGGGGCTCGTGCCGTCGCAGCGCTCGACGTAGTCGCAGATGCCCGCAGATGCCCGGCAGCTCGTCAGGCCCGGAAGAAGTGTGCAGGTGCCTTCAAAGCCTTCCAGGCTGCAGGATTCGCACCGTCCCGTGCAGGGCATGTCGCAACAGTATCCCTCCACGCAGTATTCATCCGCGGCACAGTCCGTCGCCGCGGTCTCCACCGTGCATTCGCTGCCGTCGTCGGTTGTGTCCGTATCGTCGACGGGAACCGTGTCATATTCCGTTTCCGTATCCGTATCGACCGTTTCCGAATCGGTGGAATCCGTTCCGGAATCCGATTCCGTACTCGAATCCGAATCGCTGTCGGCGTCCGTGTCCGTATCCGTGTCGGAATCGGCATCCCCATCGGAATCGGCGTCCGTGTCGGCGTCCGTATCCGCGTCCGTATCCGCGTCGCCGTCGCCGGAATCCAGGTTCGGACCAATCTGCGCTTCCGCGCACGAAACAATCCAGAGACAGCAGATAACTGCAATCAGGTTGCGAATAATGATCGTCACAGGTCTACCTCCCTCGTATGGCAAAAGAGTGTCAACTCATTGATTAGAGAACACAATATCCAAATATTCTTAATTAATCTGGGCGGATGATGGAATCTGCGGCGGTCGGGACGGAGCGGGTGTTCAGGGGATCTCCCGGTGTCCCCAGATATTGTAGAACAGACTGCCCCCGCCGGTTCGATCCGGGGCTTCTGTGGCACGGCGATCCGTGTATCCGATGAGCACCAGGGAAAACGGCGTGACATCGACGGGAAGGGCTGCCATCCGCCGGAACGACTCCACCCGGTCGCGGATGGGATAGACGCCGGTCCAGCAGGTGCCCAGCCCTCTGGCGTGGGCGGCGAGGAGCAGGGTGGTCGTGCAGGCGGCGCAGTCCTGTACCCAGAACCCTCGGTGCTTTTCTTTTTCGGGCATGCCGCACACCAGGATTCCGCAGGGGGCGCCCCGGGCGGCGGTGGCGTAGGGGTTCACCCGTTCCGCTGCGTCGAGCACCTCCCGCCGGTCGACAATGACGAAGCTCCATGGGCGGGCGTTTCCCGCCGAGGGTGCGCAGGAGGCTGCTGCCACCAGTTCTTCCAGCAGGCGGAAGTCCACCGATTGGTCCGTGAATTTTCTGACGCTTCGTCTGGTGGTAATGGCGGTCATCGCATCCATGGACACAACGAAGTCACGAAGAAAGGCCGTGTCAATGGCCCCGGCCGCCGGATATCGGCATTGCCGCGCCTGTTGGTGCATGGTAGGTTTTAACACAACTGTACAGCAGACTGGATCAATCGTTTCATGACCGCCCCCAGACCCGAACCCATTGCCCGAGGCACCCTGTCCCACACGCCGTTCGCGCATATCCTCGTCTACGTCCTTGAGCGGAAGCTGCAGGGCACACTGGAGCTGCAGGATCACAAGGATCGACTGCTCATTTATTTCCGGGACGGCGCCCCGGCCAAGGTGGACACCACGCGGGACAGCCGGCGGCTGGGAGAAATCCTGCTGGATGCCGGTGTCATCAACGCGAAGCAGTTGCGGGACAGCGTGGAAGAAATGAAAAAAACCGGCGAACTCCACGGACAGGTGCTGGTCCGCATGGGGTTCATCGACGGGGCCGCCCTCGTGACGGGCATCACCGATCAGATGACCCGCAAGATGGTGCACGGTTTTGTCATGACCGAAGCGGCCTATGCGTTTTATCAGGGCGTGAATCTCATCACCGGCGGTTCGTCGGAGCTCGTCAGCCTCGATCCCTTTGCCCTGCTGATGACCGGCGTCCGGCTTCACGGCGACGCCATGCCCCTGAACGCCACCGTGAACACTCTGCGGGACCGCTCGTTTTTCCTCGCGGACGCGGACGCCATTGCCCGCTACCGGTTCACAAGGGAGGAACGGTCCCTGTGCCGCAAACTCCTCGAAAGCCCTCAGGATCTGGAATCCCTGAAAAAGTGGGACGTGCTCGATGCCGAGACGATGAAGCGGATGCTCTACGTCCTCATCATCACCAAGACGCTGCAGGTGGTGACCAGAGAAAAGGTCGAAGAAGCCCGCCGTTCCATGGCGCCCATCCGCTTTGATTCCACGGCGCCGCCGCCGGCGCGGCATTCCTGGCCGCCCGAGATACAGACCCTGCGGGATGAAATCGGGCAGATGGCCGCTGGCATCTCATCGCGCAACTACTATGAGATGCTGGGTGTGGAAACAGGTGCCCCGGCCGCTGAAATTCGCACGGTGTTCTTCCGCATGGCCAAGAAATTCCATCCGGACCGCGCCGCGAAAGAAGGCTTCGAGGACCTGCGCGAAACCCTTGCCTACATTTTTGCCAACCTCTCCGAGGCCCACAGCACGTTGACCGACCTGGATCGCCGGGAGACCTACGACGAGCAGCTGTCGAGCGGTTCGCCGCCGCAGAGGGCCGGTGACGTGCCGGCGGAAACCGAGGAGGAAAAGCAGGTGCGGCTGACCATTGAGGCCTCCACGCTGTTTCAGAAAGCCCTCGTCGTCCTGCGGCAGGATCGGGTGGACGAGGCCTTTGCCATGGTGGAGAAGGCCCTGTCCAGTTGCCCCGACGACGGCGATTACATGGCCGCCCACGCCTACCTCCGGGTGAAGCTCGGGAAGGCTCCGGCGAAGTCGGTGCTTTCGGTTTTCCGCGATGCGGAAAAGGCAAATCCCAACTCTGAGCGCGTCCACTTCTTCTTCGCCCAGGTGTTGAAGCTCGCTGAACATGTGAATGAGGCGAGAAATCAGTTCCAGAAAGTGCTGGATATCAATCCGCGCAACATTGAGGCTGCGCGGGAGATACGGCTCATCGAAATGCGCCGCCGCAATTCCGGCGGATTCAAGAAGCCCGGATTCCTGGGTATGTTCAACAAGAAGTAGCGGCACGGGCATGTTCTGCCACCCCGACAGCCTGTTCCTTCGATTGCTGCCGCTCCTGTTTCTGGCGTCGGTCTGCGACGCCGACGCCGCTGATTACCGCATGGATGATGTCCCCCACGGTCAAGTCGGTGTCGATGGCGGTCCATCCATGCATGCGGGTCGCACCCACGTGGTCGACGGCGTGACGGGCGCCACGCGGCGGCGGACGACGGATGACTGGCAGCGCTACGCCTTCAGCGCCGGCTTGTTTGCGGACCTGGGTTTTCCCACGTCTGAAAAGGGGCTGGACGGCACCGTCGGCATGCGGCTCGCTTCCGGTATCAGCGTTCCCGGGCCGTTCTTCGACATGAATGTGCTGGCCCGTTACCGGTTGCGGTTTGTGCTCACCGGCGGTCGCTCCGTGGAACCTTGGGCGGGCATGGGCATCGGATTCCACTTCATTGATCGGATATCATCGGGCCTCTTTGTGCAGCTGCCCATCGCCGTGGGCTGCGATTTCCAGATTGGCGGCACCGGCCTGGTGGTCACCACCCAGATTCAAATCAACACCCTCAATCCGTCGGGTCCTTCCCGGGAAGGCGAATCCGAAGGACATCCCGTGTGGCTCATGCCCCGCTATGACAGCTACATGCTGCGGCTCGGGCTGGCCTGGCAGTTTTACTGAGACGTATTTGCTTGCCCCGGGTCAGGTCGGGTGATAATGAGGCGCCTCCGGCAATAAGGCCGGAAATACACACGCTCCATCCGGCGGTTCGCCGGCCCGATCCGGGTGTTCCGGGAGAAATCGGAATTGGATCAGGATGAGGAGCGGAGGCGGATTGACCGCAATCGCGATCACTCCATGAGCAACCCGGAGGATATCATGACCCAGGATCCGGCCATTCCGGCCATCGACGAAACCCGCAAAGAACTGGTGAACCTGCGCGACCTTCTCGAGGCGGGCGTTCATCTCGGACATCACACCAAGCGCTGGAATCCGAAGATGTCCCGCTACATTTACGGCAGCCGCAACGGCGTGCACATCATCGACCTGCGGCTGACCCAGAAGCTGTTCAATCAGGCCTACGAAACCGTGGAAAACCTGGTGGCCCGGGGCGGCTCCGTGCTGTTCGTCGGCACCAAGCGTCAGGCCATGGAAGTGATTGCCGAAGAGGCAACCCGGTGCGGCATGCATTCGGTCACCTATCGCTGGCTCGGCGGCACGCTGACCAACTTTGCCACCATCCGCAACACGGTGGAGCGCATGAAGCGCATTGACGCCATGCGCGCGGACGGCTCTCTGGATGCGTTCGTGAAAAAAGAGCGCCTGAAGATGGAAAAGGAATACGACAAAATGAACAGGTTCGTCGGCGGCATCAAGGACATGGAGGCTCTGCCGGCAGCCGTGTTTATCGTGGATCCGACCAAGGAGTACAACGCGGTGGCGGAAGCGCGCAAACTGAAGATTCCGGTCATCGCGCTCATCGACACGAACGGCGATCCGGACAACATCGATCTGCCGATTCCGGGAAACGATGACGCCATTCGCACCATCAAGCTCATCACCTCCAGAATTGCCGATGCGGTGCAGGAAGGCGTGAAGCGCCGACGCGAAGTGATGAAGGGAACGGCAACCCGTGGAGAGGCAGCGGGCGAAGGCCCGAAGGTGGAGCAGCGGCACGCCAGATCCCGCAGTCGCGCCAAGGCGGCCGCCGTGGTGGCGAAATACGACGAGGCAACCGACGCGGAGACGGAAGAAAAATGATTTTGATGTTCCGGACGCCCATCGCGAACGGACCCGTTTGAAAGGATAGAGAGATGGCTCAGATTACCATGGATATGATCAAGGAACTGCGCGAGCGGACCTCTGCCGGCGTGGTGGACTGCAAAAAGGTGCTTGCCGAGACGAATGGCGATATTGAAAAGGCGATTGAAGAGCTGCAGAAGCGCGGCATCGCCAAAGCCGCCAAGAAACAGGGACGCATCGCGGCGGAAGGCAAGGTGGGCATGTGCGTGGCCAACGGCGGACGGGTCGTTGCCCTGGTTGAAATGAACTGCGAAACCGATTTTGTTGCCAAGGGCGAAAAATTCGCGGCGTTGTACAACGCCATCGCCGGACAGGTGGCGGGCATGAGCAACCCCACGGTGGAATCCCTGGCGGCATCTCCGTATGTCCTTGACAAGAACATCACCGTGGAACAGGCGGTGACCAATTTCACCGCGGCAACGGGTGAAAAGATTACGCTGCGTCGGGTGGAGCGCTATGAAATCAAAGAAGGCACCGGGCGCATCGGCACCTACAATCACGACAATGGACGTATCTGTGTCATCGCGGAAGTGACGACAAAGGACGCCGCCGTTGCTGCGGGAGACGATTTCGGCGCCATGGCCGACGACGTGGCGATGCACATCGCGGCGATGAATCCGTCCTATATCCAGGAGAAGGACATTCCCGCAGCGGACATCGCCAAGCAGAACGAAATCTTCACGGCCCAGGTGAAAGAAGAAGGCAAGCCCGAAAAAATTGCCCCGAAAATCGTGGAGGGCAAGCTGGCCAAATGGAAAAAGGAAAACTGCCTGGTGGACCAGATCTTTGTCAAGGACAGCGAAACCACCGTCGCGGCGCTGCTCGCTTCCTTCGGTGATGACGTCCGGGTGGTCCGGTTCGTCCGCTATGAAGTGGGCGAGGGCATCCAGAAACGCGTCAATGATCTCGCCGCCGAAGTGGCCGAGATGATGAAGTAGTCCCTCCGTCATGACCTCCCTGCCGAAAGTGGTGTTGAAGCTGTCGGGCGAAGTGCTCGCCGGCACAAAGGGGTTCGGTTTCGAGCCGGCGGTGCTGGACAATGTGGCCGGCCAGCTGGTGCGGGCCCAGGGGGAAGGGGCGAAAGCGGCGCTGGTGCTGGGCGGCGGCAACATCTTCCGGGGCCTGTCGGACGGCGCGGCGGGGATGGACCGGGTAACCGCCGATGAGATGGGCATGCTCGCCACGGTAATCAATGCCCTCGCCCTGAAGGACGCCATCCTGCGGGCCGGGGGCACGGTGGAGCTGTTCACGGCGCGGCCCTTTTCGCCCATCGGCCGACCCTACGTGCGCGACGAGGCGCGGCGCGCGCTGGAACAGGGAACGCTGGTGCTCCTCGCCGGCGGTACGGGCAATCCGTTTTTTTCGACGGACTCCGGCGCCGCCCTGCGGGCCGCGGAGCTGGGCTGCGATCTGTATCTGAAGGGCACCAAGGTGGACGGCGTGTACGACAGCGATCCGGCCGTCAACCGCGATGCGACGCGTTTTGACACCATCACCTTTGCCGAAATGGTGAAGCGCCGGCTCCGGGTCATGGATCTGACGGCGGTGACCCTGCTGTCGGAGAACAACGTCCGCGCCCTGGTGTATCGTATGACCGACCCGGACAGCATCTATCAGGCAGCCCTGGGCCGCTGTGCGGGAACACTCATCACCCGCTGATTCGCTTTTCTTTTTTTCAGCTGACGCGCAGGGTGATGGCGAATGTGGTGCCCTTTCCCTCTTCGCTCTGGACATCAATTTTCGCGCTGTGGTTTTCGAGAATGTTCCGCACGATGGACAGCCCGAGCCCGGTTCCTTCTCCCACGTTCTTGGTGGTGAAGAACGGATCGAAGATCCGCGACAGGTTCTTTTGCGGAATGCCCCGCCCGTTGTCCGATACCGAGATGACGATCTGCTGGTCGTCCGGGCAGACAGCCCGGATCTGAACCTGCCCCCCGGGCTTGTCGAGGGCATGGCAGGCGTTGGTGACGAGGTTGACGAACACCTGTTCCATCTGTCCTTCGATGCCGAAGAACGGCGGGAGTCGGTCGGGCAGATCCATGGTGACCGCCGCGCCCGTGGAGGCGATGGTGGGTTCGCAGAAGGACACGGATCGCTTGAGGAGGTGCACCAGATCGAGAGGCTCCGGATGGTCTTCCGAGGGCCGCGCGTAGGATACGAGGTCTTTTGTAAACGAGGAAATCCGTCGAGCCCCTTCGCCGATGCTTTCGAGCTTCTGCAGATCCGACGGACTGATGGTTCCAGAGAGCTTCTGCAGCAGGTAATTTGTGTACACGGTGATGGAGGTGAGGGGGTTGTTCAGCTCGTGGGCCACACCCGCAGCGATCTGGCCCAGGGTGGACAGCTTTTCTGAATGGATGATCTGTCGTTGCAGATCCTTGATCAGCGTCAGATCCTGGCCGACAAAAATGACCCCTTCCACCTGGCCGAACGAGTTGTAAACGGAGGCGCTGTTGAAGGCGATGTGTGCCACATCCTCTTCATCGCCGTGCCGTGGAAATCGCATTTCGATGTTGGTGGACGGTTCACCGGACACGGCCGAAAGAATGTTGCGCAAAAGTCGCGTGCGGCTGGAGGCGGGCACGATGGACAGGAATTCCTTTCCGCGGATGGCGTCCCGGGTCATGCCCGTCAGCTCTTCGAACACCCGGTTCATGAGCGTGATCCGCCCATCCCGATCCACCACCACCACCGGCGCGTTGGCGCTGTACAGCAGCTTTTCCCAGTACTCCTTCAATCGGATGGTTTCGCTCATGAGACGGGCGTTTCGCAGGGCCGCCACAAACAGGTGGATGAAGGGCAGGACAGCCGCCCGGTCGTTTTCCATGGACGAAGGAGAACGCGGGTATTCGAAGTTGACGATGCCGTACAGCGCATTGCGATCGCACAGGAGGAAACAGAATCCCCGGTTGCCGTCCTCAAAAATTGTGGCGTATTCGTCTACGGGCAGCACATTGCCCTGATGGAACACCTCCTCCCGCTGCTCGTCCGTCAGCAGCAGTCCTTCCATGGAACGCTGGGTGACCTTGAAGGTTTCTCGTTCTTCGAACTTCAGCCGTCCGTTGGCATAGACGACATCAAGGGCGCCGCCCTCCTCCTTGACAACGCGGAAGCATTGCAGCGTGTCGGGAATCAGGTCCCGGAACACCTGGGCGAAGAGTTTCAGCAGCTCGTCCCGCGGCATGGTCGCGTGGAGCTCCTGCGTGACGGTGACGAGGGCACGGGTGAAATAGGGGTTCAGGGTGACGGCGGTGTTCATTTCCTGTCCGCTTCCGTTCTGCTTTTCCGGGCGGAGCCTTCCAGATCGACGATGCGGGCGTCTCCCACGTACTGCCGCGTGGTGTAGTCCGTGAGAGAACTCAGTTTGCGGATAATGGCGGTCATCCGGTCCACTTCCTGTTCCATGGCCTCCAGCAGCCGCAGGGGCGTCTCCACACCGTCGTTGGCCAACCGTTTGAAGATGGCCAGACTTGTCAGCACGGACGTGAGGGGTTGATTCAGCTCGTGGGCTGCGGCACCGGCCAGCTCCATGATGGCGGTCTGCTTTTCCGATCGGATCAGCTGTTCCTGGGCCTCCAGAAGGCGTCGTGCGGTCAGCCGCTCGCCGGTGACGTCGCGGATGGTGAGGAGGGTCATGCCTTCATCGCCGAGCAGGGTGCACGACACGCTGATGACTTTATCGTGGGTTTCGTCCCCGTCCACCTGCACAATGTCCAGATCCACGGCGCCCCGGATGCCCCGTTCGCTGCGCTCGATGAGGGACTCAAACCGATCGCCCTGGCTTTCGGGCAACAGGCTGGCGAAAGGAACGCCCTTGATGCGTTCGGGCGGAAGGCCGAACAGGGCGGCCCCCTCGGGATTGACGAACACCACCACCCCGGAATCGGAGAGCACCATGAGCCCGTCCATGGAACTCATGAAGAAGTTTTCGTAGGGCTTCAGGGCGGCCAGACGGTTGCGCGCCTCGCTCTGTACCTGCGCGATCTGCTGATCCTTGCGCCGCAGGGATTCGGTGATTTCGTGGTTGCGCAGCGCAATGGCGGTGGCGTTGGCCACGGTCTGGCAGAAGACGAGCTCCCGTTGGTGGAAGTCGCCGCGCTGTTCGCAATAGCGCAGAAAGATGACCCCCAGCACGTGGTTTTCCTCCACGATGGGAAACAGGGCGATGGATCGCACTTTCATGCTCTGCAGGGTCGGCAAAACATCCTTCAGCACCGGGGAATCGGACACGTCGGTGACGATGAGCGGCTGACGACTGCTCACCACCGTGCGGATTTCGGGATAGGCGTCCAGGTTGATGATCAGGTCCTGAATTTCCCGATTATCGCTGGAGGCGATGACGAGGCCCAGATCGCCCTGCTGCCGGACCAGCACCACAGAACCGCGGTTGGCGCCCAGTTCGGAGGCGAGAATGGTGACCATGTCGTACAGGCTGTAGAGCAGGTCTCCCTTTCCGACCAGTCGCGACGTGATGTTGATGAGGGTCCAGGAGTCGCGCACCTTGAAATCGAGCTGTTCCGCGGTGGTGATGCGCTTCATCTGGGCGTTGAGGCGCGCCAGCAGGCTGAAGACGGTGAACGGGGAAATGAGGATGTCATCCACCGTGGCTTCCATCAGGTTGTCGAGGATTTCCGTGTAACTGTCGATGATGGCGATGATGGCGATCTGCGCCCGGCTGCTGCTGCGGATGGCCGAACAGATATCCCGGACCGGGCCGGCACCCAGATTTGTATCCACCAGAAAGAGATGGGCGCTGTCGGGTTGCGCCGCGGCGCGCGCCTCATCCGCGTCCCGGACAACGACAACGGTCCACTCGGCGGGCGTCAGATGTTCCTTCACGCGGGCGCACAGGTTGTCGTCAACGGCGGCAAGGACGATCTGTCGGGCAACGGACATGGCCGGAAGTATAGCGTTTCCGGGCATTTTTCTCCACCGGGAAGGCGGCTATTTGTCGAGGCCGAGGACTTCGATCATCTTCTCGCCGTAGCGGGTGCCCAGAAGGACCAGGGAATCGTGATCGAAGTGCAGGTCGTAGACGGTGTCGCTGGTATCTTCAAAGCAGCCCTCCGAAGAAATCACATGGGCGTTGGTGATCAGCCCGGGCAACTGGGCCACCAGCGTGTTGTGGCCGCCGCAGCTGCCGCCCCCTTCAGCCCGGAGCAGCTCCCCTGCCAGGAATGGCACGTTGCCGAGGCCCAGATCTTCCTTGAGAGATGCGACCATGGCTGCCACGTTGGCGGGCCATCCCGGATCGGTGCAGTTGGATTCGCCCTGATGGAAGAGAATGCCGGAGATGACGCCGCCCGCGTCCTGCGCCGCCTTTGCCCGGTTGACCATCCAGGTGTAGTGGGTGCCTCCTTCCATGAAGGTGGCGATGGCTTCGCCGCTCTTTGCGCAGGGCACAAGGCCGATGGTGTCGCCGTCCGGAAGGTGATCGATGAGCGTTTTGGCAAACCAGTCCCCCGGGCCCAGTGCCATGTTCCAGCAGCTGTGCAAAGGAGGTGACGCCACGTCCCATTGCCCGTCCTCGCGGCCCGTGGCCGTGCAGTTGTCGTAGCCGAGCACCCGGACGCGCGGGTCTTCCACCTTGTCGGCCGCCTGGGCCTGGGGATAGCCCTCCATGTTGGACTGTCCAATCAACAAGAAGAGGTGGAAAGTGGCCTCGTGGTTGGTATCGGTCGCCGTGTCGGGTTCGTCCGTATCCGGTTCGTCCGTGTCGGTATCGTCCGGTCCATCGGCCGTGAAGAATTCAATCCAGTCCACGTCGCCGT